>CALMML010000288.1 GCA_937868485.1 uncultured Myxococcales bacterium | reverse complement strand
CAGTCCACCATGCGACGACGAATGCGAGTCCGCGCCAATCACCACCTGACCCGGCAGCAGCAAGTCTCGATAGAACTTGGTGTGCAGGATCGTCTGGTTCGCGTCGTAAAAGTGCCGAAGCTTGCGCTCTTTGGCGAAGTTTCGCGACAGCTGCACCAGCTTCTGCGCTCGCACATCGCTGCGCAGCGTCGTCGGATCCACCGTGTGATCGACCGCCAGAAAGAACCGCTCAGGATTGTGCAGCGGCGGACGACCCAGCGCATCGTAGGTCTTGTCCATGCCGTTCCACGCAAGCTCACTGGCAATCGTCCAGTCCACCCGCACGCGGAGGATGTCACCAGCTTGGACCCACGGCCTCGGCAGCCCAATTGCATGAGCAGCCAGAATCTTCTGCGTAAGCGTCATCGCTCGACGCGCTGAAGTCTGCATCGTCGTCACTCTCACCGCCGAGAAAGTGAACTTCCTCGGCGTCGTTGGTTGGAAGGGGAAGCGAGCGGAAAACGCGCGGAGACTACACTCCGCCGTCTTTCTTGGCGACGCACGACTCGCCCGAAGACTGCACGCCGTAGACGCGAATGTTGTAGTTGTTCATCGAATACGTCGACGGCTTTTCCGGCGAGTTCGTACCGCGCACCACAACGTAATACTGACCAGTCGGCAGGCTCGGCGCTTCGAGGCAGGCATTGTCCACCGCCGTCAAATCGGCGACCACGCGCTGCGGCTTCATCTCGCCCGTCGTGTCGTCTTTCACGATGCGGAACAGCGCCACATCGAGATCTCCGTAGCTGACCTTGTACGTCAGGCGCACCAGCACCTTGGTCGGCTGCGACAGCTTGAACTTGAACACGTCGACATCCGGCACACTCGGAGCGCTCTGATCCGGGCAGATCTCATACGCGCTTCCTTGCGTCGGCGTCGGATCGATCGGCAGCGGATTGCTCAGGCTCACCGCCTGATCCGGCATGTCGTTTGGTTCGAACATGCGCTTGATCTCTGCCGCCGGGTCCGGGTTCTGATCATCGCGCTTGCAGCGCCACTTGCCCGTGTCCGGGTCTTTGCCCGTCAGCAGCGGATCGTTGGCAAGCCCGGTGTAGTAACTGCCCTTGACGCCAAAGTCCCAGTACGTCGACGGCGTGACGGTCAGATCTTCCGGCGCACGCGGAGGAACGCACGAGCCTTCGAGCGGATTGCCATCATTGCCCTTCAGCGGACCGCCCGACACCGGATCGATCAGCGCATCACCACACAGCGCTCCGACGCAGCACACCAGACTACCGGGACAAGCCGGCTTGTCGGTTGCGTAGCAGCGGAAGGCTTTTCCCATGTCTTCGTCGCTGCTGTAGGTCGGCTTATAACAAGCAGCCGATAGCAGCACCACGGCGGTCAGAATCTTCGACAGACGCATCAGAAACCCTCCCACAAGCCCTAGTAGGTAAAGAGCGAAACCACCCCGACGCTACCGGGGCTGACGACTGGAGCGACAAACCACGAGGTGGCGGGCTCCTCGACTTCGATGACCTTTTTGACCTTGCGGGTCTTGGGCGCCGCTGGCTTTTCCTTGCCGTAGCGCTTGATCAGGTCATAGGTCAACAGCGCACCACCACCGGCGAGCAGCACACCGCCCACCGTCGTCATGGCAATGCCAACCTTGTCGTACATCAGACCCTTGGCTTCGTAGTCCGACGTCGCAGGCTTGAGCGTTCGCGACAGCGTGGGATCGTCATTTGGACCAAAGTGCGGGCACTGCGCCACGCCGTTTACCTTGACCTTGGTCTCGCACGCCGAGTCACCGCTCACAAGCTGCGCATTCGACGCAGCCAGACCCAGGAACGCGCCTCCCGCGCCCAGTCCGCCAAGTCCCAGCACCGCAGCGACGGCTCCGCCCCAGCCCATCGGACCCAGGAGCGGCTTGCCACCCGACTTGCCACCACCGCGCGCTTTGTCTCGCATCTGCTGACGCAGCCGAGCCATCGCTTTTTCCTGCGCGCCCAGGTCGAACGTCGCTTGCTCGTTTTCAATGTCTCGCGTCGGACCCGTCTTCGTCCGCTTCGCGATCTCATCGTCATCGGCGCCATCGCCCTGCACTTCCGCGCCAATCATCTGCGGACGCGCCGTCGGATCGATCAGCACCAGGTTCGGGCTCAGCTCGTTGCCAATCGACTTGATGACCGTTCCGGCGGGATCTTTGGCTTCGATGTAGTACTGAAACGCCTTGCCCTGCGCGACATCGCCCGGAATGCGAGCGACCTTTTCGTTGCCTCGGCGCTTCAGCTCCAGGCTGTCGAAGTTCGCCTGACCTTCCTTGCGGAAGTAGACCTTCACCTTGACGCCCTTCATGACCGGCATCTGCACGCGAATATCGACCGGCTGATTCGGAGGCGCCGCATCCACCGGCGTATGAGCCCAGTCGCTCTGTGCCTTGTCCGCCGTCGCTGCCACTTGCTGAGCCGCTTGTGCCGGATCCGCGCTCGCGGCATCTCCCGCTGGAGCTACAGACTTCGCCGCTTCCACCGCTGGCTTGGCGGCTTCGACCGCTGGCTTGACCGCAGGCTCGGCTTGCTTGACCGCTTCGACTGCGGGCTTGGCGGCTTCCACCGCAGGCTTGGCCAGCTCGACCGCAGGCTTGGCCGGAGCCAATTGCTGAGGCTGACTCGCCGCCGTGCGCTCTTTTTCCACTTCGCCAATCGCTACGTCAATGCTCGGACGCTGCTTGTCATCCGCCGGAGCATCCGTGAGGAACTTCTTATAGAAGTAGATGGCCATCTCGTAGTCTTTGGTCTTGCGATAGGTCATCGCGATGTTGACCAAGATGGCCGGGATGCGCTTGAGCACGTACGCGCGCTTCAGTTCTTTGATCGCCAGGTCGTACTTGCCTTCGGTGTACGCGTCCTGACCGAGCTTGTAGTGCTTCTTCGCCTCGGCGGTGATCTCAGGATCTTCCTCCTGAGCTGAGGCCTGACGACAACCGATCACTTCCAGCCATTCGCTCTGGATGGGAAAGGACATCGCCAGCAGGGCAACCGCAGTGGCTGAGAGGAGAGTTTTCTTGCGCATCTTGCTCCCTTCGGGCTTCCCAAGTGGCTCGTTACTGTGCAAACGGGTCGATCCAGCTCTCGTCCTTCTTGGACTTCGCTGGCTGCTTCTCGGTCTTTTCCGGCTTCGCGGCAGGCTCAGCCTTGGCAGCGGGCTCGGCCTTCGCAGGCTTTTCCACCTTCGCGGGCTTTTCCGTCTTCGCGACAGGCTCAGCCTTTGCAGGCGCGGGCTTTTCCGTCTTCGCGACAGGCTCAGCCTTTGCAGGCGCGGGCTTTTCGGCCTTCACAGGCTTTTCGGCCTTCGCAGGCTTTTCCACTTCTTTGGCTGCCGTCGGTTCCGCAGGAGCCGCTTTCGCAGGCTCTTCCGGCTTCGGACGACTGGTCGTCACAGCCGCTTCGACGGGCGCACTCTTTTCTACCGAAGGCTCCACAGACGGCTTCGCAGCCACCGGCTCCGCAGCAGGCTTTGCGACGACTGGCTGGGTAGCGACCGGCTGAGCAGCGACGGGCTGGGCCACCGCTGGCTGGGCAGCCACAGGCTCCACTGGAGCCGGAGACGGTGTAGCAGGAGCCGTCGCCGCTGGAGCTTGCGCCGGCGTCGATGGAACCTGCGCAGCCGGAGCGACTGGCTGAACGGGCGACGGACTAACCGGCGGCGGAACCACTGCTTGCGTCGGCTGAGCGGGAGGCGGAGTCACCGTGCTGCTCGATCCATTTCCCCCCAGGAAATACATCGCTCCGACGGCAAGGCCCGCGACAACGACGACGCCACCAACCAGCGTGCCTTTGTTCCCTGAGCGCGCGGGCGGCTCGATGGGGACCGGCATCGCGCGGGGCCGAGACTCACTTCGCGCAGGCGCTTCAACCCGACGAGGCTCGTCTTTCTTTGCAGGAGCCGCGACTTCAGCAGCAGCCGCTGCGGGAGCCTCCACCGTCTTGACCGGCGCAGGTGCTTCCTCCGATGCAGCCGCTGCGGCGTTCGACTCCACCGGCTTGTTGTGCTGACGATCGCGGTTCTTTTTCTTCCCTTGGTTGCCGGACCGCTGCGGGCTCTGCGCTTCTGGCTTGCGCTCGATCGGCGTGGCCTCAACCGGAGCCGCTTCTTCAGCCACTTCAGTCGGCTTGACGACTTCCGCAACCGGAGCGACTTCCGCAACCGGAGCGACTTCCGCAACCGGAGCCGCGTCCACAACTGGAGTTGCCGCTGGAGCCGATTCTTGCGTCGGTTCAGAAGCAGCTCTCGGCGTCACCACGGGCGCTGCATGTGCTGCGACAACCACGGCATCGGACACCGCAGCGACCGACGGAGCACTCGTTACTTGAGCAGGCTCGACCGTAGCCGGAGCCACCGGCGCTGCATGAACCGCAACCGGCGCGTCTTCGATGAACTGCGAGGCGTCGATCTCTTCGAGCGGAACCAGCAAATCCCACTGGCGACTGCGAATGGAGCCGACTCGCTGATTGGCACGAACAATGAAGTCGTCGAGCAGATCATCCATGCTCTGACGACGCACGCCGGGACGACTATGCGCGGCCACCGGCGGGGGCGGCGGAGGAACCGAACGGGTCTGTTTGCTCTGCGTGGACATCGTAGCTGCGCCTTCCAATTTCCCGCTCATTTGGCGGGCATGGTTCTCCCCCTGCGAGGGGGTCCAGCCGGGGGTTTTACCTTTCGCCGCGTAACCATTTCAAGCCAAATGTACGCGGGGCCTCACCCGGTCCTACAGGGTCATACCTGCCTCTTGCGAAGGCGACCTTCGGTCCGTATGCTGCGCGCCATGTCAACTTATGGTTCCGGCGACCTCCCCGAAGAGTCGCCTTCGCAGCCCCGACGACGTACCACCACTTTCGTTGCGCCTGCGCCGCGCCTGCGAAAAGGAAGCGTTCGGCTGCCGTTTGATGCAGCGCGTCGTTTGTCTGCCGGTCATCCCTGGGTCTTCCGCGACACCATCGGTCGTCCGCTTTCCAGCGAGTCCGGCGATGTCGTGGATCTGTACGATCCCGAAGGCAACTTCATTGCACGCGGAATTTACGACGCAGAGGGTCCGATTGCGGTTCGTGCCTTCTCTCGCGATCCGCATGAACTGCTCGATCACGGAGCACTGGACCGTCGGGTCCGCGCTGCGGCCCGCATGCGTCGCTCGCTGCTGCCTACGCAAGATCTGACCGCGTATCGACTGATTCACGGCGAAGGTGACTTCCTGCCTGGCATCACGGTCGATCGCTACGGCGACTATCTGGTGATGCACGTCTTTTCCGCGTCGCTAGCCAAGCTCAGTGAGCAGCTTGTTCCGGTGCTGCGCGACGTCCACTCGCCGCGCTCGATTTACGTGCAGAAGCGCTATCGTCCGCTCGGTGGAGAAGGTCCGCGTGAGCCAGCCGAGATGGCCTGGGGCGAAGTCGCTCCGCTGGAGATCGAAGTCCAAGAAGGAAGCATGCGCTTTGGCGTCGATGTCACCGCGCCGCTGGGTACGGGCCTGTTTCCCGATCTTCGCAACGGTCGCACCGCTGTCACGGCTCGCGCTTCGGGACGACGCGTTCTCAACTTGTTTAGCTACACCGGCGCGCTGTCGTTGGCCGCTGCGGTCGGTGGCGCAAAAGAAGTCGTTTCCGTCGATATCGCAGCCAAAGCCCATGCCCGCGCGCGTCGCAACTTGCAGCTTTCGGGACTGACCGAAGACATTCACGAGTTCATTGCCGCCGACGCCCTGACCGTGATGGCGCGGATGTCTGATCGCAAGCGGCTGTTCGACATGGTGATCATCGATCCGCCAGCGTTTGCGCACTCGCGTGAGCGCTCGTTTTCGGTCGAGCGTGACTACCGCGAGCTCATCACCTCGGCGCTGCGTGTCTGTGACTCGGGCGCGCTGCTGTGCTGTGCGGTCAATGCGCATCGCTTCTCGCTGGAATCGCTCATCCACGAGCTGGGAGAAGGAGCCGCCCGCGCCCGTCGTCTGGTTCGCGTCGTCGATCAGCTGGGACTGCCCGCCGACTTCCCGCTTCCTGCTGGATTCCCCGACGGAAACTACCTCAAGTTTGTGATCTGTAGCGTGGTCTAGCGCCATGTCTGCGCCCGCTGCCCTGCCTTGCCGACTCACGGAGCTGACCTATCCCGAAGCCGCGGAGCTGCTTGCGCTGGAACCCGTGGTGTTCTTGCCGATGGGCTCTGTCGAAGCCCACGGTCCGCACTTACCGCTCGGGACCGATTCGTTTCTGTCGGAAAGCCTGGCGGAGCGAGCGCACGCAGCACTTCACCGGATCGGTCAGGCTTCGGTGATTGCGCCGACAATCAGCTACGCGCTGACGCACTTTGCCAGCGAGTTTGCAGGAACCGTGTCGCTGTCCGCTGAAGCCGCCGTGATGCAGCTTCGCGGCGTCGTCCTTGGGATGCTCGCTGCGGGCTTTCGTCGCATCGCGCTCGTGAACAGTCACCTAGAGCCCGCGCACATCGCAGGAATTCGTCAGCTGGTCGCAGAGATCACGGCAGCGCATGGACCCGTGCTGGCATTTCCCGATCAGACGGCAAAGCGCAGGGCCCGAACGGTATCCGCCGAATACAAGAGCGGAAGCTGTCACGCGGGAAGCTATGAGACATCGCTGCTTCTGGTGGCTCGTCCCGAGCTGTGCCGCACCGCGATTTCCCGCGCGCTGCCGCAAAACCCAAGTGACTTTCTGGCCCACGTTCGCGCCGGTGCAACCACCTTTGTTCAAGCAGGCGGCGATCGTGCGTACTTCGGTCAGCCTGCAGCCGCCAGCGCCGTCGAGGGGGAAGATCAGCTCGCCCGACTTCTGACGATGGTGCTGGTCACTTTGCACGAGACGTTCGGAACACCTTACACACCGTAACGATCACGCAGCCCTCCGCGTTCCTTGCGCGCAGTCCCTACGTGTCGCAGATCCACCGCAGCGCAAAATTTCTGTGAAGGATCGTTCCGCGCTCACCCACAAACAGGACGCCACCATCTGAAAGACCGACGATCGCGTGCAGTCTCGCGGGCAAATCGGTCAGCACGGGCGTCACGGTGGAGCCATTCGATCGATAGATGTCGCGGCTGCCAACCATCCAGAGGTCGGTCGCGCTCTGTCCCCAGATGGCTTGTGGCTGAAAGAGCTGCGGACGCGGACTTTCCCAGCACAGGCCGGTTTGACGACAGCTCTGCGGCTGACACTGCCGCGACTCATAGCTACAGACTTTGCCGCTGCCACAGTCGAGCGGATGCGTGGTGCACGCATCTCCGTTGACCACCCGGAACGCATCCCACGCGGTCGTACAGCTTGTGACCGCCAGCGCAAACAGAAGTGCCAATCGACGCATCGAGAAATCCCCCAGGCTCATGGTAGCCAGCCGGGGCGATCCGTCGCTCTACTTTCGATGGATGAGAAGCGGGAGAAACTACTTGGGCGGCGCAGCGAGAAGCTGTTCGATCGCAGTCTTGAGCTTGGCAATGTCCGCCGCGCCCGTAAAGCCTTCGCTCACCAGTCGTACGACACCTTGCTGATCCACGACGTAGGACGTCGGCATCTTCGGTGGATCGTACTGCTCTGCGACCTGGCCTTTTGGATCGTACAGCGAGGGAAAGGACAGCTTGAGTCGCGCGATCAGCTCATCGGCATTTTTGCGCTCGCGATCGATGTTGATGCCGATCACGACGACGCCTCGGCTTGCGAGCTGTTTGTGCAGCTTCTCTAGCTCGGGCAGCTCACGCAGACACGGCTCACACCACGACGCCCAAAAGTCGATCAGCACAACCTTGCCGCGCAGCTCGCCGAGCTTGATGGTCTTTTGGCTGGCATCGCTCAGCGAAAAGTCCGCCGCTGGCTTGCCGGCTTGCTGACCCGCGCTTGCCGAACCGAGCGCACCAATCGTCAGAGCCAGCGTCAGCGCAACCGAGCGAGCGATCATTTCGACAGCTCCGCATCGATGTACGAGCGCAGCTCTTCAATCGAACCGAGTCGCGCCTTGCAGCCGTTGATGAGCACGCCGGGCGTTCCAGTCAGCTCGACCTTTTTGCCTTCGGCCTTGTCTTTTTCAATCCGCTCGCGCGCCGCCTGCATGTCCGCCTGGAACTTGTTGACGTCCAGCTTCATCTCCATCGCGTAGCGCACAAGGTCAGCCATCGTCTGTTTGTCTTGGTTTTCAAACAGCTTGTCGTGATAGCTCCAGAACTTACCTTGCTTGCCCGCAGCGACGGCAGCCATGGCCGCATTCATCGCGTTTGGATGCATCGGCAGCGGATAGTTCATAAACACGAGCCGCACTTTCGAATACTCGGCGAGCACTTGCTTGAGCATCGGCTCCACGGCGCGACACGCGGGACACTCGAAGTCAGAAAACTCCACGATCGTCACCGGCGCTTTGGCGTCGCCACGAACCGGAGCTTGCGATGTATCGACGGTGTAGCACTTCCGCTGAAGATAGCGATCGCTGTACTTTTCCTCGATTTCGCTTTCGAGGAAGCCGTCATTCACGAGCTTCAGCAGCCACTTCGACGCGACGAGCGACGACTTGCAGGTTGCATCGGTTCGCAGCGACACCGACAGCGCGTGAGGCTTCCCACACGCCGACGGAAACTTATCGAGCAGCTTGGTAAACAGCTTGCGATCGCTATCGGACAAGCTCTTGGTATCCAAACCGGGGATATCACCCGACGGTGCAGCCGGTTTGGGCGCTTCGCCCACTGCAAAGGCAGCCGGTGCAGCAAGAAGTCCGAGAGCCAAAGTAGCCGACTGAGCGGCCCGACGAAGGAAGTGTGCAGTGTGCGTCATGGGTGTTATGCGGTCTTGGACGGCTGACCGTCTTGTTTCTATCACGAAAACTACGAATCAGGCGGATCGCCCTTCTAGGACCGCGAGGATCGGATTTTGATAGCTCGGATGTCGCGCGATCACGCCATCGAGCCCACGTCCGCCATGTTCGGGACGCTTGACGTCGGCAAACTCTCCCGCTGCGATGGCTGAAAACAGTCCTTCTTTCGCCACCTTGCGCAGCATCGCACAGGCATCGTCGAGCACTTGCCGGGCGCGACGAACCACCAGTCCATCGGGGTCGAAGCGCAGCTCGTTTCCCAGGCTCTTGGCGGCGGTAAAGACGTAGTCCGCACCTTTGATTGCCGCGAAGCGATCGTGAAGCAGCGGCGTGTGAATCGCTTCGGTCATCATCCCGAGCAGCTCAATCGTCTGTCCCGTCATCACACCGACTAGATCGAACAAGCCATCGACGCGATGTGACCAAAAGATGTCGCCGGTCTTGTGCTTGGTCGCTGGCATCCACTTGATCGGATGTTTCGGAAAGAGCTGCCGAACGAGCAGCGCTTGCGACAGCTCCAGCACAAACGAATCGGGCAGCGCTTTGTCGATCTCGAACGCATGCCCGAGGCCCATCTGCTCTTCTTTGAGCCCCGCGCGAAACGCAAACGCTTCATTGATGAACTGCGACGCCAGCACCGTGTGCGCTTTTTCGACCGCATCCGCCGTGGTCAGGTAGTTGTCTTCGCCGGTGTTGATGATCATTCCTGCGCGCGCAATGACTCGACGGGAAAAGTACTGATCGCACAGCGTTCGCTTCGGGTTGATGTCGCGGAACAAGATCCCGTACATCGCGTCGTTGAGCAGCATATCGAGCCGCTCCACCGCACCGAGGTACGCGATCTCTGGCATACACAGTCCCGACGAGTAGTTGGTCTGCTGAAGATAGCGTCCGAGCTTTTCCTGTTCTTCGTCGAGCGCTCGTCGAACGATGCGAAAGTTTTCCTGCGTCGCCCACGTTCCGCCGTAGCCTTCGGTTGTCGCTCCGTAGGGCACATAGTCAATCAGCGACTGCGCCGTCGATCGAATGACGGCAATCACATCCGCGCCCACTTGAGCTGCCGCGCGCGCCTGATCCGCATCGTCGTAGATGTTGCCCGTAGCGACGATCACGTACTTGAGCGGTGGACCTCCGCCGGGACGAATGACGTCTCCTTCCGGCTTGGCGCGATCGGGTCCAAGTCCCAGTCGATGCCAGGCCGAAATCCGCTGCGTTCGCGCCTCATCCATCTTGGCCATCGCGTGCGCGGTCGGTTCCCGCAGAACCTCGGCAATCTCGGCCCGTTCGGCATCAAGCGCAGCCAACAGCGCATCACCTTCCGGAAGGCTGCTGCCAAACGCCAGATCCTCCGCCGCTTCCTGAATCGACAGCTGAGGATTCCGCCGCAGCTGCAAGCCCAAGATCGCCGCGATGCCACGCCCAAGCGCGCCCGACTGCCGGAAGCGTTCGACACAGCGATTGACGAGCGGAACGCCTTCGCCATCGACGCCATCAACACCGAATGCGCGCAAGACGGTGCGCTCGATGCTGACCGTGGTGTGAGCCCCGATGAAGCCTTGGACTTGGTCCGCTACTTGTGCGGCCAAAGACCGACATTCTTCGACGACAGCTGGATCAATCGGCAGAGCATGCATGCGCGCAGCGTATGTCCGGCGTCTACGTGAAATCAACTTCGCTGTCTGCCCCAGGTCGGCTGCGGCTCGCGCGCGTTTGCCCGGTCGGACTAGCGCTCGGCTGCGATATGATGAAGTGGGATCTTCCCGACTTAGCGCGAATGACCAGGGCCTATCCGTCAGGGCCCGAAACGGAGGCAGGAATCTCTATGGCTCGGACCGATTTCCTTCGACTTTATCGGCGCATCGCCGCCTGGGCTGTCTGTGGTGCGGCGCTGTGGACGCTGCTTGTACCTTGCGATGCGGCGGCCAAGTCGTGCCCGAACCTGGTCATCGTGCTCGATCAGTCCGCATCGATGGCGCAGAACCCGATGGGCATCACGGTGGCGCAAGGCTCGCCGGACTCCAAGTGGTCGATCGCGACCAAAGCGCTCATCGGGATGAACAACAAATACGATGGGCTGCTTCCGTTTGGATACAGCAACTATCCGACGGGAACCAACTGCCCGGTGAGCACCACAGTCCGCATCCCGCCCGGCTATGCCAACCGCGTCACGATCAACAACGCAATGATCGACTATCCGTATCCAGGAGGCAGCACGCCGACCTGTACGGCGGTGACGAACAATGCAAAAGATCTCGTGGTCAAAGATCCGAGCCGTCCAAGCTATCTGCTGCTCGTGACCGATGGATCGCCCGATGCGCTGTGCTGTGGAGCCGATCCAGTCAAGACCACCGTCGATGCAATCCGCGCGGCGGCCAATCCCACCATGGCTGGAGTTCCTCCGGTCTACACGATGGTGCTCGGCTTTGGCAAAACCACCGATGCGGAACGGCAAGCGCTCAACCAAATGGCGGATGCTGGCGGATTTCCCGTCACCAACGGAGATCCACTGTATCGCTACTATCGCGCCGAGGACTCCACCGCACTTGAGCAAGCGCTCGCGCTCATCGTCAAGTCCGTAACCGGCGGTGACGCGGGCAGCATCGTGACCTGCGAAGACGGCTGCTACGCCAAAGGCTGTCCCACCGGCCAAGCGTGCATCCAGAACGCCTGCCGAACCGATCCTTGCTTTGACAAGACCTGCCCGACAAATCAGTACTGTCTGCCCACCTTCTATACCAACGGCACCAGCAAGGCGGAGTGTGTCGCGGCCTGCAAGTCCCCGTGTCCGCAGACCTCGCGCTGTGAGCGTGGCCAGTGCATCGGCGATCCCTGCAGCGGTCAGTGCCAGGCCGGACAAAAGTGCGAGCTGATTGGCGATCTCGGCGTCGGCAAGTGCGTCGATGAGCCACTGTGCAAAAACACCCTGTGTCACCAGACCCAAGGCTGTTTCGCGGGCCAAAGCGACGGTGAGTGCCGCGATGATCTGTGCCGACTTGTCACTTGCCCAGCGGGAACCGTCTGTCATCCGTTTAGCGGAACCTGCGAATCCCCCGACGCCCAGCCCATCTTGAGCATCGGTTCTGGCGGCATCAGCTGCGAAGTCGGCCCAAGCTCATCCGCCGGTCGATTGTCCTGGCTGTCGATGGGACTGCTCCTGTCACTCCTTGTGCTGCGGAGACGTCGCGCTTCGTAACCGGCCCAGTGCGTGCGGCGCAAATCGGTGTACGTGTTGCAAGACTCTTTGCACGAAAGAAGTGTCTCGCTAGACTACGCGCCCATGTCCCAGACCAAAAAGTCCCAACCCAACCCGGCAGCGTCGTCTGAGTTTGCCTCGATGCTTGCCGCTTTCGAGAGTGAGCAAAAGATTGACACTTCCCGTCGCAAACAGGACGGGATTCGCGTCGGTTCCGAGGTTCGAGGCCGCATCCTTTCGATTGGTCGCGACTCTGCCTTTGTCGATCTCGGTGGCAAGGCCGATGGATCGCTGCCGCTCGATGAGCTACGTGGCCCGGACGGCCAAATCACCGCCCAGGTTGGTGACGAGATCACCGCGCGCGTAGTCGAGATCGACGGTCGCATGGGTGGCGTGGTGCTGCGTCGGACGCTCGGTCGCGGACCCGATTCGCGCGGGGAGCTTCGCCAGGCATTCGAGCTGGGCATTCCGTTTGAGGGAACCGTCTCGGGCGTCGTCAAAGGCGGCGTCGAGGTTCAGATCGCTGGCGCACGCGGCTTCTGCCCGATTTCGCAGCTGGATCTGCGTCACACCGAGGACGCGACGGGCTATGTCGGACAAAAGCTCCAGTTCCGCATCACCCGCTTTGAAGAGTCGGGACGCTCGCTGAACATCGTGGTGTCGCGTCGCTCGCTGCTGGAAGAAGCCGCTCAGGCCCAGGCCGAAGAGCTGCGCAAGAAGCTGGCGCCGGGTGTGGTGGTTCGTGGCCGCGTGACGGCGCTCAAGGACTACGGTGCGTTCGTCGATATCGGCGGTCTGGAAGGCATGCTTCACGTCAGTGAGCTGTCGTTCCAGCGTGCGCGTCTGCCCAAGGATGTGCTGTCGGTCGGTCAAGAGCTGGAAGTCATGGTTCTGAAGATCGAGCCGAGCCAGGATCCCAAGCGCGGTGAGCGGATTTCGCTGTCGCTCAAGTCGCTGGAAAAAGATCCGTGGAGCGACATCGAAGCGCGCTACCCGGTGGGAACTCGCTTCCCTGCGGTGGTGCTGCGTACCGAAGCGTTTGGCGCGATCGCGGAGCTGGAGCCTGGCATCGAAGGACTCATCCACATCAGCGAGCTGGGCGGCGGCAAGCGTCTGCGTCACGCGCGTGAGACGGTCCAGGCCGGTGAAAAGATCGAAGTCGTGATTCAGCAGATCGATCGCGACAAGCGACGTCTTTCGCTCGGTCGGGCCTCGTTTGATGACGTGGAAGGCGGCGAAGCACCGGCCCCAGCGGCGCAAGCTGTGGGTGGTGGTCGCGTGGGCTTCGGAACGCTCGGAGACTTGCTGTCGAAGGCGTCGCAAAAGAAGAAGTAACGATGGCCGCCGTGACCGCATCCTCCCTGACGGCGCAGCTTCGGAAGCTGCGTGAAGAGACGATCTCGCAGGGACCGCAGAAGATTGAGCCGAACCGCAGAGACGCATCGACGATCGGCGTAAGCGATGAAGATGAGCAAGCGCTGTCGGAAATGATGCAGACCTTGGCGTCGCAGCAGAACCGCAAGCAGAGCGAGCTTCTCGGGCAGATCGATCGGGCACTCGCGCGCATCGAGCGTGAGCCCGAGATGGTCGGACTGTGCGAAGAGTGCGAAGAAGAGATCGATGAGCGTCGGCTGACGCTGCGTCCGTACGTGACGCTCTGTGCGGAATGCCAAGCCGCCTACGATCCCAAGCGTGGGCAAGCGCGCAAGAGCCTCACCGACTACAAATAGCGCGACAGAGCGCCTGGCTACGGACAACTTCCTTTTTGGCTCGCCGAAGATTCGCAATGTGAGCGAGCCAACCTTCCAGCAGCGTCCCCCGACCCCGCAACCCCAGCAGCAACCCGCAGCCAAGCCGCAAGGTCCGATCGTCGGTCCAGTGGTTCCGCCTGCGCCGTGGCAGCTCGGGCCGACGATTCAGCCTGGTGCCAAGCCGCTGGGGCCGGTGAGTCCGTACCTGAACCCATACGCGGGCATGTATGGCGGCGGAGCGATGAAAAATCCGCTGGGTCCGGTGGCTCCGACTGCGACGCAGACACCAGCACCGAGTGGCGCAACGACGGTCGCTCCCGCGCCGGGACAGGTTCCGGGCCAGACGACGGGCCAGACGCCAGGCCAGACGACGGCGGTGGATCCGAATGCGAAGCCGCCGGTCAATCCCGCCGCGCCGCCGAAGCAGCCTGATCCGAAAGAGATCTCGCAGCTGGCCGCCGACATTCGCAAAGAAACGGACGGACACTGGTTCGCCAATCCAGCGAGCACGCTCCAGCTTCTGCGCGGACGGACGCCCGAGGAAATCGCGGCGATCAAGGCGGAATACAAGAGCCACTACGGGACGGACCTCGACCAGTCGCTGGGTAGCTCGCTCGGCGGCAAGGACAAAGCCGAATACCAAGCGCTGATGACGCAGGATTCCAAAGATCCCGCGAGTCGAGCAAAGGCTGCGATTGCCGGTCTTCAGAACGCGGAAAAAGACAACTTCATGGGCATCGGCGGCCAGCACGCGGACAAAGCGGCGGTCGAAAAGATCATCAAAGGTCTGGATGCCACGTCGCGCGCAGAGCTTCAGAAGCAAGGCTTCGATCTCGACGGATACTTGCAGAAGTACTACAGCGGCGACGAGCTGACGAAAGTCAAAGCCCAGGGCAGCGGCGACAAAGCAGCAGAGATGGCTGCTGACCTGAAGATGGCGACGCACACGGGCTGGTTTGGCGCGAGCACCGACAACACGAAGATCCTCGATACGCTGGCGCAGTGTAAGACCGAGGAAGAGCGCAAAGCCGTCGCGGATGCCTACAAGCAGATCAGCAACGGGCAAGACCTGACCGCGATGGTCGGCGACAAGCTCAAGAACGAAGATCAGAAGGCGGCGCAGGCTCTGCTCGACGGAAAGCCGGATGTGGCGGCGGCGTATCAGATCGAAGCCGCGAGCAAGCCGCAAGGCATGCTGTCGTTCATCGGCATCGGCGGGCCGGACAAAGATCGGCTCAACAAGCAGTTTGAAGGCAAGACGCCCGAGGAGTGCAAAGCGATTCGGGATGCCTACAACGCGACGATGGCGCCGCCGGACAAGAAGAATGATCCGAACTACAACGCGCTCGACTCGAAGCTAAACACGACGCTGTCGGGGGACGATCTGCTCAAGGCGCAGCAGATGAGCCAAACCGGCAAGATGTCCGACGAGCTGGCCATCAAGATGGCGATGAACACCGGCCTGTTCGGGATGTTCACCGACGACAAGAAGGTCAACTCGGTCCTGGAAGGCAAGACGAAGGCGGAAATCGACGAGCTGACGAAGAAGTACTCGGATTTGACGGGCGGCGCGGACATGGTCAAAGACCTGACGAGCCGAACGGGCGGCGACGCGGGCTTTGAAGTGCAGATGAGCCTCAAAGGCAAGCCGTCGACGCCGGAAGAGATGGTCGAGCGGGCCAACGAGCGCTATCAGCACCAGCGCGGCAATGGCATCCGCAACTTCTTCGT
>CALMML010000287.1 GCA_937868485.1 uncultured Myxococcales bacterium | reverse complement strand
CTTGCTGGCGTAGCTCACTTGGTAGAGCAGCTGACTTGTAATCAGCAGGCAGTGGGTTCGATTCCCGCCGCCAGCTCTTTGAAAATAAAACGACTGCGGAGGGGTGCCCGAGTGGCCAAAGGGAGCTGACTGTAAATCAGCCGCGTCTACGCTTCGAAGGTTCGAATCCTTCCCCCTCCACTTTGAATTCAATTTTTGACTTCTTTGCGGGTGTAGCTCAGTTGGTAGAGCTCTAGCCTTCCAAGCTAGACGTCGCGGGTTCGAACCCCGTCGCCCGCTACCGTAAAATACGTTGCCCATGTAGCTCAGTTGGTAGAGCGCGTCCTTGGTAAGGACGAGGTCTCCAGTTCAATCCTGGACATGGGCTCTTCTCTCCAACATCAATCCAAGCGGGCGTTTGCTCGCTAAGTGGTCCGAGGACAGAACATGGCTCGCGGTAATCGTGTACTTGTCACGCTAGAGTGCAAAGAGTGCAAGCGGCGTAACTACCACACCAACAAGAACAAGCGCACCACTCCAGACAAGCTGGAGTTCAACAAGTACTGCAAGTGGTGCCATCGTCATACCTCCCACAAGGAGACCAAGTAGTCTTAGCGTTTGCTCCCTTTTGGGGGAGTGAGCGCTTTGTTCGATCGTGGTTTTAGGTCAGTAGCTCGAACTGGTAGAGCGGCGGTCTCCAAAACCGCGGGTTGGGGGTTCGAATCCCTCCTGGCCTGCAAGCGTAAGCAGCTTCCAACATCTTTAGCTTGGCGAGGGCCCCGGAGTGATCGGTGGATTAGGCTTGATCGCTCAAGTGGAGCAAGACGGAAACGATGGAACGAAAGTGGGTCCATATCCTATTTGCGGCAGCCGGTTTGGCGCTCGTGTTCTTGCTGGTGAGAACCAGTGAGTGGGTGTGGAGCTATTTCGCCAAGCCGAAGCAACTCATTATCTACACAGCGTCGTTTCTCCTTGCTGGAGTTGGTGTGTACTGGGCGTGGCGCAATGAAGAAATCTTCGGCCTCGCGTCCGAGTGCGTCACCGAGTTAAGCAAGGTTTCATGGCCCACTCGCAAAGAGACGAGCGCGGCTACCCTCGTTGTGATCGTGACCGTGATCATCGCCTCACTACTCCTTGGCGTCTTTGACGCTACGTGGGCGTTCATGACCGGCCTCCTGTACAGCTAGCAGGATCATCCTTGGGCAAAGCGGCGGTGATGCAATGGGTCTAAAGTGGTACGTCGTCCACACCTACTCGGGCCACGAGAACAGGGCCAAGCTATCGCTCCAAGAGCGGATCAAGCAAGCTGGTATGGATGGTGAGTTTGGTCAAGTTTTGATTCCCACCGAGTCAGTTCTCGAGCTGGTGAAGGGACAGAAGCGGACCACAACCCGCAAGTTCTATCCCGGCTATATGTTTGTCCAGATGGCGATGAGTGAGCGCACTTACCATCTGGTGAAAAACACGGCTCGAGTGACAGGATTCTTGGGCGGAACCAATCCGGTTCCGGTCAACGAAAAGGACATTGCGCAGATCAACTCGCAAATGTCTGAAGGCTCTTCTAAGCCGAAGCCTCGTGTTTCCTTCGAAGAAGGCGAGAATGTTCGTGTGATCGATGGTCCGTTTGCAAATTTTGCGGGCATCGTCGACGAAGTGAAGGCCGAGAAGCAGAAGGTAAAAGTCCGTGTCAGCATTTTCGGTCGAGCGACTGCAGTTGAGCTCGACTTTGCGCAGGTGGAGAAGGCCTAACCCCTTCCTAAAAGGGTTGCGTCTCATCGTCTTCGCTCGAGGCTGAGAAGGTAAAACCACAACAACATTACTTGCCCATGCGCTAAGTGCTTGCTCTCAAAGGGCATTTTGGGCATTCTGCTGCCTACCGGTGGTAGTCAAACCGGTGGCAAGTACCTGACAGACACGTAGGAATCGGCCATGAAGAAAGTCACTGGCTACGTAAAGCTGCAAATCCCCGCCGGCAAGGCAAACCCCTCGCCCCCCGTTGGACCGGCTCTCGGTCAGCACGGCGTGAACATCATGGAGTTCTGCAAGTCTTTCAATGCAAAGACGCAGGGCATCGAAGCCATGATGATTCCGGTTGTCATCACGGTTTACTCCGACCGCTCCTTTACCTTCATCACCAAGACTCCGCCGGCGTCGGTTCTTGTGAAGAAGGCGGCGGGACTGCCGCTTCAGAAGAAGCCGGGTTCGGGGTCGAAGATCCCAAACAAGGTGAAGGTCGGTTCTATCACCAAGAAGCAGCTCCGCGACATTGCTTCGCAGAAACTGCCAGATCTCAATACCACGAACGTCGAGAGTGCAATGCGCTCGATCGCCGGAACGGCACGTTCGATGGGTATCGACGTCGTCGAAGGGTAGTCCTTCCGCCAACCGCAGCGAATGCGGGAGATGTTCGGGGCTCTGCTTCGAAATCGATAGGGAGAGCGAAACGTGGCCAAAGTTGGAAAAAAGTACGCAGCAGCGCTGAAGCTTGTTGATCGCGAAAAGCGATACAGCATGGATGAGGCGTTCGATCTGCTTCCGAAGCTCAAAGTTTCGAGCAAGTTCGATGAGACCGTTGATCTGGCGGTACGGCTCGGAGTTGATCCGAAGCACGCGGATCAAATGGTCCGCGGTGCCGTGAATTTGCCGCACGGTACGGGCAAGTCGGTCCGTATCATTGTGTTCGCCAAGGGCGATAAGGCGAAGGAAGCCCAGGATGCTGGTGCTAACTTTGTCGGTGCTGAAGACCTGGTGAACAAGATTCAGACGGAGAACTGGCTCGACTTTGATGCGGCGGTAGCGACTCCGGACATGATGGGAGTGATCGGCAAGATTGCTCGTATCCTGGGTCCGCGTGGTTTGATGCCGAACCCAAAAGTCGGAACGGTCACTACGGACGTTGCCAAGGCTGTTCGCGAACTTAAGGGTGGTCGTGTTGAGTTCCGCGTTGAGAAGGCTGGTATCGTTCACGCTCCGGTTGGGAAGCTGTCGTTCGGTCCAGAGAAGCTTCGAGAGAACGCTCGCGCGCTGATCGAACTGCTTGTGAAGCTGAAGCCTTCCTCGGCGAAGGGTCAGTATGTGAAGAGCATTGCTCTGTCGACCACGATGGGGCCCGGGCTGAAGCTGGATACGAATGAGATCCAGGGTCAGCTCGCTGCGAAGTAATCACTCCGGCACTTTGTGTTGGAGAAAAACTAACCGTCTTAGATAGCAGGAGCCACTGAGGCTTAATCACCTGCCGAGACTTGGAGTCCTGGGGTATGGATCGGAACGAAAAAGCGCAGCAGATCGCTGAGTTGAAGGACAAGCTCCAAAAGAGCGCGGCGGTGGTCATTTGTGACTTCCGTGGTCTGCAGGTACCTGCGGTGACTTCTCTTCGGGAAGATTTCCGGAAGCAGCAGTGCGAGTACAAGGTGTACAAAAACACCCTGGTGAAGCTCGCGATTGCCGGGACTCCCATGGAGAAGATGGGCAAGTACCTGGAAGGTCCATCGGCAGTCGTGTTCTCTTGGGATAGTCCCTCTGCTGCCGCGAAGGTGGCCCGTGACTACGCCAAGAACAACGAGAAATTCAAGATCAAGGGTGGCTACCTTGAAGGCGTCCTCGATGAGAAGGGTGTTGTCGCTTCGGCTGACATGCCTGGCAAGGACGAGCTTCGGGCTACGCTGCTTGCGACCTTCATGGCTCCGGCAACCAACGTCGTACGCACGCTCAACGCGGCTGCGCAGAACTTTGCTTACGTCCTCGATGCACGGAAGCGTGCACTCGAGACCCAAGGCTAACTCCAAGGAGAAAATCCAATGAGCAACGTGAACATGGACCAAATTGTTGATCAGCTCTCGCAACTGTCGGTGATCCAGATCGCCCAACTGACCAAGCTGCTTGAGGACAAGTGGGGCGTGAAGGCCGCACCAGTGGCAGTTGCTGCTGGTCCGGTTGCTGCTGGTGGCGCTGCCGCCGCTGCTCCGGCCGCTGCCGAGCAGACCGAGTTCTCGGTGATCCTCGCCAGCGCTGGCGCCAACAAGATCGGCGTCATCAAGGTCGTCCGCGAGCTGACCAACCTCGGCCTCAAGGAGGCCAAGGATCTCGTTGATGGCGCTCCGAAGGAGCTGAAGGCTGCTGTCTCGAAGGAAGAGGCTGAGACGATCAAGAAGAAGATCGTTGAGGCTGGTGGTACCGTCGAGATCAAGTAGCTCGAGGATTGGCCTTTGCCAATCGGCTACAAAAGCTAAGAAGTGGGGCCGACCGACGGCTCACAGGGAACAGTGTCCCTGTGGGCCGCCGGTTTTTGTCACATCCGGCATCACTTCGCACTTTGCCTTCCTGGGTTCTCTGGCGAAAGCGTCGCTGCGAGATAGGGAAGGATAGACAACCTCGTTGGGAAAGCACGCTGCGAAGGGAACCCCCCTTATGAGATTCCCGAGGAGCTTTCCTGTGAGCCTTGTGCACTTCGCTGCAAGGGACAGAAAGGGTCGCTAATGGCTTCGGTGATTCAGAATAACTTCCGGGTCCGCAAGAACTACGCGAAGATCACCAAGATCATTGACATCCCCAACCTTATCGACATCCAGAAGCAGTCTTATGACAAGTTCTTGCAGAAGGACACACCCTCGGAGCAGAGGGAAGATGTGGGCCTGCAAGGTGTCTTTAAGAGTGTCTTCCCGATTAAGGACTTCTCTGAGACATCATCCCTCGAGTTTGTTTCCTACCATCTCGACAAGCCAAAGTACGACGTAGATGAGTGCCGTCAGCGTGGCATGACGTTCGCCGCGCCGATCAAGGTGGTCATCCGTCTCGTCGTTTGGGATACCAACGAGGAAACTGGGTATCAGTCGATTCGCGACGTCAAAGAGCAAGAGGTCTACTTCGGTGAGATCCCGCTCATGACGGAAAACGGTACCTTCATCATCAATGGTACCGAACGCGTGGTCGTCTCTCAGCTACATCGCTCGCCCGGTGTCTTCTACGACCACGACAAAGGAAAGACGCACTCGTCGGGCAAGCTGCTCTACAGCGCGCGCGTGATTCCGTACCGTGGTTCTTGGCTGGACTTCGAGTTCGACCCGAAAGACATCCTGTATGTCCGGATCGACCGACGTCGCAAGCTGCATGCGACCGTTCTCCTTCGGGCGCTTGGCTACTCGACGGAAGATCTGCTCAACTACTTCTACGCCACGGAGCCGATCTTTATCGAGCCGGACGGTCACTACAGCAAGTCGCTGGAGTACGATCTGCTCCCGGGTCAGCGTTCCACGCGTGACATTCGTCATCCGGGAACCAACGAGATCCTCGTCAAGAAGAACCGCAAGTTTACGCGCGCTGCGATTCGTAAGCTCCAAGAGTTCGGCATCGACCGACTGCCGGTCGAAGGCTCGGAGCTTGTGGGCAAGGTGGCAGCGCACGACGTGATCAACGAGCTGACCGGCGAAGTGCTCCTGCAGTGTAACGAGGAGCTTACCGAGGCCAAGCTCGAGGAGCTGCGTCAGCACAACATCTCGTCCTTCAAGGTCCTGTTCATCGACGGACTCAATGTTGGCTCGTACCTGCGCGATACGCTGATTGCGGATCGTCTGTCGACGCCAGAAGAGTCTATGATGGAGATCTATCGTCGTCTGCGTCCTGGTGATCCTCCGACGCTGGAGACGGCACAGCAGCTGTTCAAGAACCTGTTCTTCAACGCGGAGCGCTACGATCTGTCGAAGGTCGGTCGTCTCAAGCTGAACTACAAGTTCAAGATCGACGAGCGGCTCGACAACTGCGTGCTGACGAAGCGCGACATCTTGGAGACCGTTCGCTATCTGATCGATCTGAAGAACGGCAAGGGTGCCATCGACGACATCGATCACCTTGGCAACCGTCGCGTTCGTGCGGTCGGCGAGCTGATGGAAAACCAGTACCGAATCGGTCTGGTTCGCATGGAGCGCGCGATCAAAGAGCGTATGAGCATGTCTCAGGAAATCGAGACGCTCATGCCGCACGACCTTGTAAATGCCAAGCCGGTCTCGGCAGTTGTGAAGGAGTACTTCGGTAGCTCGCAGCTGT
>CALMML010000286.1 GCA_937868485.1 uncultured Myxococcales bacterium | reverse complement strand
AAGGCTCCCAAAGCCCCCAAGGCTCCGAAGGCTCCCAAGAAGGCCAAGGCCTCGCGCAAGGGAGTGAAGCCGGGCAAGTTCGAGATCACGGGTGACCAGCTGATCCTCGACTTCCTGAAGGCCAATGGCGGCGCGTCGACCGAAGACATCCGCAAGCACTGGGAGACGAACGGTCGCCGTGGCAAGGCGGAAAACAACCTCACCAACCTGGTGAAGGCTGGCAAGATCAAGCGCATCAAGCTGACCGACCGTCCGGGCAGCCGCTACGAGCTGACGGCCTAAGTCACGCTCTCGATGGGATTCCCTGTTTCTGCGGAATCCCCATGCAATGCCTCCTCGCGGAGAACTCGCACACTCCGAAGTCCTTCAAGCGCAACGCTGCACATGTGGACAGAAAGTCCACGTCTCCCCATCACAATCAGGATAGACACCATGTCGGAACGGCTCGAAGAGCTGAAGCGCTTTGTATCACTTATGCCTACGGATCCGTTTCCGCTGTACGGCTTGGCGCTAGAGTATCGCAGCCTCGGACAGCATCAAGACGCAGCGGCTACGTTCGAAGAAATGCTGACCAAGCATCCTTCGTATGTTCCGCAGTACCTGATGTACGGGAAGCTACTGGCCGGTGAGCTGGGCGATACGCAAAAGGCCAAAGCGGTGCTCCAGCTTGGCGTACAGAAAGCGCAGCAAGCGGGCAATCGACACGCGCTCGGCGAGCTTATGTCCGAGCTAGAAGCGCTGTAAAACGCGCAGCAGCACGCGATGAGCATCGGAAAGCCAGCGATTGTAGCGCTACAGCCCGGAACGTATCTTCTGTGTCGCTGTGGCCGCTCCGAAACGCTTCCGCTTTGCGATGGTTCACATCAAGGAAGCGAGGTCCTTCCGCTCGCGTTTGTAGTGAACACTGCGCAGCGCTACGCATTCTGCCTGTGCAAACAGACACAGAAGCGACCGTTGTGCGACGGTTCCCACAAGAAGCTCTGTCCGTAGAGCGCAGGAAGAATGCTCGCGTCATCAAGCGGGCTGCACGGAATCAGACACAGACATTTCACATCATCCAAGCTCTCAAGGAGTCATGCCATGAAGCGCACACACACAAACGGACGTTGGGGAATCCTCTTTGGCTTTGGTCTGCTGCTGAGCAGCGCTGCATGTCCCGGTCCGCAAGTGAAGCCGGGCGGCGGAGAAGGAACCGCCAAAGCGGAAGCGATGTCGACGCTGGAAGCTCGAAGCGGAAGCGGCGCAAGCGGTGATGCGTCGTTCGTTCAGGAAGGTGACACGGTCAAGGTCGTCGTCAACATCAAGGGCGCAACCCCCGGAGAGCACGGACTTCACATTCACGAAAAAGGGGACTGCTCCGCTGCGGATGCCGCATCTGCGGGACCGCACTTCAATCCGCACAAGATGGATCACGGAGGACTCGAACAAGGTCCGCGTCACGCCGGAGATCTAGGCAACATCACCGTCGGAGCCGATGGAACCGGCAAGCTCGAAGCGATGCTCAAAGGAATCACGGTGACAGCCGGTGACAGCTCCGTTTTGGGACGAGCGATTGTGCTGCACGAAAAGCCGGATGATCTGCGCACGCAGCCTTCGGGGAACTCCGGTGCACGCATCGGCTGCGGCGTGATCACCGGAAAGTAAGGAAGCCGCTACGGCTCGACAAACGACTTCAGGTGCCGAGAGTTTGCCGCATGTCGTAGCTTCCGCAGCGCTTGCACTTCAATCTGCCGAATCCGCTCACGCGACAGACCGAAGTTCTGACCGATTTCCTCCAGCGTCTTGTCGCCGTCTTGCTCAATTCCGTAGCGCATCCGCAAGATTCGTCGCTCGCGAACCGGCAGCATCTTGAGCACCGCGCGCGTCTGATGAACCAGCGCTGCATCGATCAGCGATTCCGACGGTGACGGAGTGTTCGGATCTTCGATCATATCGCCCAGACTCGATCCTTCACGCACCGGACTCGGCGTTTCCAGCGACAGTGGTTCCCGCGAAGCCACTTTCAGAACCTGACGCACTTTGCTGATCGGAAGCTTGCTCGCTTCTGCAATCTCTTCCGGCGTCGGATCTCGACCAATCTGCTTCGACAGCTCACTGGTGATGCGGAACAGCTTGCGCGCTGTCTCGAAGACGTGAACAGGAATCCGAATCGTGCGCGACTGATCGAAGATTCCGCGCGTAATCGCCTGACGAATCCACCACGTCGCATACGTCGAAAACTTGTAGCCGCGCTGGTATTCAAACTTGTCCACCGCGCGCATCAGACCCAGGTTTCCTTCCTGAATCAGATCCAGAAACTGCATTCCGTGGTTGGTGTACTTCTTCGCAATCGACACCACCAAGCGCAGGTTGGCTTCGAGCAGTTCCCGTCGCGCACGATTCGCAAGCAGCTCTCCGCGCGAGATCTCTTCAAACAGCTTCACAAGCTCTGCGTGTCCCAGTCGTGACTCACGCTCCAGCTTCGCAATCTCTGCACGAGTCTCGTCCACTTGCGTCTGAAGCTCGACAAGTTCGTCGGCGCGCAGACCCAGCTTGCGTGAAAGTGCGCGCTTCTGCGACTCCGTCTGCTTGCCGAGGTTACTGACGATCGTGCCCAGCGAATCGACCGGCATTCCGGCTCGCTCTTCAATGCGTCGCAGCGTGCGATCGAGCTGTCCTGCATGCTCAGCCATCGCTTTGACACGCGCCGCCAGCGCTTCGATGAGACGCGGATGAAAGCGCATCGCCGCCACATCGTTTACCAGCTGCTCGCGAAGCAGACGAAGCTGCGCAGACACTTCCTCACGACGAGACGCAGACAGCGGACGACGCGAACGAATCAGTCGCTGCTTCTTCTGGATCTCTGCGTAGCGCGCCGAAAGGGAATCAAACTGCGCAACCAGTCGCTGCAAAAACAGCGCTTCCTGCGCCTCGGTGTCCGCGTCGTCATCCGGATCCACTTCGGAATCCGAGACCACATCGCGAACCCGCAGCTTTCCTTCGAGCAGTCGATCTTTGACCGCGAGCAGCTCCATGATCGACTGATGGCAAGACAAGACCGCGAGCAGAATCAGCCGCTTTCCTTCCGCCATCCGACGTCCGACCGCCACCTCGCCTTCCCGAGTGAGCAGCGGAACATCTCCCAGTCGTTTCAGATACATCCGAACCGGATCGTTGGTAGGCCCGCCTTCTTCTTCTTGTTGTTCATGAACCTCATGAACTTCGTGAGCGGCCTCCGACTCCTGGAGCGGCTGCTCCATCGATTCGGTATCGTCTAGTTCGTTTCGTGCCAGCGCATCTTGATAACGACTCATAGGCTCGTCTCCGGGGCTTTTCACCCCCTTGTAGGTCCTACTTCTGCTTCGACGGAACACCGTTGTCCGTTGGCAGCCCCTCCACCCGATTCCCAACTGTGTACGTTGCGGTCTGTCTGTTTCCGTCCCGACTGCTGCTTTCTCTTGGACGGAGAGTCACCGCGCCGCCTTCTCGTGACTTGCTACATCTCGTTAGATGACGTGCTGTCCGAGACCGTTCACGCATGCTGGAGCACACCACTCACCCACTCGAACCCAGGAAGCAGAAGCGTTTCATGTGATCTTCTAACAAGCGTAGACCGCGAAACCTTCCCCGCAAGGCGAACATCAAGTTGCGATGTCCTATCGAAACGTTTTCGTAGACGTGCCTTGCACAAAGACAATTCCGGTCTAAAATTTCTAGGCTTTTTCGTCACGAGCGCGTGCCTCTCTCGGTTCGAGCTCCCTTATCAACGCATGAACCTTCCTTCCGATCCGTGCCCGTAAAATCAGACGCACAAACCGAAGACAGAGTTCCAACTGTCTCCTCCCCTTCCCCGCTTCATCCCGAAGCGCAACCACTTACACCGTCGCCAGCGAGCAGTGATTCCGACTCCGATCTCGTCAGTGCCGACGGAATTCTTCAAATCTTGGGCAATCCCAGCCATCCGCTTGGGATGAAAGCCACCGAGATCGTCGAGCGCAGCGGTGCCGACAAAAAGACCCGTCATCGCGTCCGCCGTCTGCTCGCAGAGCTGCTCGAAGCCGGACAGATCGAGCGCGGTCCCGGCAAGCGCTACGCCATCGCGGGATCCGTTTCAGTAGAGACACCAGCGCCCGCAGCC
>CALMML010000285.1 GCA_937868485.1 uncultured Myxococcales bacterium | reverse complement strand
GGTCTGCTTAAAAGGCGTGTGCCGAGGCAATCGTCTCCCGCAGTAAGCGCCTCGCTCGCCGTCCCATCCGTTGGCCGCGCTGCTTCAGCCTCTGCCTGCTGACTGTCCAGCGCAGCATCTTGCTATCTTCCTACACATCCTGAGCTGACACAGCCGCCGGTCTTCCCGCGTCGGTTTCGTATTGCGACACTTCAGCACAATCCACATTTCGCGAACTCGCACGCAGTGCCTCAATGAGATCGCGCTGCGGATCGATTCACCCCGCTCGATGTATTGATGCGCAACACGCATCCACACAGCCTGACTTTTACGCATCAATTTTGCTCAATTGAAATCAATATAAATTCAGCCATCTGCGACGAAGCAATCCTTTTCATTGACGCCGACTTCAACGGGGACCAGAAGCTGGACCTGGCGGTCGCGAACTCTGGCACAAACAACGTCACCACGATCTTCAGCCAGGGTGCTGGCTCGTTCTCGGCGACGCTTCAAACGACGCCAACCGGCGGCATGGGCCCAAACAGCCTGATCAGCGTGGATCTGAACGGCGACGGCTTCCTGGACCTCGTGACGGCGAACCAGCTCGGCACCAACGTCAGCGTGATGCTGGGTGCGACGGGCGGCAAGTTCGGCAACGGAACGGTCTACTCCGTCGGCACTGGTCCCTTCTATGTGGCATCGAGCGATCTGAACGGAGACCTACAGCCGGATCTGATCAGCTCCAACGGTGGGGCAGGCAACGTCAGCGTCCTACTGAGCCAGTGTAACTAATCGGCCTGTTGTTCCCTTCCTTTCGGTAGATGTTCGCGTGAAATTGCCTGATTGGCGATTGCTAGTAGGCCACCTTCGCTCTGTTTATTGGCCAATGGATCGGCTCATGTCTTGCGGTTCGGAGCGTAGGCAACCAACATGGCGAGGAAGGGAATTCTTGGCCCTCTGCGGGTTCTATTACTGGAGGTTCGCAACTATGAACGATAAGAAGCTTCGCTTTACTCGCTCGCTACTGGGTCTTGGACTGGGAGCGGCGCTCGCGCTGACCTACATCGCAAGCTGTAACAACGAAACCACGTCGGGCACCGATGCAGGCGGCTCGTCCCCTGACATGACGATGACCGGCGGTGAAGTCGACATGACGACGGTCGCGGCCCCAGTGGTCACGCAGGCCGCGCCCGATGCGATCGGCAACACCGGCGGCACTACGATCGTGCTGACCGGACAGAACTTTGTGCAGGGCGCGACGGTGATGATCGGCGGCTCGGCGGCCACCAACGTGGTGGTCACCTCACCGACGACGATCACGCTGACGGTTCCGGGCAAAGCGGGCACCTGCGGAGCCACGCAAGTGGTGGTGACCAATCCCGACGGCAAGTCGGGCAACGCAAGCAACATCCTGCGCTATCGCAGCAACACCTTCGGCTTTATGCCCGCTGCCAGCACGGCGATGGGCTCGCTCAACGGTCCGCGCAACCTGGTGGTCACTGACTTCACGGGCGACGGCAAGCCCGATGTGCTGGTGTCGCTGCTGACGCCGGGCATGGTGAGCCTGCTGCCGGGAACGGGCGGAGCGACCTTCGGCACGGCGATGACGACGACTGTGGGTACGCAGCCTCGCGCGATTGCGTATGGACTCATCGACGCAGACACCAAGCTGGATGCAGTCGTGGTCAACTCGGGCAGCAACACCGCGAGCGTGCTGCTGGGCACGGGCACGGGTACGTTTACGGCCAAGACGCCGGTGTCGACGGGCAACTCGCCCAACGCGGTGGCGCTGCGTGACTTCGATGGCGACGGCAAGCTCGACATGGTGGTTGCCAATCCGGGCGGCGGCACGGGCATGGGCTCGCTGACGATCGCGCTCGGCAATGGCGATGGCACGTTCAAGACGCCTTCGTCGATGACGATTCCGGTCGGCTCGACGGGCATCGCAGTCGGAGATCTCAACCAGGACGGCAAGCTGGATCTGGCGATCTCTCACGGCGCGCAGGGAACGGTCAGCTACCTGGCGGGCAGCACCAATGGAACCTTTGCGGCACCGCTTTCCGTCAATGCAGGTGGACCAACAGCCAAGGCGGACGACGTTGTGATCGGGGACTTCAACGGGGACCAGAAGCTGGACCTGGCGGTCGCGAACTCTGGCACAAACAACGTCACCACGATCTTCAGCCAGGGTGCTGGCTCGTTCTCGGCGACGCTTCAAACGACGCCAACCGGCGGCATGGGCCCAAACAGCCTGATCAGCGTGGATCTGAACGGCGACGGCTTCCTGGACCTCGTGACGGCGAACCAGCTCGGCACCAACGTCAGCGTGATGCTGGGTGCGACGGGCGGCAAGTTCGGCAACGGAACGGTCTACTCCGTCGGCACTGGTCCCTTCTATGTGGCATCGAGCGATCTGAACGGAGACCTACAGCCGGATCTGATCAGCTCCAACGGTGGGGCAGGCAACGTCAGCGTCCTACTGAGCCAGTGTAACTAATCGGCCTGTTGTTCCCTTCCTTTCGGTAGATGTTCGCGTGAAATTGCCTGATTGGCGATTGCTAGTAGGCCACCTTCGCTCTGTTTATTGGCCAATGGATCGGCTCATGTCTTGCGGTTCGGAGCGTAGGCAACCAACATGGCGAGGAAGGGAATTCTTGGCCCTCTGCGGGTTCTATTACTGGAGGTTCGCAACTATGAACGATAAGAAGCTTCGCTTTACTCGCTCGCTACTGGGTCTTGGACTGGGAGCGGCGCTCGCGCTGACCTACATCGCAAGCTGTAACAACGAAACCACGTCGGGCACCGATGCAGGCGGCTCGTCCCCTGACATGACGATGACCGGCGGTGAAGTCGACATGACGACGGTCGCGGCCCCAGTGGTCACGCAGGCCGCGCCCGATGCGATCGGCAACACCGGCGGCACTACGATCGTGCTGACCGGACAGAACTTTGTGCAGGGCGCGACGGTGATGATCGGCGGCTCGGCGGCCACCAACGTGGTGGTCACCTCACCGACGACGATCACGCTGACGGTTCCGGGCAAAGCGGGCACCTGCGGAGCCACGCAAGTGGTGGTGACCAATCCCGACGGCAAGTCGGGCAACGCAAGCAACATCCTGCGCTATCGCAGCAACACCTTCGGCTTTATGCCCGCTGCCAGCACGGCGATGGGCTCGCTCAACGGTCCGCGCAACCTGGTGGTCACTGACTTCACGGGCGACGGCAAGCCCGATGTGCTGGTGTCGCTGCTGACGCCGGGCATGGTGAGCCTGCTGCCGGGAACGGGCGGAGCGACCTTCGGCACGGCGATGACGACGACTGTGGGTACGCAGCCTCGCGCGATTGCGTATGGACTCATCGACGCAGACACCAAGCTGGATGCAGTCGTGGTCAACTCGGGCAGCAACACCGCGAGCGTGCTGCTGGGCACGGGCACGGGTACGTTTACGGCCAAGACGCCGGTGTCGACGGGCAACTCGCCCAACGCGGTGGCGCTGCGTGACTTCGATGGCGACGGCAAGCTCGACATGGTGGTTGCCAATCCGGGCGGCGGCACGGGCATGGGCTCGCTGACGATCGCGCTCGGCAATGGCGATGGCACGTTCAAGACGCCTTCGTCGATGACGATTCCGGTCGGCTCGACGGGCATCGCAGTCGGAGATCTCAACCAGGACGGCAAGCTGGATCTGGCGATCTCTCACGGCGCGCAGGGAACGGTCAGCTACCTGGCGGGCAGCACCAATGGAACCTTTGCGGCACCGCTTTCCGTCAATGCAGGTGGACCAACAGCCAAGGCGGACGACGTTGTGATCGGGGACGCTTTCGGGATTTCAGCGGCGGCGTATGCGCACCGACAGACGCCGACAGTCGACTGGGCCCGGACTTGCGACCGCGCACCTTGCAGGTCGTAACGATCCGGCCCTTGCAGCCGCATGATGCTGCGCAAGAGGACGGCGGAATGCTACGCGCTCGGACGTGAGACCTTGCGTGCGATGGCAATCAGCCCGCCGATCTCGTGGCTCTGGTCAATGTCGCCCGTCTGCCAGGTGAAGCTGCGGCTCATCTCCGTCTGAAGCGCTTTTTGTTTCAGCCAGATCGTCAGCCGAGGAAAGTGCGACAGAGCGCGCAGAAACGATCCCGTCAGATCTCCGATGGGCTTTTTGAACTTGTTCGGCTGCGTGGTCCAGCGCTCAACAACCAAGCCGACGCTGTCCAGTCGCTGCGCCAGATCCGATGCAATGTAGCGACGGACATGTCCGCACGCATCGTCGAAGCCGGTCCACAGCGCAGGATTGACGGGAACGGAAAAGAACAGCGCTCCGCCGGGACGAATCACCCGCGCCAGCTCGCTTAGCACAGTCTCGTCGTCGGGAATGTGCTCAAGAACCTCGAAGGCACAGACCACATCGAAGGCTTCGTCACAAAACGGCAGCGGACCCGCCGCGCGCACTCCGTGACCGCCATGCACATCCAGCTTGCGCAGCGCCGACTGCGACAGATCGACAAAGAAGCCGCCATCGATGGGAATCCGAGGCAGCACCCCCGCGCCCATCTCCAAGAGCCGCGCGCTACCGTGGATTTCCTTTTCCAGCTCCGGCCAGATCGGCCACTCACTGTGCGGAGGAATCGGCAGACGAGCCCACAGCCGATCGTAGATGTGTTCGTTTTGTTTGATCGCGTCGGACATGTTGGACTCGCAAGGCAGTGCGGACTAGCGCTGGGTGCGCGCGTACAGCTTGGTGATGTGACGCAGATGATCCAGGCTGCCATCGTCGAGCTGACCGCTCCGCAGACGGAAGCGCCAGTTGCCTTGCGGCAGTCCCGGTGTGTTCATGCGCGCCACGTTGCCCAGTCCTAACACGTCTTGAACCGGAATGATGACGGTCTCGGCGGCGGTGCCCATGACCAGGCGAATCAGCGCAAAGTGCGCGTAGTCTGGGCTTGGAACGTGGCCCAGGTAGTCGTGGACTTTGTCGCGTTCTCGTCGAGCTTGTTCGTCGCTGCGCGTGCCTTCCGGCTCTCCGCGATACCAGCCGACGATCGTGGCGTTGTCATGCGTCGAGCTATACGCGACGAGGTTCTTGCGAAACGCCCAGGGACGACCGTCGTAAAAGTCATCGTCTCCGAAGCCAAACTGAAGGACGCGAATGCCGGGGAACGCAAAGCGGTCGCGCAGCGCTTCCACGTCGGGCGTGATCACCCCCAGGTCTTCGGCAATGAAGCGGACCTTCTGCGTATCGGGATGCGTCGTCAGCACTTCAAACAGCGCGTGCCCAGGAGCCGTCACCCAGCGACCAAACTCCGCCGTTTGATCCGCCGCTGGAACTTCCCAGTGCGCCGCAAAGCCTCGGAAGTGATCGATGCGCACGCGATCAAACAGCGACGCAGCACGCCGAATCCGCTGACGCCAGAACGCAAAGCCGTCGGCCTGCATTCGTTCCCAGTTGTATAGCGGGTTGCCCCACAGCTGGCCGGTCTTGGAAAAATAGTCGGGCGGAACCCCGGCCTGGACCTTGAGCGATCCGTCGGGATGCAGCAAAAACTGACTGCGATCGCACCACACTTCAACGCTGTCGTGCGCCACAAAGATCGGAACGTCACCGATCAGCTCGATGCCAAGCTCCGTCGCGGCTTTGCGCAGCGCGTGCCACTGACGCTCGAACTGCCACTGGACAAAGCGGTGCAGGTCCATGCGAAGTGACAGACGCTGTTTGATGTCGGTGAGCGCGCTCGGCTGACGATCCCGCAGCGGCTGTGGCCACTCGGTCCACGGACGCAGTCCTTGCGCTTCTTTGATCGCCATAAACAGCGCGTAGTCGTCGAGCCAGGCGCGCTCTCGCTCCGCAAACTCGCCAAACTCCGCACGCAGTGCCGCATGCTGCACATCGGCAAACAGCTTGCGGAACGCGCGCTCAAACAGCGGCCACTTGTACGCCTGAGCCGCCGCAAAGTCCGCTTCACTGGTTTCAACCGGAGCCAGGCTGGTGATGCCAGCGGGAAGCAGGCCGTCTTCCATCAGCCGATCGATGCTGATGAGCAGCGGATTTCCACCCAGCACCGATGCCGTCTGATACGGCGAGTCACCAAAGCCCGTCGGACCGATCGGCAGCACTTGCCACGCCCGTTGACCGGCGCGCGCAAGCTGGGCCACGAATCGATACGCGGCGGGACCCAGGTCGCCCGTGCCGCCAGGGCCAGGAAGCGACGTGATGTGACAGAGCAGACCGCTGTGACGCGGCCAATCCGAGGAACCAGGCAGCTTGGGGAAACCGTGCATGTAGGCAGTATACCGAGCCCAGCGAATCCCCAGATCCCAAACGAAGCGTCGTTACGTAGGCAGCGGCAGAAAGCCCAGGCGCTCGCGCACTTCCACCATCGTCTGCGCCGCCACCTTGCGAGCCACGGCGGCTCCGTCACGCAGGATCTCTTCGACCAGACCCGGCTTGGCCAACAGCTCTCGCTTGCGCTCTTGAATCGGCTGAAGGTGAGCGATGATCGCTTCGGCGAGCGCGCGCTTGCTGTCGATGCAGCCAATCTTGGCCGAGCGACAGCCGTCGTGAAACTCCGCCACTTTTTCGGCGGACATAAAGAACGGCTCCAGGCCGCAGACGTAGCAGCTCTCGGGATGACCGGGGTCTTTTTTGCGCAGGCGAAGCTCGTCGGTAAACGCGCCGCTGATCTTCTTGCGAATGACATCCGGCTCGTCAGAAATCGCCACATAGTTGCCAAGCGACTTCGACATCTTCTGCTTTCCGTCGAGTCCCATGATCCGCAGCGGTGAGCGATGCAGCGGCAGCGGCTCGGCAAAGACCGCCGGATCCCCGAAGCGACCGTTGAAGCGACGGACGATCTCGCGCGTCAGCTCCAGGTGCTGAATCTGATCTTCTCCGACGGGAACGCGCGTCGCTTTGTACAGAAGAATGTCCGCCGCCATCAGCACCGGATAGGTAAACAGACCACAGTTGATGTAGTCGGCCCGCTCGCCCTTTTCCTTAAACTGCGTCATCCGCGACAGCTCTCCGTAGGGAGCCACCGTGCTCAGCACCCAGGCCAGCTCCGCGTGCTCGGGAACCTGCGACTGCACAAACAGCGTCGCTCGGTTCGGATCGATGCCACACGCGAGCAGCTCCACCGCCATGTCCATCACCCGCGCCCGCATCGCCTGCGGATCGTAGGCTTGGGTGATCGCATGTAGATCCACCACGCAGTAAAAGCAGCGGTGCTGGTCTTGCAGCGTCACCCAGTCGCGCACCGCGCCCAGGTAGTTGCCAATGTGAAAGCCACCGGACGGCTGCATCCCCGAGAACACCACTTCACGGTGTGGCGACTTGGTGCCTTCGGTCTTGGCCGTTTCAGCGTCGGATACAGGAGTGTTCACAGCTTGCTTGGAGTCCATGGCGTAGAACATGCATACAGTGCGGTGAGCGTCGATGTCAAACAATCGTCCAGACGAGCCAGCTCGACCCAGGCCGCCCCTGCGCAACCGGGCGAGCGCACTGTGTCAACCGCTGACAGGTCCACAGCCGGGGCTCCTCCAGCGACGGAGAGAAGAATTCTGGCGATGATCCCGTCGGAGAAAGTAAAATGGCGCAGACATACAGGAGACCTCTCATGAAGCGAGTTCTTGCGGCGCTTTGCGCGCTGGCCGGAGCGAGCGGCTGCTACGGCACCACGTACGTAGAGACCCCCGCTCCACAGTACGGGACAACGATGGAGTACATCCCGGACAACCCGCCCGCCCCCATCGCGGTGTCGATGGCCCCGCCCGCCCCGCGCTATGAGCCGGTGCTGACCTGCGGCTACGGAACCATCTTCGTGCCGGGTCGCTGGGACTGGGCCGGTCGCTGGTTCTGGGCGCGTGGCTACTGCTCGCCCGTTCGTCCCGGCTACATCTACGTCGGGCCACGCTTCATCGGTGGTTCTTACTATCGTGCGCACTGGGCGCAGTCGGGTTACGGCGCGCCCGCGTATCCGGCGAGCCCGGTCTATCGTCCCGCTCCGGTCTATGGTGGCGGTACGGTCGTGGCTCCACCGCCTCCGATGGCTCCGGCCCCGGTCTATCGTCCCGCTCCGGTCTATGGTGGCGGTACGGTCGTGGCTCCGCCCGCTCCGGTCGGTCCCGCGCCGGTCTATCGTCCCGCTCCGGTCTATGGTGGCGGCACCGTCGTTGCGCCGCCCGCCCCGGTCGCGCCCGCGCCGGTCTATCGGCCCGCGCCGGTTTATGGTGGCGGCACCGTCGTTGCGCCTCCGCCTGCGGTGGCCCCGGCTCCGGTCTATCGTCCCGCGCCTGTCTACGGTGGCGGAGCAGTCGTGGCCCCGGCCCCTGCGCCTCGGCCCGCCCCGCCGGTCTACACGCCGCCCGGTGGAGGCTATCGTCCCCCCGCAGCGACCCCGGCCCCTGCGCCCGCCCCCGGTGGATATCACGCGCCCGCTCCGGCCCATGGCGCCCCAGCCCATGGCGGCGGTCCGACGTATCGCGTGGGCGCTCCCGGCGCCGGTCTGTAACCCCAGGCTGCACTCTTTCTCCTTCACAAATCCCCACGTAAGCATCGCAGCGCTGCGCTAGAGTGCGCGGCCATGCTGCCTCGCTATCTGTTCGCTGACGTTGACGACACCTTTACGGTTCGCGGCGGAATTCATGCCGATGTACTCGATGCTGTCGCCCGCGCCGATCGAGCGGGGATGGAAATCATCCTCAACACCGGACGTCCGGCTGGCTACGGAGCGACGCTGCTCGCCTATCTTCCTTCTGTCAGCGCGGTGATCGTCGAAAACGGCGGTGCGTGGCTGGATCGGCGCGCGCAAGCCCCGTCCAGCTTCAGCCCGAGCGGCAGCGCGGTGGTCACATCCAGTCACGAGCACGGTCTGCACTACTTTCGACCGCTCGCGCCGGATGTACGGACCCGACTGGCGGCCCTGCAAAAGCGCGTGTCGCGACGACTGGGGCGCTCGCTGACGACCACAGCGGACAATCAGTTCCGGGTAAGCGACTACACCGTGGTGCGCGATCTGCCAGGCGGTCACGAAGGCGCCAAGATGCTCGCCGAGCTGTCCCGCCTGGTCGAAGACGAGAGCGACCACCAAGGCCACATCTTGGCCAGCTCCATTCACATTCACTTCATGCTCGATGGCGACGCGCGACGCAGCAAAGCGGAAGGGGCGGCGGCACTGCTGTCCCGACGCGGCGTCACCGATGCAAACGCCGAGCTGTCACGCTACGCGGTATCGGTCGGGGACTCGGCCAACGATGTCAGCCTGTTTGCGCCCGGACGATTTGCGCTGTCTGTCGGCGTTCGCAACATCGAGCGCTACCTGCCCGAGCTGGGCGACTCTGTTCCCCAGCACATCACCACCCACAGCGAAGGCTTTGGCCTGTGTGAGCTGATCACCGACTTACTGAACGGACGGATCAGCATCAGCACAAGCTAACCGCCCACGCAGCTGCCAACCTGTCAGCAGAGGATGACGCGGATGCCCACGACCCACCCGACCCGCACGGCACTTCCCCCAGGCTGGAACACGCTCTTTGGCAGCCTGCTGCTGGCTTCCTGCGCGACGCCCACGCCGATTCCCTTTCCTACGCTCGATGGCAAAGCGCCGCTTGTGATCGCGCACCGAGGCGCCTCGGGCTACCTTCCCGAAGAGACGCTGGAAGCCTATCAGCTCGCGATCGATCAGGGCGCCGATGTGCTCGAGATGGATCTCATCGCGACCAAAGACGGCGTGCTCATCGCGCGACATGATCCGAACCTTTCCTACAGCACCGATGTCGCGATGCATCCAGAGTTTGCGTCACGCAAGCGCGTGGACTGGTCGGTCGATGGCGAAAAGCAGACCGGCTTTTTTGCACACGACTTCACGCTCGCAGAGCTAAAGACCCTCTATGCCGTCGCCACCGATGCCGAGCGTCCCCAGCAGTTTAACGACAAGTATCGCATCGCGACGTTTGCCGAGATCCTCTCGCTGGTGAAGTCGCAGTCGGCACGGCTGGGACACCCCATCGCGATCTATCCAGAGACGAAGAATCCGACCTATCACCGCGAGCTGGGCCTGACGCTCGAAGACCGGCTCATTCGCGAGCTGCGCGCAGCCGGACTCGACGATCCAAGCGCGCCCGTCTTTGTGCAGAGCTTTGAGCCAAGCAGCCTCAAAGCGCTACGCCAGAGCGGCCTGCGCACCAAGCTGGTGCAGCTCATCGACGGCGACGACTACGACTTTCGCAAAGGAACCATCACCTACGCACCGCCCTTTGATCGTCCCTACGACTGGACCCGCGCTGGCATCACCAAGCTGTTTGACAGCATGACGACGCGCGAAGGACTGGCCGAGATCAAGACCTACGCCGATGGAATCGGACCGTGGAAGCCCTACCTGATTCCCGTACAAGCAACGCTCGATGGCAGCGGCAACCCGACGGACACAAGTGGCGACGGCAAGATCACGCTCAGCGATGCCCAGACCCAGCGTCCCACCGCGCTGCTCGAAGATGCCCACAAGCTGGGACTGTTTGTGCATCCGTTCACGTTCCGAAACGAAGCGCGCCGACTCGCCGCAAGCTACAGCGGCGACCCCGAAGCCGAGTACCTTCAGTTTTATCAGCTCGGAATCGACGGTCTGTTTAGCGACTTTCCCAGCACCGCCCTGCGCGCCCGCGACCGCTTCACGTCCCAGCTCCCCTTAGTTCGGTAGCCGCGCCGCCTTCAGCGCTTCCGCCAGCGCCGTCGCGCGCGGATCCGGCCACAGCCCAAACAGCCACGCCACCCCACGCACCCGATCCCCGACCGCGAAGCGCCGCTCCGTCAGCGAAGGATGCGTATACAGCTCGACCCGCAGCGGACCGTCCTGCGTATGCAAGAGCGTCAGCAGATAGACCTGTAGCTCGATGCCCCAGAACTCGCACTCGAACACATCTTCCACCGTCGAGTGAAACACCACTTCATCTTCCGCCGCATCCCGGTCCGCCGTCAGCACCGGCAGCGCCCCAAAGCCGCTCTGTCCACCCGACGCCTCCGCTGGCTCGTCAAACTCCAGCTGATAGGCAATCGCGCTCACTTGCAGCTCGTACGTCTCGCCCACCAAGTAGTGCTCGTGGTTCTTGAAGTACAGCGTATCGAACACCGCGAAGTGCGCCCCGCCCGCCTGACCGCAGAGCCGCGCTTGCAGTCCATCCGGGCTCTCATCGATGCGATCGAGCTGGAGCGGCCAGCTATTGGCCGTCTCTGCGTACGGATAAATCGCCAGCACTTCCAGCACGTCGCCCTTGCGCACCAGCGCCGACAGCTGAAGTCGTCCGCTGTTGTCGACCAAGTGCCACAGTCGCCCTTCCCCGGTCGCCCGCGAGCCACTTCCCGGCTGCAGCAGCTTCTCAAACGCCGACAGAAGGAACCGATGCGGCTCGGGCTCTCCCGCCAGGATGGCCCAGTGACGGCTGTGCAGAAACGAGCGCTTCTTTTGTCCCGCGTCCTCGCTGGCCGACGCTTCTTCGTCTTCCCCGGTGCTGGCTTCGTCCGATGCTTCATCTTCTGCATCTTCGCCGTCCGCAGCTGCCGTCGCTTCGGTCTGGGATGCAGCCGCCGGATGCTGGGCCACCGCCCGCTCTGCGGCGTCCGGGTCATCCGCAGCGTCCGTCGCAGCAAGGTCTTCCTTACGCGACCTGCGCGCAAGCACCATCAAGAGCATCAGCACAAGGGCGCAAGCCACCGCCACGCCCAGCCAGTTCAACATGGCGCGCAGTATACCGAGGCAGCCAAAGAGCTACACTTTTCGCATGCCGACCCAGCCCGACATCGACCTCGCGGACCGCTTTTCTGCCCAGCACTTCGACGCGAAAAGCGGGCTCCGCCTGCCCTACCGCTGGCTCCGTCCGCTGTCCGCTTCGTCGCCGCAGCCGCTCGTCGTGTTTTTGCACGGAGCCGGTGAGCGTGGTGAGGACAACCGCGCCCCGCTTCGCAACGGAGCCGCCGAGCTTCTGGCTTCAGACCCCGTCCGCCACGCCTTTCCGTGCTACGCGCTTGTGCCCCAGTGTCCCCAAGGTCAGCGCTGGGTCGAGGTGGACTGGTCCGCACCCGCCCACACCTTGCCCCCGCAGCCGTCCCAGCCGCTTGCCGCCGTGTGGGAGCTTGTGTCCCAGCTTCTGTCCCCCGCGCCACACACCGATCCGGGCGCGCCCCTCATAGATGCGAGCCGCGTCTACTTGGTCGGCCTGTCCATGGGCAGCTTCGGCGTCTGGGATCTGCTCAGTCGCCATCCCGACGCCTTTGCGGCAGCCATTGCCATCTGCGGTGGCGGCGATGAGCAGCAAGCCGCCCGTTTTGCCCACGTTCCCGTTTGGGCCTTTCACGGCGCGCTCGATCCAGTCGTGTCCGTCGAGCGATCCCGCCACATGATCGCCGCCCTGCACGCCGCAAACGCCGCCCCGCGCTACCTAGAGTATCCCCAGGTCGGTCACGATGCCTGGACCCGAGCCTTTGCTGAGCCTGCGCTTTTGCCGTGGCTGTTCTCTATGCGCAAGCAGCGGTAAGCCTTGTGTTCGCAGGTGGCGTACGATAGAAGCCAGAAAAGTCCATGCATCACCCATCGCTCCTCGCCAAGCTGTCGCAACACACCGCACAAGTGACCGTGATTGGGCTCGGCTATGTCGGCCTCCCGCTGCTCGTTGAGGTCGCTCGCGCCGGCTTTCACGTCACTGGCTACGATCTGATCGAGGAGCGCGCCGCCTCCGTCCGCGCTGGCAAAAGCTACATCAAGGATGTGCCCGACTCCGCCCTTGCCGAGCTGGTCGAAAAAGGCCGGGTCGATGCCACCAGCGATCCGAAGTGTCTCGCCTCAGCAGATGTCGTGATCATCTGCGTCCCGACGCCGCTCAACAAGTCGCGCTCGCCCGATAACAGCTACATCGTTGCCGCTGCCGACGCGCTGCTGCCGCACATGCATCCTGGCATGCTGATCGTGCTGGAATCGACGACCTTCCCCGGCTTTACGCGCGAAGTGCTGCTGCCTCGGCTGTCGGAGTCCGGGCTCAAGGTCGGCCAAGACTTCTTCCTGTCGTTTTCCCCCGAGCGCGTCGATCCCGGCAACGAGCGCTTTCAGACCAAGAACACGCCCAAGGTCATCGGCGGCACCACGCCCGACTGTCTCACCATGATTCGCGCGCTCTACAGCGAGGTCATGGACCGCATCGTCCCCGTCACCTCGACCGACGCCGCCGAGATGGTGAAGCTGCTGGAAAACACCTTCCGCGCCGTCAACATCGGCCTCGTCAACGAGGTCGCCATCATGTGCGAAAAGCTCGGGCTCGACACCTGGGAAGTCATCGACGCGGCGGCCACCAAGCCGTTTGGCTTTATGCCGTTTTATCCCGGCCCCGGACTGGGCGGACACTGCATCCCCGTCGATCCGCTCTATCTGTCGTGGAAGCTGCGCACGCTCAAGTACGAAGCGCGCTTTATCGACCTGGCCGATCAGATCAACACCGGCATGCCCGAGGTCGTCGTCTCGCGGCTCCAAGACATGCTCAACGACCACAGCCGGGCCGTACGCGGCTCGCGGCTGCTCATCATGGGCGTCGCCTACAAGCGCGACATCGACGACGTGCGCGAGTCCCCGGCCCTGGATGTCATCGAGCTTCTGTGGGGCAAGGGTGCCACCGTCGAGTATCACGATCCCTACGTCCCGAGCGTCCGCATCGGTACACACCAGCTTCACTCGGTGCCGCTCGTTGATCCGGGCAGCTACGACGCGGTCCTGATCCTGACCGACCACAAGTCGATCGACTACGCCGCCCTGTGTCAGAAGGCCAAGCTCGTCCTCGACACCCGCAACGCCACCCGAAGCGTCGAAAAAGACACGTCCTGTCCCGTCGTTCGGCTATAAGACTGCGGCTATGAAGATCTCGGTCCGCTACTTTGCCCACCTGCGCGAGCGACTGCACAAAGACAGCGAGTCCATCGAGCTGCAAGGCCCCGCCACCGTGGGCGAGCTGCTCACCCAGCTTGGCGAAGCGGAGCCGCTTATCGCGCGCAGCCGCCGCAGCCTGCAAGTCGCCGTAAACCAAGAGTTTGCGCCGCAGTCCACGCCCCTACAAGACGGGGACGAGGTCGCCTTGATTCCGCCGGTCGCCGGGGGCGCGCCGCATGTCCGCGTCTCGGCAGAGCCGCTGTCCTACGACGAGGTGATTGCCCAGGTGAGCGGCCCCGGCCAAGGTGGGCTGGTGCTGTTTGCCGGGATGGTGCGCGATCACAACGACGGCAAGCAGGTGGTGCGGCTCGACTACGAAGCCTACGACCAGATGGCCGTGCGCAAGATGGCCGAGATCGCGACCCGCATCGAGTCCGCCCATCCCGGGGTCCGCCTGGCAATGGTTCACCGCGTCGGCTCGCTACAGATTGGCGACCTGGCGGTGATCCTGGCCGCGTCCGCCCCGCACCGTGCCGAAGCCTTTTCCGCCTGCCGCGCCGCCATCGAAGCCTTGAAGGTCGAAGTGCCGATCTGGAAGAAGGAATTTTCTCCCGATGGCACCGAGTGGCTCGGTCAGGGCGGCGGCTAGGACCAGTAGTCCTTCATCAGCTCGCGGCTCCAGTCCGGCTGCTGCACCTCGCCGCGCGGTCCGAACTCTCGCAGGTAGGGCTTTATGTCCACCACCGGGGTTCCATCGATGGCGTCCAGCCCCGACACCGTCAGCCGCAGCCCCGACACCGCGAGCAGCCGACAGACCGTCACCCCCAGGCGATTGGGCCGGTCTTTGGCTCGCTGCGCCAAGATGCCGGTGAGCGGCCAGTCCGCTCGGCCACGCGGATGCCGCGCGCCGCGACAGACCTTCGCTTCATCCACCCGGTCAAAGACGTAGATCACCTCGATGTGCGAAAAGCTCAAAAGCCCAAGCGTCGCATCCGGGCTCACGATCGCCGACGACAGCTCGATCACGCACGACTCGCTATCCCAGTTGTCATCCGTTGGCTCCTTGCGAGAGCAGACCACTTGACCCAGCGGCTCTAGTACAAACGACATGCCTTCATCATACGCGCGCATGGGCGAGCAGCGCGAGAACGAGCGCGTAGCCACGCCCCGTCCCCCGCTGACCTGCGCTGGGCGGCGTGCCCGGCGGACTTTTTCAGCGTGTTCCGTCGCAGCCCGTGCCAAGACCCGGTGGCGTGCTTTGTGCAACCTGCTGCGCTGTCGTTCGCGTCCCCATGTCGAGGTGGACGCAAGAAAGGATCGCGTGATGCTACCGAATCTTCTGGCTGACTTTTCCCAGGTCAAGGTGATGGCGGGCAAGTTGAACGCTGCGGCAACGACGGGAGCCTGTCACAACTTCTCGCTGCACTGGATTTCCCTTCTGTATAAGGACAAGGGCAGCACCGACG
>CALMML010000284.1 GCA_937868485.1 uncultured Myxococcales bacterium | reverse complement strand
TTCACTCCAGCGAGAGAGAATTAAGAAAATTGCGTCTGAATGCATTTGGTCCTTTACACGGACACCAACGGGGATGGTCGGGGGGAGTTGGTGGTGGCGGGGGGGAATGCGCAGCGTGTGGAGGTGTGGCAGCAAAATGGGAGTAAGTCTTTTCAACGGCTTGCGCAGGTCAGCGTTCCTGCTCCGGCGACGTCGGTGCTTGTCACAGAAGCCAGCGGAGACGGAATCCCTGATCTGGTGGTTTCGCTGGCCGGACAGAAAAACATCGCGCTGATTCCAGGGAAGGGACAAGGTACGTTCGGGTCGGCGATTTCCATTCCCAGCGGAACCAGCGCGCAGCAGCTAAGCGCCATCGACGTCAACTGTGATGGATACACCGACATCGTGACGAGCAGTGCCAGCGAAAACAAGCTCGGTCTGCTGCTCGGATCACGTACAGGTCTGCAGAACGGACAGACGATTGATCTGTCTGCACATCAAAGCGGAATCGCACAAGCGGTCTCGGTGGCTGATGTGAACTTTGACGGACTGCCGGATCTGGTCGTCGGAAGCAACCAGACTCCCGCGTACCTCCTGCTACCAAACATCTCTCCCTAGCTTCGCAGAATCCGCGCATCCACAGTACGATGTACGCATGATGCTCCGTGGTCCGCAGGCACTCCTATTGACAGCGTGGCTCTGTTTGCTGCCGAGGCTCAGCTCCGCAGAATCGATTCCGACTCCGGCCAAAGCACTCTCCCTTGCGCAGACAGACAACGTGCAGCGGCTGGCCCTCAGATCCCTCGCGGAATGGCAGGCACCCGGCATCGCGATCGCGATGGTTCATAACGGCAGTGTCGTGCTTCTGCAAGCGTATGGGAATCGCCGCGTGGGAGACGCTGCACGGGTTGATGTCCATACCCGCTTTGCGCTCGCATCGCTGACCAAGACATTGACTGCAGCGACGGCAGTTATGCTTGCGGAAGAAGGAAAACTGTCTCTGAATCGCCCAATCAAAGAGTCACTTCCTGACTTCGTCCTGCAAGATCCGGTGGCCACCGCGCAGCTTACGCTGCTGGACATTCTGTCGCATCGCAGTGGAATCTCAGAGTCTGCGGATCTGCTCTGGACTGGCACAGGATTCGATCGAAAGGAGGTCTTGCGCAGGCTCAAAGACGTTCCGCAAGAGAGTCTTGTTCGCAGTCGCTTTGCCTACAGCAACGTCATGTACACGCTCGCGGGGGAGCTGATCGCAAAAGCCGGAGGAGCCTCTTGGGAGTCCCTTCTTCATCAAAAAGTCTTCATTCCAGCCAAGCTGTCTGACGCAGGAATTGGGATTCCGAGCGCACCGGATGGAAACACAGCGTCACCACATACCATCCGAAATGAAACCCTCACCGCGATTGCGCCACGCGTACTTCACAACATCGCACCCGCTGCAGGTGTCTATGCCTCGATCTCGGATCTTGCGAACCTCCTGAAGATCTTCACCAGCGACGGATACTTGGACGGAAAACAGGTATTTTCAAAGACTCTTATTGACGCAATGATGACTCCGCAGACGCTGGTCGGACTGGCTCCATGGGCCAAAGCGCTGTATCCGCAGAGTCACTTTTTGGCGCACGGTCTTGGACTGATGCTGCAAGACCATCGAGGCCGTCTGGTGGCGTGGAACACAGGCGGAATCGACGGATTTTCCTGCTCGCTGGCGATGATTCCTGATGAAAAGCTGGGCATCGCTGTGCTCACCAACGTGCCGTGGACGGGACTGCCAGAGTCGCTGATCTTCGCGCTGCTGGATGACTGGCTGGGATCAACAGGAAAGGACTGGATTGCGACGCGGCTCCAGATGTCTAAGAGCAGTCGCGCGCGTCAAGCTGCGGCGGTCCAAGCGCAGCTCGGTGCGGGGCCGAGTCCACAGCCAGAGATCTCCGCGAGTCAGCTGGTCGGAACGTATGTCTCTGCACTGCTCGGAGAAGCGGAGCTTCGTCAGGATGGAAGTGAGTTCTCTGTTCGGATTGCGAAGTCGCTGACTGGACGACTTTCGCCCTGGCAAAAAAGCCGCTTGCGGATGCAGTTTGATGATCCAGCGCTCGGTGTGGTTCCTTGTGATCTTCAGCTTTCTCCCGACGGGAAAGTCGTCTCCTTTACGCTGGGAGACCATGGCAAGTTTGTCCGTACTTCCGCCAAGTAGTCACGGAACAGAGCGCGCACTGTGATACACATTCAACATGCAGACGCATTCCCAAAAGCTGCTGGCACTGGCTGAAGATCTCAACACGCACATGCCGCTGCGGCCTGGAGACTTCCGCATCGAGACCGATCGCTACGTCATCGTGTTTGGCGCAACGGAAGGTCCACACGGAACGGTTGTGCAGCGATTCCGCATCCCAAACGGAGAGGTTTCACAGACTCTGTCCGACATCCGTGCGCGAATCCGCGCGTATGGTCGCAAAGAAGCGCTGTTTGAAGTGGGTCCGTCTGCTTTCCCGACGGACTTGGCGACACAACTACACCAGCACGGAGTCCTTCCGTTTGAGCTGGAACAAGTCACAGAGTCGCTCCTTTTGGAGCATCCCAAGTCGGGTTGGCTGCCACCGTGGTCTGATTCGATTCGGATCGAGCGCGTCCAAGACTTCGACGCCTATCGACGTAGTCAGCGCGTGTTCTGGAGCTGTTTTGGTCACACCCCGGATGACTTTGAGGAGTCCGTATCAAACGACTACGCCTGCTACAGAGCCAGTCCGCTGTGGCTGCGCTTTTCGGCTTCCATCGACGGAAATGTGGTGGGTGCAGGCGACGTAGTCTTTACCGAAGAAGCAGCGATTCTGTGTGGCGGTGCTACCGATCCAGCGTTTCGCAGCCAAGGCGTGTATCGCGCGCTGCTCTCTGCTCGCTATGAAGAAGCGTGTCGTCACGGAATGCCGCGTCTTTTGACCCAAGCAGGACACATGTCGCAGCCGATTCTGCGCCGACTTGGCTTTGTGCCGCTGTGTCGCGTACAGATTCTCCACGATCAGCTGTAGGTGCCCTTTCGGGCGCGCTGCACTACCGATAGAGCCTGATATGATCGAACGTATGCGATCTTCTGTGCGACTTGCAGCGCTGCTTGTTCCGACGGCTCTGGTGTTCAAAATAGACTCAGTCCAAGCCGATCCAGAGCCCGTGTATGGCAGTCAGGTGCGAGGTGTACGCATTGGTCTGTCTCTGAGTCCTGAGCAGCCGGTCTTTCCGTCCGATCTGTCGCTTCAGGTGACGCTGCACAACACCACCAGTCAGACCAAGACGATTCCGGCGTCTTTGTGCGGACAGATTACTTGGCAGTCTTACACCAACATTGCAGTTCGCATCGACGGTGGGAAGACCTATCGCGTGCCCATTCACGGCATGATCGACATCACCAGCGTTCATGATCATGAGCCGCTGATCTTGCAGCCCAATCAGAAGCTGGAAGCCAAGGTTTCCTTTTCAGATCTGGCGCAGCACTACCCGCTGCCCGATAGCGAGCAGCCGCTGTCATCGCGGCTGACAAAAGTCTCCCACATCGAGCTATGGGCAGAGCTGCCCTTTGAAGGAAGTCCTACTGTTCGATCTGGATCCATCCAACGAAGCTTTGGACTAAAACATATTCAAAAGCCGCTCGGAGAGCAGTGTCTGACGCAGCTTGCCGCGGGCTACTATCACGCCTGTGTGCTCAATCGCGTGGGCACTCCGTACTGCTGGGGAGAGACGGAGCCGGGCTATAACCCCGAGACCAAGCGAAATGAAGTTTCCTATCCGCGTGCGCTGCACTGGCTGCCGCAAGGGACGTCTCACATTGGCGTTGGGAACACAGAGCTGTGCGCAATCACCACCGATCGTGACGTCTTGTGTCTGCGCGGTGATAACGATGGATCATCGAGTCGACGCTTGATGAGTCCCCAGCGGATTGGCGGATTCCCAAGCGGTCTGAATCGACTGTTCATGGGCGCTGCGGATCTGTGCGCGCAGACAGAATCGGGCGCGCTGTGGTGCTGGGGTCGTGCGCTGCTCACTGTGCCGCCCGGTGGTTTGCTGACGGAGTGGCGGGCCAAAGAGCTGGCTGCGCTCGGTCAAGATGTCGTCGAAGTCGCGATGGGAGCCGCACACGCCTGCGCACGCAAGCGCAGCGGCGAAGTCATGTGCTGGGGCGACAACAAAGTCGGTCAGCTTGGCAATGGAAGTACGGACAACACAGAGACTCCCAAAGCGGTGGTAGGAATCGGTGGCGAAGCCAAAAAGCTCGTCGCTGGAAACAACTTTTCTTGTGTCTTACGCGCAGATGGAAAGGTGTTTTGCTGGGGCAAAGATGAATACGGATCGCTTGGCAAAAACATCGCAACGCCACAGCGCACAGCGACGGAACGCAGCGATCTAAGCGGAGACGGAGTCGATCTGTTTGCCGCGCACAATCAGCTCTGTCTTTTGCGCAAAGACGGACAGCTTCAGTGCATGGGCGTCGGGCTCTTTTCGGCGTCGATGGTCAGCAGCCAGACGCCGATCACGATGGACGGTGTTCCGTCGGATGTCGTAGACGTTACGATTGGCGATCACGATGCATGCGCCCGGACGCGCAGCGGCGCGCTGTGGTGCTGGGGCGAGACCTTGCGTGCGCTCGCGATGCCCAACGAAAAGAAGCCGCCCGGAGGAGCCCAGCCGGTCGCGGGACTGTCCGGCGTCGAAAGCGTCAAGATTGGTTACGGCTTTCTGTGCGCTACGACGAAGACCGGCGGAGTCTTCTGCTGGGGCAGTGGCTCGGGAGGACAGCTTGGTGCAGGCGGCGTCACGATGTCTGCCAAGCCGCTGCGACTGTCGATTCCGTGTGACAAGTAAGCCCAGTGCGCCTACAGCGACGCGCACAGTGGACGCGCCGTGACACCCGTGACGCATGATTCTTCCCAATGCGTCGTCGAAAATATGTAACATGAATCACAAAGCACGCTTCGCCAAGGAGAGTTGCTTTGGATCGACTTACTACTACTTCTTCTACATTTGCTCAGCTGGCTCACAGCGTCGCCGTCAAGTTCGTCTCCGACGCGGCGGTCGATGGCGCACTCTCCTCGATCGGAGGAAAGGCGAACTGGATCGTCGCAGATCTACCGATCGAAAAACGGAGCGCGCTGATTCAGCAGTTCGTCCGAGCACTTCGCGACACGGGCGTTCACACCGCCACGCGACTGGAACATGCGCTGCTCCATGCGGCACACTGTCCTGCCGCCGGTCGGCGCGTGATCTCGCTCAAGGATGCGATCTCGCTCATCGCGGTTCGAAACCAGGTCCATCAGCTCGCAACCGGCGTCGGTCTGTCGTGGAACGAGAGCATGCGGCTTCAGTCGGCGATCTCTGACTTGACGCGATTTATCGTCGAAAAAGGCGGTGGTCGCGTCGAAATCGAAGACACCAGCAGCGCCCTGTTTTTCATGATCTACGCCAACGCTGATCTCGGGCCTTGCACGCCTCCCGAAGCAACCACTCCGCCGTGGCTCGTTGGAACCGTAAACCTTGCCCAGGGATTCCGCTGTGGTCGCGCGATCTCCGGCACGCAGTTTCAGTTCTGGCATGGCCGCCCGCAGTCGATGGTCGCGTAAATCCTCCGCTGAAGGAACCCATGCCAATCGCTCTCGATGTCAATGTCCTACCGAGAGGAAAGACCTCTCGAACCCGCAAGCTTCATGAAGCCTTCTTTGCCGCGTGGCAGGCCAAGCATCCCGACGGACAGCGCATCTCGCTCAACCTCGCGGAAGACTATCGATCGCTGCCGGTGTTCGACGAGTGGGACATCTCCGCGAAGTTCGAAATGCTCTACGGAGAAGGAAATCTCGACGACAAAGGGGCCGAGCGCTGGAACGCGCTGACGCAGCTGACGGATCAGCTTCATGCCGCCGATCTGATCGTCATCAGCACGCCGATGTGGAACTTTTCGATTCCGTGGCACCTCAAGCGCTGGATCGACTGCGTGGTGCAAGGTCGCCTGACCTTTGAGTTCGTCGGCGGTCAGTTTCAAGGTCTGCTGACGGGTCGGAAAGCCGTCATTCTCAGCTCACGCGATGGTCTGTATACGCCCGGCACGTCGCTGGCTGCGCTCGACTTTCAGATGCCGTATCTGCGCACGATCTTGGGATTTTTGGGTCTGTCGCCGATTCACGAAGTCGTCGCAGAGCCGATGATGATGGCGGGCGTGGCAGCGGGTCAGGCCGCACTCGAAGCAGCGGTCGAAAAAGCCCGCGCACTCGGCGGAGAGCTGTAAAGCCAGTCATCCGCCGCAGCGACGAGTCATCCCCAGACGCTTACAGTCCGTCCGACAGCACCGGCATCGTCAGCACGTCTTGGCTGCCATAGATGCCAAGCTGCTGCGCGGTCTTGAGCACCGACTGCGCCGCTTCCACCGACGAAAACTTCACCCGCACCGCCGCCGCTTCCTTGTCCGAGCTGTCCGCGTCTCTCTGCGTCAGCTTTTCGATGAGCTGCTTCACCGCGCCTTTTTCCTGCGGAAACGTCACAAGCTCGACCTCTTGCGCGTCCGTCAGCGACGTAAGCTGCTTGCACAGCTTGAGCGCGGTATGCAGCCCGCCCAGCTCATCGACCAGACCCAGCGCTTTGGCATCTTCGCCCGTCCAGATGCGACCTTTGGCCAGCTCTAGCACGCGCTGCTTATCGAGCTTCCGACCCTGCGCCACCTTGCTCGTGAAGTCGTCGTAGACGCGATCGAGCCAGGCTTGAAAGCGCGCCCACTCTTCGGGGGAATAGTCGCGGTTCATCGAAAAGAAGCCGGCGTTTTTGCCAAGCTGCACCGCGTCAAACGACAGGCCGATCTTGTCCCACAGCTCCGTCGGAATCATCTTGCCGCCGAGCACGCCAATCGATCCCGTAATCGTGCCCGGCTGCGCGACGATCTTGTCTGCCGCCATCGCGACAAAGTAGCCACCCGAGCCTGCGACATTTCCCATCGAGACCACAACCGGCTTGCCCGCTCGTCGCGCGCGTCCAACTTCCTGCCAGATCGCATCGGATGCGACGTACGAACCGCCAGGGCTATCGACGCGAAACAGGATCGCTTTGACGTCTTTGTCCGCAATCGCAGCCCGAAAGCCCGCCGTCACAGTGTCCGAGCCCATCGTAAAGCTTCCCGACAGCGGATCCGTCGAGCTTTTGCCTCGCGCAACGCCACCGACACCGTAGATCAGCGCCACTTTCGGACCTTTTTTGTGAAGCGGCTCCACCCGATCGGCGTACTTGTGCAGATACAGAAGCTGCGCATTTTGTCCGGCGCGCTGCTTGGCCGCACCATAGAACTCGTCGCGATAACCGAGCTTATCGACAAGCTTTGCCACCTGCGCTTCCGAACCCAGCAGCGGACCTTTGTCCACCGTCGCTCGCACTTCTTCGACGGACAGCTTGCGCGCTTCGCTCACCGCTTTGACAAACTGCCCGTAGACGCCTTCCCCGATCTTGGTCATGGCTTCCCGGTGCGCGGGCGTCATGGCCTTTTCGGTGAACATGTTCATCGCATTTTTGTATTCCTTGCGCTGATCGAGCCGAGGCTTTACGCCCAGCTTGTCGAGCACGCCGCGCAGAAACGGCGACTCCAGATGCAGACCGACGAGCCCAATGTCGCCCGATGGCTGCATCCAGACTTCATCAAAGCCCGTCGCCAGATAGTAGGCACCGAGCCCGTTTGAGAACTCTCCGAACGTCTCTGCAAACGCGACCGCAAACTTGCCCGACTGACGAAAGCGCATCACCGCCGCGCGGATCTCCTGAATGTCCGCGACGCCAATCTTGGCCGCGCCCAGACGAGCCACCAGACCGACGACCTTCGGATCTCGCTCGGCGCGCTCCAGCGCCATCGTCAGATCATGCAGCACCAAGCGATCACTTCCCGTCGCTTGCGCCAGTGGATCCCGAGGCTGAAACTGAACCACCTCGCGCTCTAGATCCAGCTCCAAGATGGTCTTGTCGGGAACCGGCTTCTTTCGATTCATCGACAAAAAGACAATCCCAGCGACGATCAGATAGATCGCTGCGATTGCGCCCAGCCACGTCAAAAACCCGCGAATGATCTTGCCCATCGAAAAGGTCTCCTTTGAACGACACAGCACGCTGTCAGACAAACAACCACCTACGCGCTGGTTTATTCCCGCACTCGGTCAAAAGCGAAGAAAAACCACGGATCGGTCGCGCTCGCACGTTCGACTGCACGGACATCTGGCGACGAACCGCGCGAGACCGCAGAATCTAAGATTGCAGCCCATCTCAGAAGGAGAGGAACACGCGCCCATGCTGATCAAAAAGCCTGACGATGTCTTGGGGTCAGAGATCACTTCGCGAGAGAACTTCATGAATCGACGACGGTTTCTCGCCGGAACGACGATCGCGGGACTCGGAGGCTTGGCGGGCGCGTATCTGCTCGGTGGCAGTCGAAGCTCCAGCGCAGAGAGCAAGCAGAAGCTTGTCGCACCAAAGCGCGCAGAGTTTTCCGTCGCTGAGCCGCCGAACTCGTACAAAGACGTGACGACGTACAACAACTTCTATGAGTTTGGGCTCGGCAAAGATCAGCCCGCCGAAAATGCGCACACGCTCAAGACCAGGCCGTGGACCGTGCGCATCGAGGGAGAAGTTCAAAAGCCGCGCACGATTGGCATCGAAGATCTGCTGAAGCTGGCGCCGCTCGAAGAGCGCGTCTATCGCTTCCGCTGCGTCGAAGCCTGGTCGATGGTGATTCCGTGGATCGGCTATTCGTTTTCAGAGCTGGCCAAGCTGGTTCAGCCGACGGCAAAAGCCAAGTTCGTGCAGTTTGTGACGCTCAAAGACACCGCGCAGATGCCGGGACAGAAGAGCTGGGTGCTCGACTGGCCGTATCTCGAAGGGCTGCGGATCGACGAAGCGATGCATCCGCTGACGCTGCTGTGCCTCGGTGTGTACGGCGAAGTGCTGCCCAATCAAAACGGTGCGCCCGTGCGCCTCATCGTGCCGTGGAAGTACGGCTTCAAGAGCATCAAGAGCGTCGTCGCGATCCGCTTTACCGAAGAGCTTCCGACGACAACGTGGGCCAAGCAAGGACCGAGCGAGTACGGCTTTTACGCCAACGTCAATCCCGAGGTCGATCACCCGCGCTGGACCCAAGCCAGCGAGCGTCGCATCGGTGAGCTTCGTCGTCGCAAGACCCTGCCCTTCAACGGCTATGCCGATCAGGTCGCCTCGCTGTACCAAGGCATGGATCTGCGTCGCTTCTTCTAGCCAGCCCTTCCGTCTGAGCCGCTCCGTTTTCCCTTCGACGAATCGATCCCCTGCAGACCCCTGCTGCTGCGTGCGCTGGGTCAGCGGTCGCGTGGACTTTTCGTTGTGCGGAAAATAAAAAAGCCCGCCTGGAAAAGCGGGCTTCGGAGACAGCGAACCGACGAGTCGATCGACTAGAAGAACTTCGCGGTCAGACCCATGCGTCCGTAGATCGGCGTGTCATGGATCGGGAACAGTCGGTTGAACTTGTCGGTGAAGAGCTGACGCTCCTTCTGGAACGGCGCACCTTCGAGCAGACCGAAGACGCTGACGTTCGAGGTGATGGCCAGCTCCACCGCAGCCTGCAGCATGCCGCGCACGCCGACGAAGCGCTCCAGCACGCCAGTGCCATCCACCTGGAAGTCGGGATAGTTCGGGTCGTACTTGCGGGTGCCGTTGTACTGGACGACGGCGTAGTACGGGCTCGGGTAGCTCGCGTTCGGATCGTAGGAGCGACCGACGCAGCGATCGCCAGCGTGCTCGGCGCCACCACCGTCCGAGCTGTCACGCGGATCGCCACGACGAATGAACTCGCTGCGATCGTTCTTGTACAGATCCTGAATCGATTCTGCCGACGGACAGTGACGATCCGAGTAAACCTGGATGTACGCCTTGCCGGTGAGCTTGACCATGCTGCCCGCGAGGATCGTGACCGGCAGACCCAGCTCCCAGCTGAAGCTGTTGCGCTCACGAGGACCACCGCCGCCGCCGACCAGCATGTGCAGACCGAGCGCGAACGGACCCTTGCGCATCATCTGGAAGCGAATCGTGCCCGCCACTTCGTGATCGCTGAAGAAGTTGCTGCGGAACTCGGTGCCGATGTCCAGTCCCAGCTCGCCGAGGACGCTGTGCTTGGTCTTCCACACACCGACGGTCAGACGAACGTTGCCAAGCCACGGATAACCGCTGCCCATGTCCGCCGTAAACGCGCCGTAGGGATTGGTCACCGCCGAAAACGACGACAGACCGCGACGAACTTCCTTCTTGTCCTGCTCGGGCTCCTTGGTCTTCACCAGGATGACGCTGACCTGCTCAGTCTCGCCGGAGCGCACGTTGAACTGCTCGGTCTTTTGGTCAAAGCCGGGGAGCTGGAACTCGACGGTGTGCGGACCCGATCCGACGTTTTCCCGCGTGAGCGGCGTCTGACCGATGAGCTGACGGTCGAGCATGACGAACGCGCCCTTGGGCTCCGACGCGATGTAGATCTTGCCGACGTTGCGAAGGTTCAGCGTCACCGTCTCCGTCGAACCAGCCGCGAGCGTGACTTCCTTGGTGTCCTGTCCAAAGCCGTCTTTCTTGGCGACGACAATGACCTTGCCCGAAGCGATCTCGATGCCGGAATCCGACAGCGCAGCCGTTTCGTCGTAGCGACGACCATTGATGAAGTACTGCGCACCCTCGATCGGGTTGGCCATCACGATACGAACCGTGCCGACCTTGCGCGTCACCGCATCGCCTTCCATCTCGACGCGCTCGACACGCGGCTTGCCTGCTTCGATCTCGATGACCTTGGTCACGGTCTTGTGACCCTTGGCCGACACGCTGACCGAGTGCTGGCCGGGCGTCAGGCTGATCGGCTGACCCGGCGCGCCCTTCGAGACACCATCGATCTGCACTTCCGCATCACCGACGCTGGTCACCACCATCAGGGTTCCTGCGGCGGGCGGCGGCGGCGTGGTGTTGGCGTGAACCTTGGTCTGCTGATTGCCGACGACACGAACGTTCTGACGCCACGGCGTTGCACCCGCTTCGGTGCGACGAACCTCGACGACGTGCTCACCCTCGGTCAGGTTATCGACCACCACCGGCGCTTGACCACGCGGCTGACCATCGATCACGACATCGGCCACCACGTCGGCTGAAACAATCAGCGTGCCGGTCTTCACGTCGCTCTGCATGATGACCCACACTGGACGCGTCTCGCCGGCTTTCACCTCGAGTCGCTCCGTGTAGACCTTCATGCCAGGCTTCCGAACTTCCACCAGGTGCGGTCCACCCGGCAGATCCACCAGCTGCGGCACCGTACCGGCGGGCTGGCCATCGACGAAGATCTCTGCGCCACGCGCACCATCGTTCGTCGCCGGATACTTGATATCGAGCCGCGCCTGCGCCTTGTCCAAGACAAACGACAGCTTCTGCGCGGCACCGATGTTGATCTGCTGCTCGAGCGGCTTATAGCCTTCCAGCTCCAGCTTCAGCTTGTGCGGTCCCTTGGTGATACGAACCTTCGTCGCAGGACCGGTTTTTTCGGCCTGGATCGCACCATCGATATAGATCGACGCCCCCGGAGGGTTCGACTCGATGGTGATGCGAGGCGGGACTTGAGCCTGCGCGGTGTGAGGGTGAACGATGGCCAAAAGGGCCATCAACAAGGCACATGCCGTCATCCTGATGGGGCTAGCGAGCATCGGTACAGGTTCTCCTGCTCCAAAGTCGAGTGTTCGCTGCGCCATCAAAACGTCCAATGAACAGGGATTGTCTACTCATGAAGGGTTGTCCAAGGACAGGGCTGCGCAGCTCTTAGCGTGTAATTTCACCAAATATTTCGCTTGGGTTCAACAGTAACGGTGCAGACCCCTTTCTAAGAGGCCGAGTCTTGACGTGAATCCTGGCTGGTCGACAGCGAAAACGCCCGCGCGCCCAGCGTCAGCAACACCAGCACGCAGGAGCACATCAGGATCGCTGTACAACCACTGTTTACCACTGCCTTCACCCGGTTCGGATCGCGGCTGAAGTTGTGCCAGATCGACTGCCAGCCAGCGGTCAGCGTCGTGCATCCCACCGCGATCATCGGCACCGCCGTCACCAGCGCATAGCGCCGCTTTCCGGGATGAAGCCGCAAGATGAACGCCGTTCCCACCGCCAGCGCCGTCGTCGCCAACAGCTGATTGGAAATCCCGAGCAGCGGCCACAGCGTCGAAATCGTCCCTGAGTACAGAAACCCACCCCAAAACGTCACCACCAAGATCGACGCCAGCCACACACCCGGCGTGTAGTCGTGACGAGAAAACTTCGGATCGATCCGGCCCAGGATGTCCTGCATCAAAAAGCGAGCGACGCGCGTGCCAGCATCGACGGTGGTCAGGATGAACACCGCCTCGAACATGACGATGAAGTGATAGAAGTAGCCAAGCAGCGCCTTGGCGCCGGGAAGCTGCGAAAAGATCTGCGCGATGCCCGCCGCGAGGCTCACCGATCCGCCGGTTCGTCCGCGTAGCTTTTCTCCGACGAGCTGCGACATCAGATCGATCTCAACCGGCGTCATGCCCAGCTTCGCAAACGCGGCTTCCGGCACGTTGATGGCAAAGTAATCGGCGGGATGGAGACAGGCCGCAGCGACGAGCGAAGTAATTCCGACCAGGCCTTCTAGCAGCATCGCGCCATAGCCGATCGGTCGGCAGTCGGGCTCTTGGTCGATCAGCTTCGGTGTCGTGCCCGAAGCAATCAGCGAGTGAAAGCCACTGATCGCTCCGCACGCGACGGTGATGAACACAAACGGAAAGACCTTTCCTTTGATGATCGGTCCGCCGCCGTACACAAACTGCGTGAACGCTTCGATCTTGAGCTCGGGATTGACCAGCATGATCGCGATCACCAGCACCGACAGCGTGCCCAGCTTCATGTACGACGACAGATAGTCTCGCGGCACGAGCAGAAGCCACACCGGCAGCACCGACGCGAGCAGTCCATACGCAGCCACGCACGCGACGAGCGTTCCAAACGACAGCGACAGATACGGTGCCAGCTTCGAGTGCGCCACGGTGTCGCCATAGACCACCGCAAAGAGCAGAAGCAGGACGCCGAGCACCGACGCAATCCGCAGCCTCGGACCGTGACTTTCGCCGCGCATGATCGCGCCCATCAGCAGCGCGATCGGGATCGTCATCGAGATCGTAAACGTCGCCCACGGACTGCCTTCGAGGATCTTCACCACCGCGAAGCTCATCGCCGAGATCGCCACCGTCACCGTAAAGAAGATCGCCAGCGTCGCCACCGAGCCTGCGCGCGTGCCAAGCTCTTGCCGAGCCATCGCCGCGAGTGACTTTCCACCCGATCGCACGCTCGCCGACAGCGTCACAAAGTCGTGGACTGCACCGGCCAGCGTCACGCCGATCAGGATCCACAGCAGTCCGGGCAGAAACCCAAACTGCGCCGCGAGCACCGGCCCAATCAGCGGTCCCGCGCCGGTAATCGCCGCAAAGTGATGCCCAAACAGCACCCAGCGGCTCGTCGGAACGTAGTCTTTGCCATCGCGCCGAGCGTGCGCCGGGGTCTGGTTCTTCCCGTCGAGCGCAAACACCTTGGCCGCAATGAACGCCGAGTAGAACCGATACGCGATCGCCAAGATACAGATTGCGGCGACAAAAATCGGTAAAGCGTGGATCCTCATCGTCGGAAAGAGCCTCCAGAGCGTGGGGTTGCGCGATCAGAGCCCAGCGAGCAGGAAGCGAAGTGCCCCCGGCAGCCGTCGAGCCCAAGCATCTTCATTGTGAACGCCACCGGGTTCCAGCACGTAATTCAGGCTGACTCCGTCGCGAAAGCCGATGTCGCGATAGGTCTGAGCCAAGCTGGCGGTGTTGCGATAGTCGTCGCCGCTCGCGCCGGAGTTGCCGCTGTCGATGTAGACCCGACTCGGCTTTTGAACGCTGGCTTTGACCGCGCCGATGATGAAGGTTCCATCCCACCACGTCGACGGTGAAAAGATCCCGAGCCGTCCAAACACATCCGGCTTCTTGATTCCCGCATACGCCGTGATAAGCCCGCCGAGCGACGATCCAGCAAGCGAAGTCTTTGCCGCGTCGCCCAGCAGTCGTCCTTTGAGCTTCACCGGCGCTTCCAGGTTGTTCATCTGCGGCATCAGCTCGTCGGTCAAAAAGCGCAGATACGCATCGCCACCACCGCTGTCGGAATACGCGGGCTCGCTGCTCTTCGACGGAGTGTATTCATACAGTCGTCGATCGGTGTTTTCGGGACCGATCACCACCACCTCGGGCAGGCTGTCAGCGGGCTCTAGCGCATCAATCCCCGCGTCGAGCGTCTGCGACACCTGCCACGTCCGGCCTCCGAATGCGTAGCGCGGATCGAACAGGTTCTGTCCGTCGTGCATGTACAGCACCGGATAGCGCGCCTCGGGATTTTCGTCGAAGCTCGGCGGCAGATACAGCCACACCCCGCGTGTATTGCCGAGCACCGTCGATCGCACCGCATCCAGGCGCAGATATCGACCCTTCGCCGTCACAAAGTGCGGATACACATCGACGGTCTGACCCGGCAAAACGACAAAGTTGTGACCTCGGGACCACGTCGCATCATCAAGGAGCGGCTTCCACTCCAGCGTCGCAGTCAGCCCGCGCAGCTTGGTCACGAACAGCCCGTCGGCGGCCTTGGTCATCGTGCGTCCCGTCGTCCACGAGAGGCCCGCTCCGTCGCCGCGCAGCGTCATCTTGCTGTAGCGCGCATCATTTCGCGGATAGTGAACGCGCACGACCGTATCGCCCGGCAGCACCGTCAGATCCGAGTCCGCCAGATCGGCGCCGGTCGTCAGATCTTTGCTGACGCTGGCGAAGTCGATCTCACGGCTCGATTCATCGGCGCTGGGCTCGCTTGTCGACGGCGCTTTCACACAGCCGACCGAAGAAACTGATGCCAGCGCCAAGCCGAGCAGCGTCGACCCAACGCCCAGCCAAAGACCATCATTCCTGCGCCAAGCGCGCGCGCGATCGTCCATGCGCGGAAGCTAACCCGCTTGGCTGCGAGAAGCCAAAAAGCCCCAAAAAACGAGCCGAACCCGCCGTGTCTGCGCAGGATCCGCCCAGAAACGACCCAATCGGAGCGATCCCACGCGTCTTTGAATGCGTGAAAACCAAGCTGATCCATTCGGGACGGATGTAGTCGCAGCGCCCTACACAAATCGCACGGTCACTACATGTCAGAGGTTGTGACAAAAGCTGCGCGCATGCTATGACCAAGCCTGCTATGTGCGCAGATCTGTCCTCGCCGCCTAAGCGGACATACTGACGCGGCAGGCAAGGCAAACGAATGGACAAGATCGTCATCAAAGGGGCTCGCGAGCACAACCTCAAGAACATCGACGTCGAGATGCCTCGCGACAAGCTGGTGGTCATCACCGGACTGTCGGGCTCGGGGAAGTCGTCGCTGGCCTTCGATACCATTTACGCGGAAGGTCAGCGTCGCTACGTCGAGTCGCTGTCCACGTACGCGCGACAGTTCCTCGAGCAGATGGGCAAGCCCGACCTCGACTCGATCGACGGACTGTCACCGGCGATCTCGATCGAGCAAAAGTCGACCAGCAAGAACCCGCGCTCGACGGTCGGAACGATCACCGAGATCTACGACTACCTGCGTTTGCTCTATGCCCGCATCGGGACCGTCTACTGTCACTCGTGCAATCTGCCGATCGCAGCGCAGACGGTGCAGCAGATGGTCGATCGCGTGCTGAAGCTGCCGCAAGGGACGCGCTTTTCGGTGCTGGCGCCGATCGTTCGTGGTCGCAAAGGGGAGTTCAAAAAAGAGCTCGACTCGCTGCGTCGTCAAGGTCTGCGTCGTGTCAGCGTCGATGGCGAGCTGTTCGATCTGTCGGAAGACACGATCAAGATCGACAAAAACAAAGCGCACACGATCGAGGTCTACGTCGATCGTCTCGTCGTCAAGACCGATGTCAGGCAGCGTCTGACCGAAGCGATCGAGCTGTCGCTGCAGCTTGCCGAAGGAATCGTCAAAGTCTCGCCGGTGCTCCTCGGGGATGATCCGCTGCCCGAAGGCGTCGGCATCACCGACGAAAGCGGCGACATCGTCTTTTCCGAGCGCTTTGCCTGCATCAACTGCGGCGTCAGCTATCCCGAGATCACGCCGCGTCTGTTTAGCTTCAACAATCCCTCGGGCGCGTGTCCGGCCTGCGACGGCATCGGCGCCAAGATGTTCTTCGATCCTGAGCTGATCGTTCCGAACACCGATCTGGCGCTGCGCGAAGGCGCGATCGAGCCGTGGGAAAAGCGCAACGGACCGTTTTTTCAGCAGATCATCGAGGCGCTGGCGCAGCACTACGGCTTCGACATGGCGGTGCCGTGGTCGGATCTACCGCAGAACGTGCGCGACATCGTGCTGCTCGGTAGCAAAGGCGAAGAAGTCGAGTTCTGGTTCGAAAAAAACGGTCGTCGGCACACGTACAAAAAAGAGTTCGAGGGCGTCATCGCAAACCTCGAGCGACGGCTGTCGGAGTACGAGCGTCGTCGTCGCGAAGAAGGCACTGCACCGGCGGGATCGGACAGCTTCGAAGCGGCGTACGAAGAGTTTTCGCCGTACATGAACAAGTCGCCGTGCGAGGAATGCCAAGGCACGCGGCTGCGTCGAGAAGCGCGCTTCGTTCGCGTCGGAAACCTGCCGATCAATGAGCTAACCGCCAAGCCGATTCGCGACGCACATCGCTTCTTTACGGATCTCCGACTCAGCTCGCGTCAGGCCGAGATTGCCGAGCGAATCCTCAAGGAAGTGCGCGATCGACTCGGGTTTTTGGTAAACGTCGGTCTGGATTATCTGACGCTCGATCGAACGGCAGCGACGCTGTCGGGTGGTGAAGGTCAGCGCATTCGCTTGGCCAGTCAGATCGGTAGCTCGCTCGTCGGTGTTCTATATGTTCTCGACGAGCCTTCGATTGGTCTTCATCAGCGCGACAACCAGCGGCTCTTGGAAACGCTGTTCCGTCTGCGCGACATGGGCAACACCGTCATCGTCGTCGAGCACGATGAAGACACGATTCGCGCCGCTGATCACATCATCGACATGGGTCCGCGCGCCGGTGTGCTCGGTGGTCGTGTCGTCGCAGCAGGCCCCGTCGCAGAGATCATGTCCTCGACGGCATCGCTCACCGGAGCGTATCTATCGGGCCGCAAAAAGATCGAAGTGCCGCGCAGCCGTCGTCAGAGCCAAAACCGCTACCTCGTCCTCAAAAACGGCAAAGAGCACAACCTGCGCGACGTCACGGTGCGCTTTCCCATCGGCGTCTTTACCTGCGTCACCGGCGTCTCGGGATCGGGAAAATCGACGCTGGTCATCGATACGCTGCTCGCGGCACTCAAGCAAAAGCTCAATCACTCCAAGTGTCAGGTCGGCGCGCACGACGGCATTGAGGGTCTTCACCACGCCGATCGCGTCATCGACATCGATCAGCTGCCCATCGGTCGCACGCCGCGATCGAACCCAGCGACGTACACCGGCGTCTTTACCCACATTCGCGATCTGTTTGCGGCGCTGCCCGACAGCAAGTCTCGAGGCTACAAAGCCGGTCGCTATAGCTTCAACGTCAAAGGCGGTCGCTGCGAAGCGTGCCAGGGCGACGGCATTCTCCGCATCGAGATGCACTTTTTGCCCGATGTCTACGTCGTCTGCGAAGAGTGCGGAGGCCGTCGCTACAACCGCGAGACGCTCGAGGTCAAATACAAAGGTGCCTCGATCGCTGACGTGCTCGACATGACGGTGACGCAGGCTTGCGAGTTCCTCGGGCACATTCCCAAAGTCCGTCAGAAGCTCGAGACGCTGCGCGACGTGGGCCTCGGCTACATTGCGCTCGGTCAGGCAGCGACGACGCTGTCCGGTGGTGAAGCGCAGCGCATCAAGCTGTCCAAAGAGCTGGCCAAAAAAGGCTCGGGGCGAACGATCTACATCCTCGACGAGCCGACGACGGGACTTCACTTCGAAGACATCAAGCAGCTTCTCGAAGTGCTCAATCGCCTGGTTGACACCGGCAACACCGTCATCGTCATCGAGCACAACCTCGACGTGATCAAGACCGCAGACTATGTCGTCGACATGGGTCCAGAAGGCGGCGAAGGCGGTGGCACCGTCGTGGCCTGCGGAACGCCCGAAGACATCGCGCGCGTTCCCAGTTCCTACACCGGCCAGTATCTAAAAAAAGTGCTCGCGCTTAGCTAAGCTCAGCGACGGAAAACGGCGGCTGCTATGAAGATCCTGTCCGTCCAATCACTGGCGATTCCCGACGTCAAAGTCATTCGCTTTGCGCGCTTTTGCGACGAGCGAGGCTACTTCAGCGAGCACTTTCGGACGAGCGACTTCCAAAGTCATCCCACGCTGGCGCAGGCGATTCCGCAGCCGTTTGTGCAGTGTAATGAAGCGTTTTCCCGACGAGGAACACTGCGCGGACTGCATTTTCAGTGGCAGCCGAAGATGGGCAAGCTGGTGCGAGCGCTCGCGGGACGACTCATCGATTTTGTGCTCGATATCCGGCCTGGCTCGTCGACGTTCGGTAAGATCATCGGCTACGACCTGCCCGCCGTGCGTGAGCGTGACTTCGCCGAGTGGATCTGGGTTCCTCCCGGCTTTGCACACGGCACACTGCTGCCTGAAGACACGACGATCGAATACTTTTGCACCGCGTCGTGGAATCCTGCTGCCGAGGCTGCCATTTCACCGCTCGCCGCTGACTTCGACTGGTCGCTGTGTGACGCTGCACTGACGAAGCTGTTTGCTGATGTCGTCGCCGAGGGCGTGCTGATGACCGACAAAGATCGATTTGCTCCGTCGCTGACCGATTGGCAAGCCGATCCACGCAGCGCGCTTGTGACGGGCTAACGCACGCTCGGACTGCTGTCACTTCCGTCGGAAACCCCAGCATCCAGTAGTGGTGGCGGAAGTAGGTCCGGCGGTGGTGGCGGCGCACCAGACGGCAAAATCTGGAGCGCTCCCGTCGCGGCACCAAGCAGCGCATGAAGCGCAGAAGCCGTCACAAAGCCCGTCACAATCACGTCGCTGTCCTTGGCTTCAATCGTCAAGTGATCCGTCACCGTCGAAAAGCCCATCAGCTTGAAGCGCCAGTCGCTGCGTAGCTTGTCGGACACTTGGAGCAGCGACTCACGAAATCGCGTCGCTTCCTCGGTAGAGCCAAGCACAAAGCGACCATGCACTTGCGGATCGGGATCTGCCGACAGCGCGAGCTGTAGCTGCCTGGGCGTCGGAATTCCGCCACGCAGGCGCAGTCGAAGCTGGGTATTGAAGATCTCCGCGACGAGCGGCGGCCCACTGCGAGGAAGCGAGCGACGAAGCGCAGGAAGCTGCTCACGCAGGCTGGGCGGCGATGGCGAAGTCCCAGCATCCGGCGGAACGCTCTCGGGCAGCGACGAGAGCTGCGGCTTGGGCAGAAACGCGAGCAGATCACCACCGTCGAAGAGCAGCTCTCGATCATCCCAGGTTGGCACCCGTCGCGACGTAAGCTGCTGATAGACCGAATCCAGCTTCCGTCCCAGCGCGAGCAGTGCCGTCTGACTTCGCCGCTGTCCCGACGGATCGGTGGTCGCAATCACCAGCAGCTCTGCCGACTGAAACAGCGCGTCCGCCAGCCCTTCGCCCGACGCAATGCCACTGCCCGCCGTCAGAAGTCGCGAGTCAGGAAACGCGCCCAGCAGCCCAGCCACCGCTTGTCTGTGCGACGAGCGAGCCACCTCTGGCAGACGAAGCAGCAGCCGCAAGCCGAGATCTTGCTCGATCGACTCCGGCCCGACGCCATGCAGGCTGCGTAGCCCCGGCAGCTTCGGCGCTTTGCTCTCTTTGACTGGCTTCGGCTTGCCGATTTGTCCGTTTCCACGCTCGACGGGCTTGGGCTTTTCGGGCGGAGCCTGTGGCTCGACGGGCGCAACGGCTTCCTGTTGCGGAGTCAGCAGCGACGGAGGCTTCGGCTTGGCTGGGACGATTTCCCACGTCACAGGCGGCGGCGGCATCAGCTTTTCCAGCAGTGCCAGCGACGACAGCAGCAGTGCAGGCAGGCCGTGCGCAAGCAGCGACAGGATCACCGCCCAGATTCCTCGACCGACACCGCTTCCCGACGCTTTTGCCACGCCGCGCCACCCTAGCAAAGCCCACGCACGCCGCAACACACAGTTTCGACAAATCGGAAGCGTATCCGTCGAGAAAGACCGTTAGCCAAGCCGCGAAAACAGCGCAAACGCATGACGAGCAAACGCCGGATAGGTAAACGACTGATGCAGACGACGCTGCCCGGCAAGCCCCAAGCGCAGTCGCAGCGCAGGATCGTGAAGTCGATTGATCCCGTCGCGCACGGCTTGCCAGGTCGGCAGCGTCACCAGTCCCGTCACTTCATCGAGCACCACTTCTGGGGCCCCACCGACGCGCGCCGCCAGACACGGCTTTTGGTGCGCCATCGCTTCCAAATAGACGATGCCAAAGCCTTCGTTGCTCGACGGCAAGACCAGCACATGACAGCGCGCCAAGGCCGCATGCTTGTCCGATTCAGACAGACGCCCAAGGAAATGCACGCGGTCGGCAACGCCCAGCGCACGAGCCAGCGTCTGTAGCTGCGGCTTGGCATCACCCTCGCCCACCACTTCGTAATCGACCAGCGGCAGACTCGGCAGGCTGCGAATCACCAGATCGATGCCTTTGGGCTCCTCGGGATGAAGCCGCGTGATGCTCAGCAGCCGCAGTCGCGCACTCTGCTCGTCAGCCGTCGACGGATTCCGCGCCGCCAGCGCAAGGCTCTGCTCATCGAGCGCGTTCACCAGCCGCTGACAGTGTCCGACGAAGACGCCTTGAACCTGGCAGAGCTGTGCGAGCGTGTGCTCACTGACACCAGCAGCGACGTGGGCCTGACGAAGCGCCCAGCGCCTGTAGCGAGGCAGCGCCGTCCACACATCGGTTCCGTGCGCAATCACCCCGAAGCGTCCAAACGGAAGCCCGAGCGGCGACAAGTTGACATGCCCGAGCACCACCAGCCGCTCGCGTCCGATGTGACGAAGCACGCTCGTCGCAAAGCCCACCTTGTCACCAGCCAGCGCGTGATACGTCGGTCGCTGCGTCGTCTGCGGCAGCGAATCCACAAAGTCCGGCTCTGCGTCGGGCTGATCGGTCAGCGCCAGCACATGGAGTCGCTGTCCCGTCGAAACCGCAAACTCCGCAGCCGATCGACACAGCAGACGATTAAACGACGGGATTCCGCCCGGAGCCCCGAGCAGGCTGCTCAAGACCAGCAGCACGCGTCGCTAGCCTTTTCCGAGCGCATGCAGCAGCCACAGCGTCACGCCGGGAACGTAGGTGATAAACAACACACCGACGGTCATGATCGCCAAAAACGGCAGCGCTTCCCGATACAGATACGGCAGCGGCTTCTGGAATCTCGTCGCGGACAGAAACAGGTTTAGGCCCATCGGTGGACACAAAAAGCCCAGCTCCAGGTTCGCCAAGAAGATGACACCGAGGTGAACTGGGTTGACCTCGAACGCCACACCGAGCGGCGCAACGAGCGGCACCAGCACCACAATCGCCGAATAAATCTCCAGCACGCTCCCGAGGATGAGCAGCCCGATGTTGAGCACCAGCAAGAACACCCAGCGCGAGTGAATGTGCGCCTGAACCCACTCGACGAGCTTGGTCGGCACCTCGGCTTCAACCAGGTAGTTCGTCAGTCCCAGCGCCACCCCGAGCAGCACCACCACGGCGCCCACCAGCGACGCGGCATTGAGCAGCGCAGCAGGCAGATCCTTGGTCGGCTTCATGTTGCGAAACACCGTCAGCTCGATGACCAGCGCGTACGCCGCACCGATGGCCGCTGACTCCACGATCGTCGCAATGCCCGACAGAAATGAGCCCATCACCACGACTGGAACCACGATGTCCCACTTGGCTTCCCACATCGCCGCGCGGGCTTCGTTCCACTCGAGCTTCTGACGCGGCGCGCCCGCTTTGTGACCTTGATACATGCCGTACAGCGACACGAGCAGCACCAGGCTGAGTCCGGGCAAGAAGCCACCGATGAACAGCTGGTCGACGGCAACTGGCGCAACCGAACCCGGCGAGCTGGCTGCCACCGAGTACAGAATCACCGGCAGGCTCGGCGGAAAGAGCAGACCCAAGCTGCCCGCTGCCGTCACCATTCCGAGCGAAAATCCCTTGGGATAGCCGTCTCGAACCAGCATCGGATAGACCAAGCCACCGAGCGCCAGAATCGTCACGCCCGAGGCTCCGGTAAACGTCGTAAAGACCGCACAGACGATGACAACCATCACCGCCATGCCGCCGGGAATCCAGCCGAGCACGCTCTTGTACGCACGAACCAAGCGATGCGACGATCGTCCCGACGCCAAGATGTAGCCAGCAATCGTCAAAAGCGGAATCGCAGGCAGCGACGGATTGGCAACCAGGCGCAGCGTCTCAAGCGGCAGCGCAGCAATCGGCGTTCCCGACGAAAAGAACATCGTCATCGCCAAGCCCGCCATCACGACAAATACCGGCAGACCCAGGAAGAAGCCAACGCCCGTCGATAGCAGACCCAGCCACTTGACGACCCCGACGAGCTTGTCGACGCGACTGACCCAGTCTTGCAGCCGCTGCGAGCCATCGTGCGCAAAGCCAATCGAAAACATCGCGACCGCCAGCGCAAAGATCACACCGCAGATCACCCAGCGAATCAGCTTCCGTCGCGGGCTCATCGAAACGTGCGGAGCGCCATCGGCTGGACCGTGCCCACCCGCTGCGTTGGGATCGAGCGCTCGCCAGGCCGCTCGCGGCGCCATCAGTCCAAACACCACCGGGATGACGAGCTGCACGAGCCACTTGTGAACGCCGCCGGGAAGCAGATCGTTGTCTCCGTTGGCGCGAGCGACCGCCACCATTCGCGCCGCTGCATAAGTCAGCACCAGCGTCACCAGCACAAAGACCACCGAGCAGAATCCTTCGAGCACGCTCCGCAGCGGCCCGCGACGCATAAACGCTGTCGTCGACAGTCCCAGGTGCTTGCCGCCCGCGACGGCCAACAGCGCGCCCAAAAACCCGACCCACACCGTGATGTTCTGCACATACACCGACGCCCACGCGAGATCCGTCGGCACCAGCTTGTGCAGCACAAACCCGAAGGAATGCGTCAGCCATGGCAGCTTCGTGGACTCGCGCAGCATGTCGGCCAAGCTGCGGAGACTCGACAGAACCGGCAGAAACACGATCGCCAGCGACAACAGACAAATGACCGCTGTCTCGATGCGGCTGGCCGGTGGTGGCGCTTCTCCGGTTCCTTCTACTTGCTGGACGTTGTCGTCGGGAGATCCCGTCTCGCTTGGCCCGCTTGGCCCGCTGGAAGGGGTTGAAGATGGCGAGGCTGCTGGGCTTTCAGGCGAGGGATCGACCATAGGAAGTGAAAGCAGTATACCAATAGAGGACCTATGGTACAGTGCCGTCACGTTTTGAGAAGCAAAGGCAACGATTGATGCATGTTCTGACTCTCGGTAGTCGGCTGTGGAAGAAGTCTTCGCGCTGGCTCTGTGCGGTGGTGATTCCGGGTCTGTTTCTTTCGTCGATGAGCGGCTGCTCGATTCGTGGTTATGCGCTGAAAGCGACGGCAGATGCGCTCTCGGGAACAGGCGGCGGCTTCGGTACAGACGACGATCCCGAGCTGGTTCGGCAAGCGGTTCCGTTCGGTTTGAAGACGATGGAATCGCTCGCGGACGGTCTGCCGACGCATCGACCGCTGCGACTGTCGCTGGCAAGCGGCTTCATTCAGTACGCCTACGCCTACGTCAACCAAGACGCCGATCGACTGGCCGACAAGAGCATTCCCCAAGCCAAGCGAGAGTGGCTGCGTGCCAGACGGCTCTATCTGCGTGGTCGAAACTATGCACTCGATGGACTGGATATTACGTATCCAGGATTCCGCAAAGCGGTTCTGTCGGGAGACAAAGCCCAGGCGCAAGCGGCGCTCGCGAAGCTGACCAAAGACGACGTTCCACTGCTGTACTGGGCGGGCGCGGGCTGGGCACTGGCCATCAGCATTGCCAAAGACGATCCGAACCTGTTTGGCGACTTTCCGATGGTTGGCGTGCTGATGGATCGCGCGCTGGAGCTAGACGAAAGCTTCGACGAAGGCTCGATCCACGAGTTTTACGTGTCGTATGACGCGGCGCGATCCGAAGATCAGGGCGGCGGACCGGCGGCGTCGAAAAAGCACCTCGATATCGCGATGAAGCAGAACCAAGGTCGCCGATTTGGCGTCGTGGTGTCGTACGCGGAAGGCGTCCTGCAAGCGCAGCAAAAGAAGGCTGAGTTTGTGAAGATGCTCGAGCAGGTCGTCGCGACCGACGTGTATTCCGAAGATCCCACCTGGAAGAAGCAGCGACTCAGCAACATCATCGCCCAAGAGCGCGCCCGCTGGCTGCTGACCAAGCTGTCCGACCTGTTTGCCGAATAACCCGAGCGATCGATCGCGATCAAAATGTTTCTCGGCGTTCTTCGTCCTATCCGTTACGCGCAAAACATCTGATGTAATGGCATAGTGGCTTCGATTGGCTGGAGCCCACGCCCGCAAGGAATACCCATGAAGAAACAAGGCCTGCTCTCGCTCGTTTCCGTTCTGTGCCTCGCCGCAGCTTCGCCCGCGAGCGCACAAGACAAAGTGACCATCAAGCTCGGAACCCGCGCGCCGGTTGGCTCGACGTGGCACACGCACCTACAAGAGGCCGCGCAGAAGTGGGCCGAGCTGAGCGGTGGCAAGGTTGAGCTGAAGATCTTCGCTGGCGGCACGATGGGCGACGAAGGCGAGATGCTCACCAAGATGAACAACAACACGCTGCAAGCGGTTGCGGTGAGCACGGTCGGTCTGCACGTCATTGCGCCCGATCCGCAGGCGATCGATCTGCCGATGCTGGCGAAGAACCGTGAGCAGTATCGCTGTCTGCTCAGCAAGATGACGCCGAAGCTGGAAGCGCTGCTGGCCGATCCGTATCGCGAGCCAGACAAGACGAAGAAAAAGCCTGCGGTGGTGGTGCTGGCGTGGGGCGAAATCGGCTTTACGCGTTTCTTTTCGACGACGCCGCGACCAACGCTGGCGGAGATGCGGACCTCGAAGATGTTTTCGTGGGAAGGCGATCCAGACAGCACCAAAGCATGGCAGACGGCTGGCTTTAAGCCGGTGGTGCTGAGCAGTGCGGATCTGGTTCCGTCGCTCCAGACTGGAAAGATCGACGCGCTGTGTTATCCGCCCGTGCTGGTGCTCGCGGGAAACATGCACAGCAAGGCCAAGTACATGCTCGATATGCCGTATTCGCCGCTGACGGGTGTGACGGTGGCCAAAAAGGAAGTCTGGGACAAGATTCCGGCGGATCTGCGTCCGAAGCTGATCGAGGTCTTCCGGTCGGCGAGCGCCAAGATCGATCAAGAAGTCCGCAAGATGGAAGACGACTCGATCGCGAAGCTACAGAAGCAAGGCGTCACGCTCGTGCCGGTCAAGGATCAGGCCGAGTGGCAAAAGACGATGGAAGAGGTCTACAAGACCGTGCGTGGCACCGTGGTTCCCGCGCAAGCCTTCGACGACGTCCGCAAAGCGCTCAATGAGTGCGCCCAGGGCAAGTGATCGACGCTCCGACGCCAGCGCGGCCAAGCCAGCGACGCTCTCGCGGCAAGATCTTGGCCGTGCGCTGGGGACTCAATCCAAACTCCAGCTCTCTCGGCGTTGACATCACGTTCCTGCTCTTCGGTCTGTCGATCATCACGCTGCTTACGCCGGTTCTCGGCTTCTTTCTTCGCTTCTATCGCCAGCGCTCCTAACCGAGCACGCTCCCACACAGGCTCCAGCTCCTTACACAGCGACGGACAGCGTGGTGCCAACACCAGCGCCATGGAAAGCTAGATCCGTCCGTGCTCTGCCGCGTTCTATGCGCATATCGCCAGCCATTAGGAGCAACCGTCGATGGAGCGCATCCGCCCTACCCTGACCTATCTCGTTGTTGCCAGCGCATCCGCACTCGGCCTGTGGGCCGCACTGTCGCTGCCTCGGCATCGTCCCACGCCGCCGATCACTGAAAAGCCGCAGCCGGTCGCTGAAAAGCCGCAGCCTGTGCCTGTTCAAGTGCCCAAGACCGTACAGCGTCCGCAGGTCGATGTCGTGTTCGTGCTCGATACCACCGGATCGATGGGCTTACTCATCAGTGGCGCGAAAAAGAAGATCTGGGAGCTGGCGCGCTTCATCGCCCAAGGTCAGCCCGCCCCAGCGGTGCGCATCGGTCTTGTGGCCTACCGTGATGTCGGCGATGAGTACGTTACCAAGTTCTTCGATCTCACCGATGACATGGATGGCGTATATCAAAACCTGGCGTCCTTTTCGGCTGCCGGCGGCGGGGACACACCTGAGCACGTCGCCAAAGCGCTCCACGATGCGGTCTATCGCAGCAGCTGGTCGCCTGGAAAGAACACGCTCAAGATGGTCTATCTCGTCGGAGACGCACCGCCACACAGCGACTACCAAGATGGCTTCAATCATCGCGTCATCGCCCGAGAAGCCAGCAGCCAAGGAATTCGCATCAACACCGTTCGCTGCGGTCACGATGAAGACACGCGCGTCTCGTTTACTGAAATCGCGAGCATCACCGGTGGCGACTCTTCATCCATCGAGCAGTCGGGCGGGATGCAAGACATAAGGACGCCGTTCGATGAAGACCTGGCAGGTCTGAACCGAGCGTTGACCGAGACAGCGATTCCGTACGGAGACGCCGAACGTCGCGCATCGATTCGTCGGAAAGCAGAGAACAATCTCGAAGCCCCCGTTGAAGCGCAGGCCGCACGCGCAGGCTGGTTTGGACTCGCGAAGACTCGCGGTCGCGCCGCAGCACTCAGCGATGGAGATCTGCTTGATGATGTCGCAAACAACAAAGTGCGACTCGAAGCCGTTGCCCCAAGCGCGCTGCCCGAGGCCATGCAAGGAATGAGCGCGGAAGAACGAGGCCGCTTCATCGAAGCCAAGCGCAAAGCCCGCGACGAGGTGTTGCGCCAAATCAACAGACTGTCCGCCAAGCGCGACGACTACATCCACAAAAACCACGCGCCCAGCACGAGCGGCTTCGACGGGAGAGTCCGCGAAACGGTCAAAAAGCAAGCCGCAGACATCGGGCTGGACTACTTCTAGTTCGACCGGAGCGACGCGCTACACAAACAGGCTGGAGATCGAGTCACCGTGGTGAATCCGCTTGATCGACTCCGCCAGCAGCTTGGCCACCGACAGAACCTGAATCTTCGAACAGGCTCGCGCGGCTGCCGACAGCGGAATCGTATCGGTGATGATCACATCCGACAGCACCGAGTCATTGATGCGCTGAATCGCCGGACCCGACAGAACACCGTGCGTCACGCAGGCAATCACGCTCTTGGCTCCGCGATCGAGGATAACCTTGGCAGCCTGCGTCACAGTTCCAGCGGTATCGATCATGTCGTCGATGATCACCGCATGTTTGCCTTTGACGTCGCCGATGATGTTCATCACCTCGGATACGTTGGGCTGCGGACGACGCTTGTCGATGATCGCCATGGTCGACTCGATCCGCTTGGCGAAGGCACGCGCTCGCTCGACACCACCCGCATCAGGCGAAATCACCACCACTTCATCGCGAGCCAGACCACGCATACGCAAGTAGTCGATAAAGACCGGCATTGCATACAAGTGGTCGACGGGAATGTTGAAGAAGCCCTGAATCTGTCCGGCGTGGAGGTCGACCGACACCAAGCGATCTGCACCAGCCGCGGTGATGAGATCGGCGACGAGCTTGCTCGAAATCGGCGTCCGTGGCTTGACCTTGCGATCCTGTCGACCATAGCCGTAATACGGAACCACAGCGACGATGGAACCAGCCGACGCACGCTTGAGCGCGTCGATCATGATCAGCAGCTCCATCAGGTTCTGGTTCACCGGAGAGCTGGTTGGCTGAACGACGAAGCAGTTGACGTTGCGGACGTTCTCACGGATTTCTACGAAAGACTCTCCGTCAGAGAAGTTGCTCACCAGCGACGCGCCGGGGGAAACCTCCATCACGCTGCAGATCGACTCGAACAGCTCGCGATTCGCGTTTCCAGAGAAGATGCTGAGGGCTTTGATCATGAGAGGGATTTCCCGGCACGAGCGATCCGCACCTACACCACGCCCGCAGTGCCCGCAGTAAAAGCGAAAAGAGTTGGGGCGGTAGGATTCGAACCTACGAATGCGGATTCCAAAGACCCGTGACTTACCGCTTGTCGACGCCCCAAAAGCGCAGCGGCCTCATACCATTTGTGAATTCTGAGTGTCAAGCGTTCATCATCGCACCTGGACGCAGATTTCCTGCGCTCGAGTGTGAAGCGGCCCAGGCTGGGTCTGTTTTTTGTGTGTCCAGGTCCGCTGAGCGGGTCCGTGATCCCTACCGCGCACGACAGGGCTCAGGCGATCGCTGTGCGGACGTTGACCCGAGGCAGAAAGACTCGGTACTATGGACGCGGGGCGCTCCGCCCGAGAGCCTCGTCCGGGGTCTAACTGGATCCTGGGGCGATATGCAAAAGACCGTCATTGATGAGCGGTTCACTCTGTACCGAACGGGCGACGGAACACAGTGATCGCTACCCCAAAGACATGTCAGACACTTCGGCGAAGGAACAGACTGAATCGGAAGGCGGGGCCGCGCCCGTACAGGCCGGCGGCTCACAGCCCGCAAGTGGACCCGCTCTCCCTGGTTTACGAGGCCCAGATGCTGGAGCGGTCCCGCCCATGCAGGGCAACGGGAGCGGATCGATCTCGGCGATGCGCCAAGGAGGACTGCCCGGCTTACCGCCTCCTCGCAGCGCAACCATCGACGAGGAACACGAGCGGTGGCTCATCACCAAAGAAGACCGCATGGACTACGGTCCATTTTCGCTGCGCGATGTGAAAGCGCAGATCGAGCGCGGATCGATCTCGGCGGAGCACACGATCACCGATACAGAGACGAACGACAAACGTCGCGTCGCTGATCATCCAATGCTTGGTCAAATGGCCCGAGAGTGGACCGCCAAGCACATGGAACTCGATCGGCAGATGAAAGAAGAAGCCGAGCGAGCCAAGTACAACCGCGCCGTCGTCAAGATGCTGGCTGGCATCTTCGCAGCGGTGGTGGTGGTCGGCTCGGGCATCGGCATCTGGCTGATCACGCGTCCGAAGCCGCAAGTGGTCAAGCAAGCGGGTCCGCAGTTTACCGACGATCCGCTGAAGGGCCTTCAGATCGCGATGCAGCCGATGCCGCCGCCGCCGCCGAAGAAGAAGAAGAAGGTGGGACCGAAGAACGGCGCATTTGATGACTCGCAGAATGTCGACTTCAACGACGGTGGTGACACGCTGTCGGCGGAAGACATTCAGAAGACGATGATGTCGAAGTTTTCGGTGCTGTCGGGCTGTCTTCGAGAAGAAGCAGCGCGCAGCCCGACGACCAAGAAGATCGATCTGGAGTTCATCGTCAAAGGCACCGGCTCTGTTTCGTCGGTGCGCGTCAACGGATCAACCAGCTCGCCCGTTGCTGCTTGCGTCTTCGCCAAGATGCAGTCGATCCAGTTCCCCGAGTGCAAGACCTGCGGCAAGACCGTCGCAGCCTTCTCTTTAACCCTCAAGTAAGTAGACCCAATCGGATCTTTGTCGTCGAGGCCAGCGAGCACAACTCGACTGTAAGGTCCGCCACGTTCGCTCGTTTGAACGGAGAAACACGCGCGTGCACCCCGACCGCACAGGCCCGGATGACTCGGCGGAACGAAGCGCCCTGCTTCAGCGGGAAAAGCGCGCCGTCGAAAAAGCCCAGGCCGGTGACTTGGCTGCTCTCGAACCGATTCTGGGAAGCCATGCCGAGGCGCTGTTCATGGGCATCTTGGGTCGCGTCGGAGATCGCGCACAAGCGGAAGACATTTTGAAGGACACGCTGGTGACGGCGCTGGAGCGAATCTCGACGTACACATTCCAGCAGCGCAGCATCTATCACTGGCTGCGACAGATCGCCTGGAACAAGGTGATCGACTTTCATCGCGCGCAGGGACGAAGAAAGCGGCTGTGTCAGGCCCTTCGTGCAGAGTTATCCGACACCGAAGAAGCGACGGCACCGCTCTTACTGTCCGCCGCCGAGGAACGTCAGATCGCCCAGCGTCGGATTGAGTCCGTGCTAAGCGGGCTGCATCCTCGCTATGCGACGGTGATTCGGCTGCGACTGTGTGAAGAAAAACCGCGTGCAGCATGTGCAGCTGCGCTCGGCGTTTCCGTCGAGACGTTTGACGTGCTGCTGCTGCGTGCCGTCCGTGCCTTCCGCAAAGCCTATGGAGAGCCCGATGCAGGATGATCGTGACGAACCCGTCGACAACCAAGGAGCCGTCGAGGATCCCGATGCGCCACCGCGTAGCGACGAACTTCGTGCCGCGCGATCGCTGAGAGACGCACTGCGCGCGACGGAAGAAGCAAGCGATCACGATCCGCTGCGTCCGCAAGGTAAGCGCACACCGGAAGCTCGCTGGCTGGCTGCGCATCTGCGGTTTCCGACGGAAATGGAGTCGCTTGGTGAGCTTCGAGCACGCGGTCTGGCCCGCGCAGCCAAAGAGCAGGTGACGGCCAAGCGCTCGCAAGCGCAGCAGCGAAGCTCGACGCTGAGACAGCTTGGACGATCGGTGACCGGAACGGGCGGTCTGCTGCTGGCGGCGGCGATGCTGCTGCTGTTTTCGTGGGCGATTCTCGATCAGGGAAGCCAGCTGCGATCGAAACAGACGACCGGCGCGCTGGGACAGACCGCGTGGCTGCTTCGGGATTCACTGCGAAAAGGGGAAACACCGACGGCACGGTTGGACATGCTGCTGCAAGAGCGACTTCATCAGCGTCGGAGCCAAGGTCTGCGAACCGGCGTCACGTTGGTCAATCGTCACCATCGGATTCAGTCGACGATGGCGATCGTCGGAACAGCGAGTGATCGATGATGCAGCGCGGGTGGAAAGTCTGGCTGCTGATCGCGCTGTGCATGGTTGGTTCCTGTAACCGAGAAGATGGAAACGGACGCAGCGACGAGCTTGTCCTGCTTCAGCTGAGCGAAGCCCGCGCCCTTCACCGTCGCGCGGATCTGCATCTTCTCGACGGAGATACGCCAGCTGCGATCGGCGATGTCAAAGAAGTGCTGCGCATTCGCTTTCCAGCGGGCAGTTCTGAAGGCGAAGACACGCTGCTTGATGCGCATGGCAGGCTGGCCAAGCTGCTGCTGGCTCCGGGCGGAGAAGAAGCGGAGCATCAAGCGTTTGCGCAGATCGAGGCTGGCCGTAAGCTCGCGACACGGGACAGCTTTTTTCGTGCCCACCTGGAGTCGGTTGCTGCTGAAATCTATGAAGCACGGGCAAAGCGCGTAACCGATCCGGCTGCGGCCAAGGAAGCGCGCAAAGAAGCGATCCGCGCACTGGAACGAGCGATTGCCATCGATCGACACCTGCAACGAGCGCTTTTGGCTCTGCCCGATCTTCCCGAGGAGCACTAAGGCAATGAAGCTTCTCTTTGTGAACGTGGCCAAGGACCTCACGTCCGCACAACGAGGCTCGCTTGTGGCGCTGTGGCTGCTGTCCAGCGTCGGATTCGTGGGTACGCAGGGCTGTGCGCATCAGCCTCGGAGCGGCCCTGGAGCTGAAGCCGCGCGGACAGAGATCGCTCAGCTCGAAGGAAACATCTCTTCGCGCCGACGACAAATTCCAACGCTGGCGACTGCACCGGCTTCTCCCGATTCGGTTCCGTCGGTGTCGGCAACGACGGCACGAACGGCTCCATCGTCGCGGTGTGATGGCGCCTGCGTGGCAGCCCAAGCGATCTGCGGTTATTCGCGTCGCATCTGTGAGCTATCTGAGCGCGTGGGCGACGAACCCAGCCTGCGTAGCTGCAAAAAAGCCGAGCGAGAGTGCCAAGACGCAAGCGGCCTGTGCGCAAGCTGTCGTTAGTCCCAGCGTTGACACACCCCACCGGCAAACCCCATACTCCGCGCTATGTTCGCCGGGCTGACTCAGAGTGACTTTGCGTGCTATGAGGCGCGCAAGTGGAAGTCGAACGTCTATAACCGAGAGCGCCTTGAGGTGCGTCAAAAGCTCCTCGCGCTGGGCCAACACTGTACGTCCAGCTTGATCGGGCCTGACGGTGCACCGCTGTTTTTGGAAGCCAGCGTCGAGCATCCCGCCGTCTGGAACCACAAACAGGTCGACAGCCAGAGCATCTACTTTTCGCGCAACGAAGCAGCGCGCAAGCAGCTCGACGGGTTTATCGATCGCCAGAAGCCGATCTCGACGCTGCTGGACGATCCAACGCCGCAGCGAAATCACCTGTTTTTGGGTGTGACGGTTTGGCATGAATCGCTCGATGTGGTGCTCAAGATTCACCCGGATGCGAGCGTCGATCGGCACAACCTAGAGCGAAAGCTCGACGAGCACTACGAAGCGGAGCGACTGCTCGGTCTGCTTCATGAGCTTCCTGAAGGCTTTTCGATCGGTGTGCTGCCGAACCTGACGCCGGTCGCGAGCGACTTTGCGATCGAGCAGCTGGCGGAGATCATCGGATCACTGCCGCCTCCGAGTGGAACCGGCGGAGGACTGACGATTCCCGGTCAGCCGGTTCAGATGTTCTCGATTGCGAAGAGCCTGCCCGCCGCTGAGTTCGTTGCGATGTCCGCCGACGAGCAGTCCGCATGGGTCCAGACGCAGCTTGAGCAGCTTCTGCCGATCTATCGCTTCATCGTGTGGACGCGCGAAAACGACTTCGTGTCGATGGCCAAGGTTCTCGACAAAGAGAAGGCGGTTCGGCGACAGCGCGGCCTGCACAAGGGCGACCGGGTTCGCATCGTTCGCGGTATGCTGGCAGGGAAAGATGGAGCCGTGGCAGAAGTCGATGCCAAGGGCCAGCTCAAGGTCATCGTCGGCAAGATGGTGATCAAGATCGACGCCAGCGACGTGGAAAGAGCGAATGCATGACACCCTCTCGCGCCTAGGTCGGATCCCTCTCTACAAGCGGCTGTTTGCCCTGGTTCTGTTTCTGGGGCTCCTGGTTGGCTTCCGGCACTTGGCGCTGGTGGGCGTGACGCTGGTGGTGCTGGCGCGCGGTCTTGGTGCGCTGGGAGGCCTGTTTGGACGCCTGCTCAAGCGCAGTGAGCGCGTGGGCGTTATGGTCTGCTTGCTGCTGCTTGGGCTCCTCCTCGGGCTCTTGGGCCTGGGCGTGTTCCATCTGGGCACGCGCTACTACGCGGAGCTGACGGCGCTGCGATCGGGACGACCGCTGACGGATCTCATCAACGAGCTACAGCGTGAGTCGCTTGCGCGGATGCCGTCCTGGATTCGCTTCGATGAGCTAAAAGACAAGATCCCGGAGCTGATGACTCCGGCGATGACGTACTTGCGAGCGACGGGCCGCGTGCTGCTGCATCTGCTGCTCGGGGTGATCTTGGCGATCATCTATTTGCTCGATCGCAAGCCGGTCGATGACATGCTGCGCGAACTCGATCCCGAGTCGATCGTCGGAGCGCTGAGTCGCTACTTCCGATTCCTGAGCGAAGCGGTGGTGATCACGATCACGCTGCAAGTGGTGGTGGCGATCGTCAACACGGTGTTCACGCTGCCGATCTTGGTGCTGCTCGGACTGCCGCACCTGCTCGGGTTTACGCTGCTGCTGTTTCTGTCCTCGCTGGTTCCGGTGGTTGGAAACTTGGTGTCTGGCACCGCGCTCATCATCGCAGCCTACGTGTACAAAGGTCCGGTCGCCGTCGCGGTGTTTGTGGTGAGCACGTTTGTGCTGCACAAGGTCGAAGCGTACGTGCTCAATCCGCGCCTGGCCTCGCGACACGTCAACCTGCCGTCGTTTGTGCTGATTGTGTCGCTGGTGCTGTTCGAGCACGCGTTTGGCCTGGCTGGGCTGTTTCTGTCGTTTCCCGCGCTGTACGTGGCGATGAACGTCTCTGCGGATCTGCGCAGCAGCTCGCCACAGGATGCGCTGGCGCAAGGAAATGAATCGTCCGCGTTTAGCGAGCCGGACCCACAGCCCGCACCTCGACCGACCACCGCGCACAAGCAACCAGCTACACCTACGGTCAAGCGCGCGTCCGCCAAGAAACGTCGATAAAGATCTCCTTTTTCAGGGTGCGCGACGCATCGACAGAGGCCCTGCCGCCGATTTAACCTAGTAGGGAGACTGCGAGCGGGGGGCGGTTTGTCTTCTACGTTATCCGGTGCGACCAAGTCCATTGCCCGCACCTGCACGGTGTGTGGCACGGCTTACCTTCAGAGCGCCGGACACGTCTGTCCCCTGGGCGGCTCGACGGAAAAGTCCGACGATGGGCTCGAAGGCGCGGTGATCGATGATCGCTACCGCATCGACAAAATGCTGTCGAAGGGCGGAATGGGCATGGTCTATCAGGCCACGCACACCGTGCTCGACAAGCCGCTCGCGTTCAAAGTGATGCTTCAGCCACAGGACGAAGCGGCGAGACAGCGGTTTCTCCTCGAAGCAAAGCTGGCGGTGCAGGTCCGGCATCGCAACATCGTCGATGTCGTGGACTTCGGCGTGCTCAGCACCAATCAGCCGTTCTTGGTGATGGAATTTCTCGTCGGTCAGACGCTCGCAGAGCTGATCGAACAAGGCCCGATTCCGCCCGCGCGGATGTGCTTTCTCGCGTCTCAAGTCGCCTGCGGACTCGGCGAAGTCCACCGCAAAGGCATCGTCCATCGAGATCTCAAGCCAGCCAAGCGTGGGTGGCGTCGCGGGGCGCTGTTCCCTCTTCCCTGGACCGACGGAATGCGGTCGGGGAACAGTCATCGCGAAGGAGCCTGCGACGCATCCTTCGCTGATTCATCCGCGCAGGTCTGGACGTACGGACAGGCTGCTTAGAATTCCCACTCCACACCGACGGACAGCGGATCCAGCAGCGCCGGATCTTCCGCTTCAATTGTCAGATCCAAGATGCCGCAGATCTTCGACACGACATCATGGGTCAGCGACTTGCCTGGATCATACCCAGCGGCAACCAAGCGCTCTTCCGTATTGGAGTCGTTGTAGGCGCTACGGACCAGCTCGACCTTCTTCACAGAGAGTCCGGGCACTTCGCTGGCCGGTGTGTCAAACAGATTGCCAAACGGACCAAAGGCGCGAGCCAGTGCTGTCGATTCCTTTTCGGGCCGAAACGACGCGCCTGGGTTGCTGGTGTTCGACAACGAAAAGTTGGTCCGGGCGTAGATCTCGCTATACGCCCAGCCTGCGACGGCCATTGCCCCCCACTCTTCGAGAAAGTACTTGGGATCCAGACCGTAGTCCGGATGCCGTTGATAGATGCGAATGACGACGGTGTTTCCCTCGCGTGCAAGCACGCTCCCAAGGTATGCAGCGGACATGCGCAAAAGTATAATGGAACGCGGTCTCTTCGCAGCTTGAGATCAGCGCGGAATCTGAAACGTGAACGTGCTGGAGACATCCGCGCACAGACTCCGATTCCGCAGATGGGAAGGATTCCCTCTCACTTCCCAAGAAGCGCAAAAGGAGTCGCTTTGTCGACGAGGATTCCCACAGAAAGAATCAGCCAGCCAACATCTTCGTGATCAAGCAGTCCGGCGCCGAAGTGGTCAAGGTGGTCGACTTCGGAATCGCCACGCAAACGGGAGGTCAGAACAGCGCACGTCTGACGGCACCGGGCATGGTGCTCGGAACTGCGGAATACATGGCACCGGAACAAGCGCAGGGACTCCCCGTCGACCATCGCCTGGATCAGTACGCGCTCGGCTGCATCATGTGGGAATAGTTTCCCAGGTCCGCTAGCGCCCGTCGCTATAGCACGTCTTTTGTGGGCCGTGCACCTTTTGTGCGCCAG
>CALMML010000283.1 GCA_937868485.1 uncultured Myxococcales bacterium | reverse complement strand
AGACCGACACCCCGCACACGGTCGTAAGCCGCTACGACGAGGAGATTCGCCGCGTTCGTTGCAACACTTGCGAGGATGTTCACGCGTTTCGGCGTCCTCGGGGTGAAGACGGAGAGGAACCGAGCGAGCAGCCTGGACGAAAGAAGCTCGTCAAGGCCAAGCCGACGTGGGAACAGGTCATCAACAAGAAGAAGGCTGCGCCGCGAAACTGGGGGCTCGACGAAGTATTCTGCGAGCTGGATGTCCTGGTTCACCCGGTCTTCGGCGTTGGTTTTGTGTCTGAGCTGATTGGCCAGAACAAAATCGAGGTGACGTTCCAGAGCGACAAGCGAATCCTGATCCACAATCGGCGACTGCTGCCGCTGCATGTGGTTCAGCGTCAGCGTCAGGAAGCCGAAGCGAGAGCGCGTGCCGACGGCAAGGCCAAAGCCAAGGAAGCGCGTGAAGCGAAGGCTGCGGCTCGAGAAGCGGCTCGCATGGCCAAGGCGCATGAGCCCGATCTGGACGATTTGGATCTCCCGGACATGCTGGGCGACGAACTTCCCGACGAGCTTCCGGGCTTGCCTCCGTCGAAATCGCCGGGAATGGGCAAGACCACCAAGCTGTCGGCACGTGAACTGGCGGCGCTGGAAGACGAAGAGGATGATGACAGCCTCTCGGGCGACCTGGATGAAGAGTCGTCAGCTCCTCGCGGTCGTGGTCGAAAAGCCAAGTCTTCGGAATCGGCCAGTGGTCGGCCACGCGCTGCGGCCAAGTCGTTTGCCGATGATGACAGCGACGAAGATAGTCTGGATTTTGATGCAGACTCTGACGCTGATTCGGATGAGCGCCCGGCTGGAAAGAGCAAAGGCGCAGCCGACGGAAAGCGTCGAGTGGGTCGTCCTCCTGGCAAAAAGAATGCGGCGAAGGGCGATGAGGCTGGCGAGCCTGTGAAGTCGGCTGCGGGCAAGTCGAGTGACTCGTCGGAAGCGAAGAGCAGCAAGTCCAAGTCCAGCAAAGACAGCGACACCGCCGCGAAGTCGAAGAAGGCTGAGCCTGCATCGAGCAAAGCGGACAAGGCAGCTGCCGAAAAAGCGGCTCCGACGGCAAAGTCTGGTAAGAAGGCGAAGGAAGACACCGAGGTTGCTGCGCCGACGGACAAAAAGAAGGGCAAGGCTGAGGCTCCGAGCGGAAAGTCGGCGAAGAGCAGCAAGTCGGAAGAGGCTGATGCTCCCGTCGCTGATAAGGCCGCAGGCAAGAAGGACAAGCCAGTCAAAAAGGCTGCGGTCAGCGAAGAGCCAGCGACAGAAAAGAGCAGCAAGAAGTCTCCCGTAAAGCCGGTGAAAGCAGCAGAGCCCGAGGTGAAGGCGACGCCTGCGAAGAAGGGCAAAGCAGCGGAGCCCGCGGCTGAGCCCGCCAAAAAGGCTGCGACCAAAGCGGACAAAGCCGCGCCCGCCAAAAAAGCGCCAGAGAGCAAGCCGGCAGCCGCGAAGGCCGAGCCTGCTTCCGCGAAGGCTGCTGCATCGGACAAGAAGTCGTCTGAATCGGACAAGAAATCGGCCAAAAAGCCGTCGTCTGCTGCCACTCCTCCCAAGGCCGACAAGGCCGCCAAGCGCAAATAGCCCGCACAGAATCGTCTGGAAGGATTGAGAGCTTATTGTCTCGATCCACCAATCTCGCTACGCTGGAGCCTCCACAAAGGAGGTCGCCATGCCGGTTTTCTTCGCGCCCGCTCCCTTGCTCCGTCGCGGACTCGTTCTGCTAAGTCTGAGCCTGCTGAGTCAAGGGTCCGGCTGTATGCCTGGGCGTGAGTCCGTCGACGATATCGTTGATGACACGGGCACTGGCAATCCTGATGAAAAGCCGGTTGGAACACTGACCGTCACGCCGGGTGATACCACGGTGACGATCAATGGCCTGGCTCAGACGGTGTCGTTTCGCGCGCTGTCGAGCAAGCTGGGCGACGTAACGAGCCAAGCCAGCTGGACGATTTCTGACAGCAGCGTTGGCTCGTTTAGCAAGGGTCGTCTGACGATTCCTCCGACGCTGACCAAAGGTGGATCGTACAAGGTCTACGCCAGCTTGCGTGGATCGACCGCGTCGGTTCCGATCGTGATCAGGCTGATCGCTCCCGACGAAGTGGACTCGTCAGCGCCAGCCGATGCAAAAGACTACTTTTCGGGGGGCGATGGCGGATCCGCTCCGACGCTGGTGTATCCGTTTGATCAGACGATGATGGCCGCCAACGTGCTGCAGCTCGCGATTCAGTGGCGTGCAGCCGCCGGTCAGTCTGTGTTCCGCGTCACGGTATCGGGCGCAACCTACGAGCGATCGTTCTACGTCGGATCGAGCAGTTGCTCGTCGGGACAGTGTACCTACCGAATCGACGACAAGCTGTGGAGTGCCGTCGGTCACTCGTCGCAGGATCAAGAAGTGAAGATGACGGTTGCGGGCTCGACGGGACGAGGCGTTCCCATCGGAACGTCGTCGCCGGCAGTGATTCGCTTTGCTCCCGACGACATCAAAGGTGGACTTTATTACTTTTCACCGACGATCAAGGGCATCAAGCGGGTTCCGATCGGTGCGAGCAAGCCGGTGGACTTCATCACCAACGGCGACGAGACAGGCTGCGCAGGCTGCCACGCTGTGTCGAGAGATGGCAAGAAGGTCGCCGTCGAGTTTGGCTCTGGTCAGACGGGAACCGGATCAACGGTGGTCGACGGAATCAATCCGAAGATGCGCGCGTTTCCGCTCAATCGCAGCATTGCTTGGAACTTTGCCTGGTTTAACTCGACGGGCGACAAGTTCATCGCCAACTGGAGCGGGTCGCTGAAGGTTCGGGACTCGTCGACGGGCGCTGTGCTGGAAACGGTTCAACCGTCGCAGATTGGTGGTCTTGGACTCGGTGCGATGCCCGAGTGGTCACCCGACAACAAGTGGCTCGCGTTTGTTCGATACACGCGAAGCTCTCCGTACGACTTTGAGCTGGTCGACAGCGGAGACATCGTCGTGATGCCGTATAACGGTGGCTCATTCGGTCCAGCGACGACGGTGATATCTGCCAAGATTGGCAGCGAGGTTCACTTTTGGCCAAGCTGGTCGCCCGATAGCAAGTGGCTGGTGTTCAACACGCAGACGTGCTCGGGAAGCTGCCAGCAGTACAATGCGACGCAGACGAGACTGCGCTTGGTGAAGGCGATTGACGACGCGGGCCAGCCGATTGCCAGCGGAAGTCCGATCGAGCTGCTCGCCGGAACGCATCAGCCGAATAGCAGCAACAACTGGCCGAAGTTTGCGCCGTTTTTGCAGAACAATCGCTACGCGTTCATCGTGTACTCGGCTCGTTATCGCTATGGTTTTTCCGGCGGAAGTCAGCCGCAGCTCATGATGTTTGGACTCGATCTGGACAAGGCCCGCGCGGGCGACGGACAAGATCCGAGCTTCCACCCGATTTGGCTGCCATTCCAAGAGCCGAACACTGGCAATCACTCGGCGATCTGGACGACGGATGTGGTGTGTGCCAGCGACGGTGAATGTCCCGGCGAGTTCCGCTGTGTCGCCAACATGTGCGTCCCAAGGATTGGCTAGTCGTGATGGCGAAGATTGTGAAGCCAAATGGACTGCGCGGGCTGGGGCTGACTGCGCTGCTGTTGACTGCATGTCCGTCGCAGAGTGAGCAGGTCGATCTGGCGGATGCTGCACTGCCTCCGGTTGTCAGTGACCTGGGGGTTTCCGTCACGACGGCGGGCTTGTTTGAAGACTGCACGCCGGAAGGGACGACGTTTTCCGATGTACGCTGCGCGAGCGGTCTGCACTGCTCGATCGTGCTCGTCGGAACAGCGGTTGGAGAGGGCTCGATCACGCAGTGTGTTCCCGACGAAGGTGCGACGCTCAAGGAAGACGAAGAGTGCGCGTTCACAACGGCGGCACATCCTGCGACGGATCCTCCTCGACGATATGCTCGCTGTGGCAAAGAGCTTGGCTGCGTCGGAACAGCGGATGGAACGATGCGCTGCAAGCGGCTCTGTGCGCAGCGAACCCACGGAAGCTGTGGAAAGTCCGAGCTGTGCGTTCTTCCGTCGCAAGTCAGCGGCATTGGCTTCTGTTCTCGTCCCGACAAGTGTGAGCCGGTGTTCCCTCAGACCGGCTGCGGCAAAGCCAAGGATGGCTCATCGCTATCGTGCTACGTGCTGGGCGACGACAAAAACACGGGCACCGTCTGTTGGTCCAAGCAGCGTTATGGAAGTGCGACGGGCGACCTCGATAGTCCGTGCGAGCGTTCCTATCACTGTCAGAGCGGCTTTGCCTGCGTGACGGGAAGCGGACGCGATGCGACGTGCCGACCGTACTGCACCTTGCCAACTCCGCCCGATGGCGGTACTCCTCCCGACGGCGGTTCTGAAGTTCTGTGCGCAAGCGGACTCGGTACCTGCCGGGCCATCAGCGGCTACGAAAGGATTGGCCGCTGCTACTAACGATGTCGAACGCTCCGTCCTCGACCGCACTGTCGCTTCAGCATCGCTACGAAGGGCCGTTTTATAGACGGCTCATGCTGGGCGGTATCAAGCACATCCCGACGTGGCTCCAGCGGCTGACGATGCCGCTGTGGGGCGGGATTTTCTATTTTCTGATTCGGAAGGCGCGGAAGGCGGTGCAAAACAACCTGGCCGCGGTGCTCGGGCCTGCCGGTTTTTGGGAAACCCACCGTCGCTGTCTTGCGCTGTTTCGCAACTACGCGCAGATGCTGACCGACAGCTACAAGATTCATCTTGGGCGGCCTCTGTCGATGGATGTGGAGTCCGTCGGACGTACGCCGGAGCTGGTTCAGCTGATTCGCGAGCGCGGCGGCATCATGGCGACGGGACACATTGGCCTGTGGCAAGTCGGTCCGTTTCTGGCGGAGTGGCGTGAGCTTCCGACGTTCTATATGGCCCGCGCCGAGGAGCCCAACCCGCTTGTTCAGCAGTGGGAACAGCGCTTTCGCGATCGCTTTCGCATCATTTACACGACGGGATCGCCGTTTTCGGCGCTGTCGATTGCCAAGGTGCTGCGCGAAAAGTCGCTGGTCGGAATGCAGATTGATCGCGTGCTGGGCGACGGTGCTGTGACGGTTCAGATGTGCGGGCAGCCAGTGCGTTTTCCGATGGGCCCGGTGCTGCTGGCACGAGTGACCGATGTTCCGCTGATTCCTAGCTTCTTTGCGATCGACGACCGTGGCGATCGACCCAAGCTGATTCACCATGTCGGTCCGGCCATCTTCGTCGAAAAAACGAGCGATCGAGACGCAGACATTCAGCGCGCGATGGATCAGCTGGTCGCGGTGTATGAGCAGATCGTTCGTCGCTATCCGACGCAGTGGTATCAGTTCTTCGACTTCTTTCAGCCGCTGCAGCCAACGACGGAGCCCGCGCCGCTTCGTCTTCATCCCTCATCGGAACCAGCGACGGAGCGATGATGTCTGGGGTTGCGATCACGGGGCTTGGGGCGCTGACGGGCCTGGGCGACACGGCCTCGGCGTTATTTGCCGGTCTGCTCGCTGGACAGTCGGCTGCGCGATGCTTGCCTGCACTGTCGGGAACTCCGCTTGATGTCGGGCCGCTCGTTGCTGCATCGCTTCCGGGAGAAGACAATCGCGACGGACAGGCTCTGCTGTCGGATCGACCTCGGGCCACTTCGTTTCTTCGTCATGCGGCGAGCGAAGCACTGGAACAAGCTGGCTTGGCTTCATCGCGTGCACGAGCCTCGCTGCGCGTCGGTGTCTGTGTCGCAACGACGCTGGGCGAAAAGGCACCGTGGCTGGCCGCGCTGGCCTCTCTGCACAAAGATCCATCGTCGGAGATTCCGCCTGTGGACTTCGGCTGTGCGCTCCCTGCGCAGCGATTGGCGACAGCGCTTTCTGCGTCACGAGTTCGTGTGATCTCGACGGCGTGTTGTTCCAGCAACAGTGCGCTCGGTCTGTCGTTACAGTGGCTACGAAACGATCTGTGCGACGTGGTGCTGTGCGGTGGCGTCGATGTGCTTCAGCCGTTTGTGGTAAGTGGCTTCCGTCTGCTCCGTGCGCAGAGTCCAGACATCTGTCGTCCGTTTGACCTTCGGCGGAGCGGCGTCAACTTGGGGGAAGCTGCGGCCTGCGTGGTGCTCGAATCGGAGCGTCTGGCGCGTGCGCGGGGTCAACAAATCTTGGCGCGGCTCGTCGGGGCAGGGCTGTCGCAAGATGCGCATCACATGACCGCACCAGACCCACAAGGTCGCGGCGCACTGCTGGCGATGCAGCGTGCACTGTCCGACGCAAACGTAGCAGCCGAAGCCATTGATTTTGTGTCGAGTCATGGGACGGGAACGCCGTTTAATGACCAGATGGAAGCGCGGGCGATCAAGTTGCTGTTTGGCGATCGCTCTCGTCATGTTCCGGTCAATTCGATCAAAGGCTCCGTCGGTCATACGCTCGGAGCGGCGGGGGTGCTAGAAGCCGTGATGGCAACGCACGTGCTTCGTCGGCAGCAGATTCCGGCAACCACTGGACTGGAGCAACCAGATCCGTCGTTTGAGCTGGACTTGGTGATGGGCGCGCCTCGGGCGTACGCGGTTCGATATGTTCTGTCGACGACGTCGGGTTTCGGTGGTGAAAATGCGGCAGTGGTGCTTGCGTCGGGCGACGAAGGCGGAGTCCTCTCGCGATGAAGCTGCGTGGTTATGCACGGCTGCGGGTTTCGTCGTCGGACTCGCTGATAGAAGCGCTGCCGGAGTCGAGCGTGATGGAGCTGCGCGCACCGATCGTGCGAATGGATCGACTGTGTGGTCTGTCGGTTGCCGTCGTGGCGAACCTATTTGCCCAGTTTCCAGCGCTGCTCGGTGAGGTTCCTCCCGACGAAGTTGCCGTCGTGCTTGGTTCGATGATGGGCTGTCACAAGACCGACGAGGAATACTATCGCTCGTTTCTGAACGGCCAGCCGAGTCCTCGCTTGTTTGCTTCGACATTGCCGTCGTCGCCAAATGGAGAGCTATCGATCCTGTATCGACTGCGTGGACCCGGTCTGACGGTGACGATGGGACCGACATCGGGACTGTGCGCGCTGGCTGAATCGGCGATGTTTTTGCGCATGCAGCAAGCCGCCGCTTGCTTGGTTGTTGCCGTCGAGGTCTCGCATCCCGTTCTATCGTCGGTTCCGCTTGTCGATTCGGCGGTGGCTCTGTGGCTGACTCGCGAGGCTTCCGGTTCATCGCTGGCGTCGCTTACAGCCACGGACGAGTCATTTCATGCCGGCAGCGCTGTTTCGGCCCTGACGGACCTGCTGGCGCGAAGTCCTGCCTCCGCTGTCGTGGTGTGTGATGAAACATCTGCCCACATCGGTGCCGCAGCGCTGAACAATCGGCACATTCGGTCGATTTCGACGCCTGCCGGGGCGGTGTCTGGCTTGTGGGCGCTTGGAGACGCGCTAAACGGTCCAGAAGCCGCGTTTGTCCTGGCTGGCGTGGATGACAGCGGTCTTGCGGTGTCGGCGTTTCTGACGCGGTAGGAAGCGGATTCGCGCAGCTTGTGATACAAGGCGCGGCATGGAAACCACTTCGTCGTTTGTGTTCGAGGCCACCACCGCCAACTTTGAAGAGACGGTGCTGACACGCTCGCACAGTGTGCCGGTGCTGGTCGATTTCTGGGCTGCTTGGTGTGGGCCGTGTCGGATGCTGACGCCGATGTTGGAAAAAATCGTCGATGCGCAGGCTGGAAAGGTGCTGCTGGCCAAGGTCAACACCGACGAACAGCAAGAGCTTGCGGCGCGCTTTCGCATCTCTGGCATTCCTGCCGTGAAGGCGTTTTTTCAAGGCAAGGTGGTGTCGGAGTTCGTTGGGGCTCGCGACGGGCGCTTCATCGAGCAGTTTATCCAGCAGCTTGTTCCACGCGAAGGTGACCGAGAAGTGAGCGACGCAGCGAAGCTGCTTGCCGACGGAATGCCGAAAGAGGCCGCGCAGCAGCTTGAGCAGCTTCTGACGACCGCGTTGCCGACGGATGTAGCCAGTCGAGCACGGCTGCTCTTGGCGGAGTCGCAGCTTCTGATCGGGGGCGTCGATCTGACCGTCGTGCGCGGGCTGATTGCACAGGTCGATCCTCGCAGTGCCCAGTACGATCGCGCCGAGGAACTACTGACGGTGATTGACTTCTTGGCAGCTTCCGACGAAGACGGTGGAGCTCAGGTCGCCGCGCAGCGTCTGTCCGAAAACGAAAAAGACTCGGCGGCTCGATACGTGGTTGCGGCGGGACAAGCTCGACAGGGAGACTTTGCGGCTGCGCTGGAAAGCCTGCTGGCCATCGTGGCACGGGATCGTCGATTCCGCGACGATGGAGCACGCAAGGCCATGGCTGCGCTGTTTGGGCTGCTGGGACCGAACTCAGATCTGAGCTACGACTTCCGTCGCCGTCTGCAAGTGGTTGTGTAGCGACGGATGCCGCGCTGGTGCTGAGCCAGCGCGCTGGTCTAGCGAAGATCGATGATCGGCCAGTCGTACGAGCGAGCGACGAGCCGCAAGCGAAGGTCGGGATTTACCACCGTGGGACGACCGACGGCGGCGAGCATTGGATAATCGGAATAGCTGTCCGAATACGCCCACGACTTGCCCATGTCGATGCCGTGACGGGCCGCAAAGTCGCGCATCAGCGGTGCTTTGGTGGCTCCTCCGACGAACGGAGGGCAGAGCTGGCCGGTCGCGTAGCCTTTGCTAAATTCCAGCCGGTTTGCAATGACGTCGGTCTTGGGAATGCCCAGATAGCGCGCGAGCGGCCAGACGGTGAAGTCGAGTCCTCCCGAGACGAGCACTTGACGGACACCGGCTCGACGGGATTCTTCGATGAGGTCGGGCGCTCCGGGGAAGATGCTCGGACGAATGACTTCTTCGAACAGATCTTCGGCGAGGATGATCAGACGATCCTCGGGCTGACCGGCGTAGTAGCGATAGAAAAACTCGTTGAAGAGCTTGCGCGACACCTTGTCTGCGACGACAAAGAATGGAATCGAAGCCGCCGTCTGTAGGCCCTTGAGTGCCGAGCGCAGCGGCGTGGGCTGATTCAGCGCGTAGTACGCAAACGAGTTGACGATGTTGGTCTTTATCAGCGTACCGTCCACGTCGTAAAAGGCTGCCGACGTGGAAAACAAGGGCTTCTCGTGCATGGCGGGCACCATAGCGCATGCTGAGCGCACCGTCTAGCTCTCGACAAGGACTCGGTTTTTTCAAGTTGGCGCGATTGTCCGGCCAATTTGAGCGAAATTTCTCGTCGGAGATGCGCTTGAAATGACGTGTAGGCTGGGGCAGAGTAGAACTCGCTCACTCCGACGGAAAAGAGGCAAAACGCGATGGCAAGCGAACCGAAGGTGCTCCTTGTGGGCTGTGGTGGGATTGGTGGGATTGCAGCGGCAGAGCTGGCGCGGGCAGGTGGCGACGTCACAGTGGTGACGGGAAACCCAGAGATCAGTCGAGCAATTGCTACGCACGGTGTTCGGGTTCGTGATCTCGACGGAAAAGAGTGGTCGCAGCGCTTGTCTCAGACGGCGGTGAAGGCTGGGGACTTGTTCAGCCATGGTCGTTACGATCTGTGCTTGGTGGCGACGAAGCTGACGACGCTGAAGGATGTGCTAAGCGAAGTGCAGCCGCTGCTGACTCCGTCGGCGCCGATTCTGTGTATGCAAAATGGTCTGCCAGAGTCGCACGCTGCGTCGGTGGTGGGCGATCGCTCGGTGGTGGGCTGTGTGGTTGGCTTTGGTGCGACGCTGCTAGAGCCGGGCTTTTCGCAGCGAACCTCGTCGGGAGGCTTTCAGCTTGGACGCTTGGTTCCTCGTCAGCAGGACGTCGAGCTGGACCAGCTTGCCGCCCTGCTTGGACGGGGCATTCCGACCAAGGTCGTCGACAATCTGCAAGGTGTGCGCTGGAGCAAGCTGGCGATCAACTGTGCGACGAGCACGCTCGGGGCCATCGGTGGTGACACGCTGGGTCATCTTCTGTCGCATCGCTTTGTGCGTCGGATTGTCCTCGAAGTATGGCGAGAGCTGTGTGCGGTGGCTGACTGCGAAGGCATTCGTCTGACCAAAGTGGCGGGAACGATCGACATTGCGAAGCTGGCGCTGTCCGACGATGACAAGCGTCAATCGTTGGGTTCGCTGCCGCTGCTCGTGAAGCACTCGATCTTGCTGGCGATTGGGCTGAAGTTTCGACGGATGCGTAGCTCGATGGCGGTGGCGATTGAGCGCGGTCGTCAGCCCGAGATCGACTGGCTAAACGGAGAGATTGTGCGTCGTGGGGCGCAACATGGGGTGCCGACGCCGCTCAATCGAGAGTTGGTGTCGCTGGTTCACGACATTGTGGCGAAGCGAGCGCGTCCCGGTCTGGAGACGCTGTACGGCGTATATCTGCGTCTGAACAGCGGTCAGCTTGGAAATCAGCCGACGGGAATGCATCCTGTCGTCGTGCAGCCAGAAGATTCGCGCAAGGAACTACGTCCGGAGCCGTAATCAATCGGCTCGGCAGTGGTTTGGAATGTCGTAGGAAGGAAGAGCGAGGCGGGTTGCGAGATCGACGGAGCGTTCCGTCGAGAGAATGACTAAGCCTTCTTGGTGCGGCCAGTCTTCGGAGCGGCGGCCTTTTCTTCGGCCTTCTTCGCGGGGGCCTTGGTCTCGGCCTTGGCGGGAGCCTTCACTTCAGCCTTGGCGGGAGCCTTCACTTCAGCCTTGGCCGGACCCTTGTGCTTGACGGCTTTCTTCGGGGTTGCCGACGAGCCAGCCTTGCGATCCACTGCCGACTTGTTCAGCGCCAGCGTCAGTCGCGAGATCTTTCGCGAGGCGGTCCGCTTGTGGATGACGCCCTTTGCGGCAGCGCGAGCGAGCTGACGCAGAGCCGCGATCACGGTCTCCTGAAGCTCTTCATCGGTGGCTTTGCCGCTGGCGAGGGTGGTACGCGCACGCTTGACTCGGGTGCGCATCGGAACGAGGTGCTGCAAATTGCGGGCGCGGCGCTTGATGCGCTGACGGTTGCGTTTCTCTGCTGACTGGACGTTTGCCAAGGGATCCTCCAAACACTTCTTTGCAAAAGCTGTCGGTATCTTTAGTGTTTCCCTCAAAGTAGTGTCAAGAAACTTCGCTCGCTAGGGGGCTCCCTTCTTTGGCGAACCGGCTCAGATGCTGCTACGGTCTGCGGCCCATGCAGGACGCGGAGGGCGAATATGGCGGTGCGCAAGCTCATCTTGGCGGAAAAGCCACAGGTCGCACGGGATCTGGCCAAGGTCCTGGGTGTATCGGGTCGTAGCGACGGGGCGCTCACAAGTGACCGCTATGTGATTACGTGGTGCATTGGTCATTTGGTCGAGCTGTGTGAGCCGCATGAGTACGACGCCGCGTGGAAGCCGTGGCGGCTTGACCGTCTGCCGATGCTGCCGAAGCCCTTTAAGCTGCGTCCCATTCGGACTTCGTACAAGCAGTGGAAGGTGGTGAAGTCGCTGCTTGCTGATCGCTCGTTTTCGTCGGTGGTAAACGCGTGTGATGCCGGGCGTGAAGGCGAGCTGATCTTTCGTCTCTGTTACGAGCTTTCGGGCTGTCGTCTGCCCATCGAACGGCTATGGATTTCGTCGCTGACAGAGCATGCGATCGCGCAAGGACTTGCGCAGCTTCAGTCGGGACGAGCGTTTGACGATCTGGCTCGGGCGGCGCGCTGTCGCTCGGAAGCGGACTGGCTGGTGGGAATGAATGCGACGCGCGCGGTGACGGTCTGGCGGCGCGGAGAACAGAGCGTGCTGTGTTCTCTTGGGCGGGTGCAGACACCGACGCTGGGAATTTTGACGCAGCGAGAGCATCAGATCCGCAGCTTCGTGCCGCAGGACTATTTTGAAGTGGAAGCACAGCTTCGTTCCGTCGAGCAGCGTGCATCGGCGATGTCATTTTCGGCGCTGTGGCAGCACGGGAAGCATCGTCGACTGGCTGATCGGTCGCTGGCGGAGCAGCTTGTGACGCGCGATGGGCCAGCGCCGATCGTGGTCGATTCGGTTGACGAAAAGAAGCTGAAGGAACCGCCGCCTCTTCTGTTTGATTTGACGTCGCTGCAGCGGACTTGTAACCGTCGCTTTGGCTGGTCGGCTCAGCACACGCTCAGCGAGGCGCAGCGGCTCTACGAAGAGCACAAGCTGCTGAGCTATCCGCGGACGGACTCTCGGTATCTGGGTCGGGATGTGATCGCGCTGCTGCCGAAGCTGTTTGCGGCGGTTGGTTCGTCCAAGACGTACGCAGCGTTCGCAAATCAGCTACGTGACGTGTCGCCGCCGCGTCGGGTCTTTCAGGATCAGCGCGTCACCGATCATCATGCGATCATTCCGACGACGACGACGCTGACGGATGCTCGCTTGGCAGCACTGAGCGTCGATCAGCGCAAGCTGCATGACCTGGTCGTGCGACGTTTTTTGGGGGTGTTCTTTCCCGATGCGGAGTTTGCGCAGACGACGGTGACGGTGCGCGTCGAAGCGGAAGGGAGTGCGCTGGGCGGAGCGCTTGTGGCGGACTCAGACGGACGACTGACGGGGCTGCCGACGCCTCCCGATCGGTATGTGGCGCAAGGAAAGCAGCGGCTCATCGCGGGTTGGCAGGAAGTCGCGGGCTTTGACGGGGAGTCTGACGGAAAGCGTCGGTCGAGCGCTGAGGAATCAGATGGCTCGGACGACGACGAAGCCCTGCGCAATCAGCCGCTTCCTCGTCTGCAAAAGGGAGATGTTCTGCATGGTTCGTTTTCGGTGCTGGCCAAGCAGACACGACCGCCGCCTCGATTTAGTGATGCGTCGCTTCTGTCGGCGATGGAAAGCGCGGGCAAGCAGCTATCAGACGAAGCGCTGCGACGGGCGATGAAGGACTCGGGGCTGGGGACTCCGGCGACGCGTGCGGCGGTGATCGAGACCTTGATTTCTCGACGATATGTGGAGCGACGAGGCAAACAGCTGTGGCCGACGTTGCTCGGGATGGATCTGATCGACAAGCTGCCGGAAGCAAGCCTGGCGTCGGCGGAGCTGACCGGACAGTGGGAAGCGCGACTGAATCGGATGGCGCGGGGCGAAGACTCGGCGCAAGACTTTATGGCCAGCATTGTCGCGTACGTCGAGCAGCTGATTGGGAAGGTTCGCGCGGCACCCACTCCGGCAGCGATCGCTGTGAACACGGGACAGGCTGCGACGCCAGCAGTGAGGGATTCTTCGACGGGACGTAGACGAACGAATCTGCGCAGTGCGCGTCCGTCGCGAGCTTCTTCCTCGACGACGAAAGAGCGGGGCGTTCGTCCAGCAAGTGTGAGTCGGATCGCGAAGCCGAAGGGCGAACGAAAGCAGCAGGAGCGTCCGTCGCCGGGGACTCGAGTAGAGCCTTCGCTCGTCTGTCCTCGCTGTCAGTCCGCGTCGCTGATTTGGGGCAAGAGCGCGTGGGGCTGCTCGGACTATCGCGTCTGTCGGCTGGTCATTCCGTTTGTGGTCGAGGGCGTTGCGCTTACGGAAAAGAACCTGGCTTCGCTCGTGACGGCGCGCAAAGTGCAGCTTCAGCGGCAGGGCAAGCGCGTGACGATACGGCTGGCTCCGTCTGAAGAACCAGCCGCTCAGGTGGACAAAGGGTCGGGGATTACTGCGCGTCCCTGAGGAACGGGAACGTGCTGGTCGACGGGACACCGTCTGGGTCTTGAGCAACACCGTCGGACACAGTGGCGGTTCCACCAACCAGCAAGGTGTAGGTCTGATCGACCGCGTCAATGGCTGGCGAGCGTCCACCGCAGTCGTCCACCGTCGGGACGTTGAGGAACTTCAGCTCGACGGCCATGTACTTGACGCAGGCGCTCTTGCTGGTATCAACCCACAGACGATCGTCGGTGAGCAGGTCGCCGAGCTTGGCGTAGCGCGTCTGGGAAACGGCTGCGTCGGCGCCCGACTGATTGCCGCAGGTTGCGTCGAGACTGTCCCACACGCCGAGGTTGCTCTGGATGTACGGCTGATTCGAGTACGGGGTCCAGCCCTTCATCGGAATTGCGGCGTTGTAGATGTCCTTGGTCTCGTCGGGGTACTTGACGTCCTTGGCCAGACCAAATGGATTGACCAGCATGGTGCTGACGAGCGGACGACCGACGCGATCGTACTGAATCGAATCGGCGAGCGGACGGCCCGGGATGAAGGTGGTTCCGCTGTCGACGCCACCGAGGTCAAAGACTTCAAAGGCAACGGGCTCGAAGTTGAGTCCCGTTTTGTCACAGCCACCGCTGGAAAGGCCAGCGAGTAGCATCACGGATACAAGGATGTTCTTCGTCATGGCTGGCCTCACTTGGGAATCCGCTTTTTGGTGCTTGCCCAGACGCCGACAAGTGGCTTCGAGTTGTTCGAAGTCAGGTAGGCGCGGTCCACAGAGACAACAATCGCGAGCACGCTCTGCTTGGTGAATGCGTCGGTGTTGCCCGTGGAAAGTCCGGCTCGGAGCGTCGCTGCGTTATAGCCAACGCCCGAGGTTGCACACTGCGCCGTATCGCGGTTCCAGCCGTTGATGCTGGACTTGATCGTCGTGACCGTGGAGTTAAACGCCGTCTTGTTGAAGAAGGCCGGATCGTTGGCAATGCCGGTCCATACGCGCAGCTTGCCGGTGCGGCTCAGGATCGAGCCTTTGGTGGTCGTCGTCGAGGTCGTTCCTTTGACGTATTCATCGTCGCCGCCCCAGCATTCGAAGGTCTGGGTTCCGATGGGCGTCGCGTCGTTGAACGCACAGACGATGGATAGCTCGGGAAGGCCGTCGCTCTTTTCTGACAGGGTGCCCTTGGCGATGGTGTGGAAGGTGTAGAGCGTGTTGGTGTCAAACACCGCAGTCGCTTTGGGCGCATTGGGCTGGACGGTCATCACCATGAACACGCGCGGCGAAGTGTTGACTTCATCGACGCCCATCCACGAATACAAGTCGGCGATGTCACGGGCGGTGTTGTTGAGCGGCGGTGTCACCGAGTTCGATCCGTCCGCGTGGTCGCTGGCCTGTGCGAGCGGTGTAAACGCACCGCTTGCGGCCAGAGCAAGGGCAAGTGCCCACGTCTTCGCGCTCATGCTGGGTCTCCTGTCTAAAGTCTCGTCGGCTAGGTCGAAAGCAGACTTAGGTCCGATCAGCTTAACACAGGGTCATCTTCGGAAAGAAGTCGTTTCCTCGTCATGCGGGAAGCGCCCTGGGCACAAAAAAGCAGCAACTTCGCCCGGTTTGTCTTACATAAGCGTGCGAAATCTCTCTTTTTTCAGGCAGCGGTTTGGATAGGCTTGCTGCGCGCTTGGCCCGAGCCTTGGGTCGGTTCAACGCTTCCTCCGCTTACCTTGCCTTCAACGTGTAAAGGAGTGTCTTATGACTCAGCGTCGTTCGTCTTTCGCTTCCTCATCGTCGGCTTCCGTGTCGGAGCCGAGTGTCTCGCGCTCTGTTCGTCGTCGTTCGCTGTTCGGTACGCTGATGGCGGTGTCCGCGCTGTCGCTGGTTTCCGCTGGCTGTGGTCAAACGGAAGAGCCGCTGATTCACAACCAAGGTGGCTCGTTTGCGCCGCTCGGGTTTGGTGAAGCGCAGGTTCATTCCGACGGGACGCCGAGCTATCTGTCCGGTGAGATGGCTGCCACTGTGCGCGTCTCGTCGGCGACCGATGCGGCGAAGCTGCTGACCCACGGCGCGCTCGCTGCAAGCTATCGACTGGCCAAAGAATCGACGCTGAGCGTTGTGTCCGATGGCACAGATGAGCAAGGCAACCGCTTCATCAAGCTCGCGCAGCAGCATGCCGGGATGCCGGTCGTCGGTCGTCAGGTCGTCGTTCAGCTTGGCAAAGACGGTCTGGTGGAAGGCGTGCTCGGTCATTTGGAGCCGGAGCTGACGCTGAAAGAGACGGTCGCGCTGTCGAGTGCCGAAGCGATCACAAAGGCGCTGGCGTCGCGTGGTCCCGGTCGCGCGGTGGCTGAGCCGGTTCTGTCGGTGTTCATCGATCGCGCAGGCGAAGCCAAGCTGGTCTATGAGTCGCGCGTCGATTATCAGTCGGCCAAGGGTCGTCAGTTTGTGAAGATGTACGTGAGCGCTGTCGACGGTCAGGTTCTGTCGGAGCACTCGCTGGTTTACACGGCGCTCAACCGCGAGATCTACGACCTGAAGAAGGTCTGCCTAAAGGACGGCTCGGAGCTGCCGGGCACGCTGCTGACCAAAGAAGGCGGCACCACCACCGACGCTGCGGGCACGCGCGCCTACCAGCACAGCGGCAACGTCTACTGGTTCTACAACAAGATGTTTGGCCGCGACTCGTACGACAGCAAAGGCTCGCTGATCATGTCGAGCATCCACGGCACGTTCGACACTGGCATGGGCTGCAGCGGTGAAAATGCCGCTTGGATTCCCGATCCGTTCAACCAGATGGTCTACGGCGACGGTGGGTTCTTGGGCCTGACGCTCAAGGATCTGACCCTGGGTTACGACGTGGCGGCGCACGAGATGACGCACGCCGTGACCTCGACCACTTCTGATCTTGAGTACCTGGACGAGTCGGGCGCGCTAAACGAAGCGATGTCCGATATCATGGGAGCGGCTTCCGAGGTCTGGGTAAGCTCGGGGGGAAGTGCTGCGGGCAACCCGGCGACCTGGACCGTGTCTGCGAATGCTTGGAAGATTGGCGAAGACGTCGCGGGTCTGCTGTTTGGTTCGATTGGTGCGCTTCGTCTGATGAACGATCCGACCAAAGACGGCATGAGCAAGGACTACTACCCAGAGCGCAACATGCCCGGCTCGGGCGACAATGGTGGCGTTCACACCAACTCAGGCATCGGCAACCTGGCGTTCTACTTGCTGTCGGCTGGCGGCAAGCACCCGCGCGCAAAGACCACCACCGAGGTCAAGGCCATCGGCATCGAAAAGGCCGCGCGCATCTTCCACTTGGCCAACACCCAGCTGTTCACGAAGACGACCACGTTCCAGGATGCGCGTTACGCGACGGCCAAAGCGGCAGAATTGCTGTACGGTCGCTGCAGCACGGAGTGGCTCAACGTCCACCGCGCCTGGGATTCCGTTGCGGTGCCGGGCGACTGGTCGCTATGTGTGCGTCCTCGCGGCGGCTTCTAAGGAAACATGCAAGAACCAACCGACCCTTCGGTCCTGCACAGCGATGAGCGCGCCTTCGAGTCCTTCTGGGGTTTGGCGCGTGGCGTCGCTCGTCCCGAAGCTCTTTCTGTAGATGCGTTTGCGGCGTTTTGGTCCGCAAAAGAGGTAGCGCCTGCCCCGGTGGCGGCGGAGCCCGTCGAAGTCATCGAGCCTGTCTCGCTGCCTGAGTCGGCTTCGCCCGTCGCAAGCCCGGTGGCGGTCGTGGAAGAAGCACCTTGGTGGCGCAGTCCGCCGCAGATTCCTGCCGGGCTGCGTGTGGACTTCGGTCTTCTGCCTGCGGATGGAAACGATGCACGGCTGGCGGCGCTTATCACGGAAGTGGCTCGACAGTTCTGGTCCACGCCAGACGATCGGGCCGCTGCGCTGCGCGGCACCGAAGCGGCGGTCGACAAGAGCAAGCCCAAGCCGAAGCTCAAAGGCAAGGAAGCGCAAGGACCCGCGCCGAAGAGCCCGCCGGTCGAGCTGCCCGCGATTGAGGAAGAGAAGAACCCGGTCATGCGGCGGATCATTCGCCGTCTCCAGCGCCAGTTTGGGCTGTCGGGCTTCCGTCCTGGTCAAGAAAAGGCCATCCGCGCGCTGGTCGATGGACGCGATGTGCTGGGCATCATGCCGACGGGTGCAGGCAAGTCGCTGATCTATCAGCTGACGGCGTTTGAGCTACCGGGCGTGACGGTCGTGGTGTCACCGCTTCTGGCGCTGATGCGCGATCAAGAGCAGAAGCTGCGGCGAACGGGCGTGGTGGCTGCGCGGCTCGATTCGACGCTGACGACCAAAGAGGAAAACAAGACCCTCGACGACATCGAAGACGGCAAGCGCAAGATCATCTACGTCACGCCCGAGCGTGCGGCCTCAGGCAGCCTGCTTGAAGAGCTGGGCGGTCAGAAGGTCAGCCTGTTTGTGGTCGACGAAGCGCACTGCGTGTCCGAGTGGGGTCACGACTTCCGTCCGTCGTATCTGTTTTTGGATCGCGCCGCCGAGCAGCTGGGACGACCGCCGATCTGTGCGCTCACTGCGACGGCTACGCCGGAAGTGGCGGATGACATCATCTCGCAGCTTGGACTTCGCGATCCCGAGCGGACCCACACCGGCTTCGATCGACCGTCGCTGCACTTCGAGGTTCGCGAGACCTCAGACGAAAAGGCGCAGGTCAAGCGACTGCTGCGGCTGATTCGCAAGGTCCAGGGCTCGGTGATCATCTACTGCTCGACGATTCGAACGGTGGAAGCGATTGCTGGAGCGCTGCCGGTGCTCGGGCTCAAGGTCGGGATGTATCACGGCAAGATGGGCAAGGCCGAGCGCGACTCCGCACAGCAGGCGTTTATGCGCAACAACCCGCGCATCATGGTGGCGACGAACGCGTTCGGTCTGGGCGTCGACAAGCCGGACATTCGCGCGGTCATCCACTACAACATGCCGGGCTCGCTCGAAGCGTATTACCAAGAAGCGGGCCGAGCGGGCCGTGACGGTCGTCCGAGTCGCTGCATCCTGCTGTACAACCCGCAAGACGAGCAGGTGCAGAGCTTCTTTGTCGCGGGCAAGTATCCCAATCGCAGCGATGTGCTCAACGTGTGGAAGGCGCTGCGCAACGGAGCGGACAACATCCGAGAGCTGGCGCTGGCGGCAGAGACCTCGCAGTCGAAGTCGCGGGTGGTGCTGGGCATCTTGAAAGAGATGGAGCTGCTCACCGAAGGGGCAAACCAGACCTACACCTGGACCGGCAAGGAAGCGGACGAGCTGTCGCTGGGTCGCGCGGCTGAGTCGTATCGCAAGCGACGAGAGGGCGATCGCAACCGCGTGGCGGCGATGATCAGCTTTGCTCGCTCGACGCGCTGTCGGATCCAGCTGCTGCTGGAATACTTTGGCGACAAGTCACCGCCGCTGTGTAAGCGCTGTGACAACTGCCTAAACTACGGTGACGATGCTGCGGTCGAGCGCGCCGGACAGATTGCGACGCCGCTCGATAACGCGGATGACGATGAGAGCCCGGGTTCGCGCACCGTGGCTGAGCAGAACAGACCCGCCGACGCGCCCAAGCCTCCCCGCAAAGACTCTCTCTTCTTCTAGTGACGGTTGTCGAAGGCGATGCCCTTCTTGACTTCCTCGATGGCGTCCTTGGTCAGGTCGATCGCTTTGACGCGGTGACCGCCCTTGTCTGGGGTCGCCTTCTGTAGCTGTCCCAGCGCTGCTTCCAGCGATCCCAGCGCCGAGCGCATATGCGGCTGCGGCTCGGCCCCCGCGCGCGAGACCATGTCACGGCCCACCACCATCGTCAGGGCCAGCGTCAAACCCAGGGTTGCGATCTTCCACACGTTCATCGGTCAGCTCCTTGCCTACTGTTTGGCCACGCGGGAGCCGATGGGCGTTCCGTTTCCCTAAGCCCCCCGCGTCATTATAGGACGGACGGGATGCGGCAGGGATGATGGAAGTCTTGGCGGGCGCAAAGCGGGATGCGGCGGGGATGATCGCTGGCCTAGCCCATGCGTTCGATGAAGCGGGTGTCGAGCTTGCCGCGTACGAAGTCTTCGTTGTGAGCGAGGCGGCGGAAGAAGTCGATGTTGGTCTTGATGCCTTCGATGATGAACTCGTCGAGCGCGCGGCGGAGCCGGGCAATCGCGATCATGCGGTCGTCGCCGTGAACGATCAGCTTGGCAATCAGCGAGTCGTAGTGCGGCGGCACGACGTAGCCCTGATAGATGTGCGAGTCGATGCGGACGCCCGGACCGCCTGGCATGTGCAGCGCAGTGATGCGACCGGGGGAGGGCGCAAAGGTCTTGGGATCTTCGGCGTTGATGCGGACCTCGATCGAGTGACCGCGCGCCTTGGATTTTTCCTTGAGCACATCGATCGGCAGCGGCTGTCCAGCGGCGATGCGGATCTGCTCGCAGACGAGGTCGATGCCGGTGACCATCTCGGTGACCGGGTGCTCGACCTGAATGCGCGTGTTCATTTCCATGAAGTAGAAGTGCGGCTTGCCGTCGGGGGTGCGCTCGAACAGAAACTCCAGGGT
>CALMML010000282.1 GCA_937868485.1 uncultured Myxococcales bacterium | reverse complement strand
AGCATCACGCCCGCCGCAAACGTCAGCATCAGCACAAAGAAGCGCAGAAAGCCCGGCTCGCGGTGCAGGTAGCGCTCGGCAAAGCGGCTCGTGGCCAAGATCAGCACCGCCGCCACCATCGACACCACCACGCTCGCCAGGTCAAAGTACAGCCGCAGCTCCAGCGCGTAGTCACCGCTTCGATAGATGTCAAACAGCCGCAGATCCACCGGCGTAAGCCCGCCCCAAAGCCACAGCAGCGTCCCCGCGCCCATCGAAGCCAGCGTCAGCCACAGCGCGATGTGAGTCAGCGCCACCACCACCTGCTCACGCGGACGGCTCTGCGCAAACGCCAGCGCACCAATCAGCAGCGCACAGAGCGCGGGCCAAGCCGGCGCCATCGCCGCAAAGCTCCAGATCGTCATCGAGGGAATCATCGCGCGCCTCCCTCTTTCACGCCGTCATGCTTGGCGACTTTGCCTTTGCGTGCCACAAGCCGCGCCGGAGGCAAAAAGCTGCGATGCCCCGCGTAATAGGCATGCCACGAAGCCGTCGTCGGCACCGATTCCCAGCCTCTGCCACTGGCCGGCGTCCACGGCACAAAGCCCACGCTCGGCACAAACACCGCAAGCTCACCCGATTCGGGGTCCACGGAAATCACCTGCACCCAGTGGTTTAGAACAAACTCTGCAACCGTCGGCTGTCGTTCCAAGATGGCCGCCAGCACCGCCGGTCGGTTCTCGATGACGAGCTGCAGCCGAATCGGCTCGTGGATTTCGATCATCTGCGCGGGCAGCCCAGTCCGCAGGTCGCTCGACGCGCCGTTCATCACCCCAAACAGCCCCGTGACGTTGTGCGGCAGCTTGGTTCCCGCCCCGAGCCGCTGGTTATCGACCGTCGAAAAGTAGTACTCGAGGTTGATGCCCGCACCGACTGGCGTCGCCGCCACCAGCGTTCGTTCCAAGATCGCGCCGTCGGGATCAATCGTCGGGTCGTACGAGATCAAAAACGTCCGTCGATCGAGAAACAGATCCTTCGACAGAGCCCGTCTCCCAATGATCGCCGATGCGTTGGTGGCATGACCCAGCTCTGGCCGCGCCTGGCTCAGATCCGCGCTGCGCTCATCGACGTGGGCTTGCGCCGCCACCGCCCCGAGCCCAAGCGGCGCCGCATCAAAGCGACGCACCCGCTCGCGCGCATTGTCGAGCAGTGCTTGTTGCAACAGCGCCTTGGCCCGCGACAGATCCGCATGCAGCTCGGTCGGAACCTCTTCTTCCTCGAACAGCCGCACCGTGTCATCGCAGGTGTCGTGCTCTCCCCCGACAAAGCGCGTGCCATCGGGAATGTCGATGCCACGCGCGCGCAGCAGCTCTCTCACCGGCTTGCGATTGGCCATTCGTGCAAACAGCCGCGCATTGGGACCTCCGCTGCGACCACCACACGCTCCACACGCATACGCCGCAAAGTGCGGGTTGTTCACGCTGTGCGAGGTATGCCCCAAGATGATCACCAGCTTCGCAAAGCCGCGCGTAAGCCCGATGTTCTGAAGCAGCGTCGCAACCCGATCCGCCTTTTCGGGAATCGAAAACCCGGTCTGAATCAGCGCACCGTCCGCAGACGTCTCTTCGCCACGCACCGACAAGTGCGTACGGACCTCGGGAATCAGCCGCTTGCTCACCCGCTGACGCATCTTCGCCGCCAGCCCCGGCGCAAAGATCGTCAGCAGCAGCGGCACCGCCGACCACAGCCCGCTCGCCGCCGTCAGCACCGAGCCAAGCAGCAAAGACCGTGACGCTTCTTTGTACAGCCCGGTCAGCCGACTCCAGCGCGCTTGCCGACGCTGCCTGCGTGCGTAGCTTTCGACCTGCTGCTCGTCCGGCTCTTCGACGATCTTGTGACGCGGCGTCACCACCACCGGACACAGCGGAAACGTCGACGGATCATCAATGCCCTGATAGGCAATCGCCAGGTTGAAAAAGCCTGCCGTGCCAAACGTCTCGCTGTCGGGACACAAGACCTCGAAGTGCCGTCGCAGCGACTCTTCGCGATCATCCATGCAGCACAGGAGCTGAATCGTCGCAGGCAAAGGAGACGACGCCCCGCTCCGCTCCGCCCGCACCGCTCGGTTCGCCGTCAGCCCCAAGAGCAGCTCGTCGCGATAGTGCAGCTCGTAGGCGTCGTGCCACAGCGGCAGCCGCACCGACTCTGTAAAGCGCATCACCCAGCCCACCAGCGCCCGCGCTTCTTGCGGACTGAGCTGTCGCAGATCCTGCGGACGCTGCCCGGCCAGCTGCATCAGCTGAAACAGCGACCAGCCCAGCGCTCCGTGTACCGATTCCGCCTGCTTGACCGCCATCTGCGATTGAAGCCACCCGCGCAGCCCTTTGAGCGGACCGTCGTAGCCCAGCCGCTGAGCAATGTCGGAAAAGGCCAGCTCGTCCAGCTCCAGCCGCACCGCCAAAAAGTCGATGAGCCGCACCTTCGCCCGGTTGGCCATGATCGGGTCGCTGTTTTGTTCGAGCCGCGCAAACATGCCCGCCCAGCCCGGCAGGTGGAGCAGCGTCTGCGTCACGTACTCTTCCAGCTCTGCGTCGGAAATGCCCAGCTCATCGAGCAGATCCAGCACCTCATGCTCTGCGTCGTAGCCATCGCGCTGGTGCGCACGAATCCGTCGCCCGAGCTGACGACTCCACGCCGGACGAACCACCAAGCCCGCCGTCATGATGTCTTCCCAGACCAGGTAAAAGCCACGCATCCGGTCCGGCATCGGCCACTGCGCCTCGCCTCGGTCTAGGAAAGCCGCCGCCAGCGGAATCAGCGTCTGATGAACCAGCTCGCAAGGGTCTTCCCCTGACAGGCTCCACAGCGGCTCCCGAAAGAACAGCGGCTCCGGCTTGTCTTCCGGCGGCTGCTGCGCGTGCGAAGCCAGCTCTGCACACGCCTGCCACAGCGCTTCGGTCGTCGCCGCCTCGCTCGCAGGCCGCACCGACACCGAGTCCGCATTGGCCACCGACAGAAGTCGCTTGCGCGCCGCATCCGGCAGATCGTCCCGCAGCTTCTGTATCGCCGGAGTCTCTGTCAGCAGCCACTCAAGTCCCGCCGCCGTTGTCTCGTGCAGGCCGTGCCGCATGATCAGAAACGCCAGTGCTTCGGGGGAAGGCAGCCGCTCCGGCCAGTCCGCAGGCCGCGCCACCGCTTGCGCAGACGAAAGCACGCGACGCAGCTCCGCATCGGTGATTCGTCCCCGATGCAGCGCCCCGCGATAGCTTGACTCGGACAGAAACATCCGAGCCCGCAGCCGACGCCCAGCCACCGTCAGCGCGTCATAGAACGGCAGCGACTGAAAGGCATGCAGCGTGTTGTGATGGACAAAGACTTCGAGCGGCGCTTGAGCAGGCAGATAGTGCGCCGCATGAGCCAGCGCGTGCAGCAGCAGCTGGGAGCGACCATGCCCCGCAGGCTCGTGATGTTCTTCTTCTTCTTCCGCAGACCCCATGACGTTCTCCTTGGCCAACCCGGCCTCGGGAGTTCCCATCCACAAGATGCGTCAGCGGGTGCGTACGACCTTCATCGTGCGCCCCAGCTTCCGAATTCGATCGAGCGAGCAGCCATCGCGCCGGGCCTGACATCGGCCCGCGAGGACCACGACCGCTGCCGTGATCCGGTCTGGCGCATTAGCACTCGCCCGTTCCGCCACATGGGGGACCACGTAAGGGCAATGCGACCCGTCGAAACTGAAGCGCAGACAGGCCACCATCTACTCGGCGGTGTCGCCAGCGAAACAGCAGCGCAGGCTGAGGAGCCACGGTCGATGGAGCCTGATCCAGCGCGGACCGCTCCGAGCCGACATCCCCATCCCGCTTGGCGTCGTCATCATCGTCATCGGACTCAACCGTCGCATCTTCTTCGACTGCGCGCCGCTCCGATCCCGATGCCTCTGCGGGCAGGTAACTAGTCGTCGCTTCGCCCAGCGTTCCCCCATCGGCACGCAAGCCACCGCAGCCTTGTGCAAACAGAAGCAGCAGCGGTGCAAGCAGCCAGAATCGGCAGAGCAGCGACCTCATTACGCTGCCCATGCTAACCACCTGCGGCTGTCTTGGCAAACCCGGGGGCGCGCTCGACTATCCGCCCGCCAGCGCAATCAAGCGACCGCGCAGCCGCTCCGCCACGATCTCCGCCACCCGCAGCCGCTCGCTCGCCGTCACATACGGCAGCACCTCGCTCATCGAGTCCAGCACTTCACCGTCTTGGAGCGACGTCATCCGCGCCACCACCCGCAGCAGCTTGCCCTGTCGTTCAAACGAGCCCTGCACCACCACCTCGGCACCAATCACCTTGCCGAGCTTGGCCGCACTCGCCTTGTCCAGGTATTCCTCTTTGCTCCGCAGCAGCTCGGTCAGGTTTTGCTCATCGAACTGGTTGCGCTCCAGTAGCTTGACCCGCTTGCGCACCGCCGGGCTGTTCGAAAACGTATCGAGCAGCACCTCGCCCAGTCCTTCGCACAAAGACAGAAGCTCGGCGTCCTGGCCCAGGTTGCGAAACTTCAGCACCGCCACCCGCAGCGGCCCCGTACTCGATCGCGTCATCGGGGACGGCAGCGCACTGGCAGGCTCCGTACGCGGACTGGGCGCGCTCGGCACAGACTCCGAACCACTCGCGGAGGGCGTCTCCGGTGACGACGGCACTTGTCCCGGCAGGGGAGCCGCTGGCGCACCGCTTGGCGCGATGCCCGAGTGCACCACGCCTTGCCCCACCGACCGCTCTGGCACCGCGCGCACCGACTCCCCACTGTGTCCACCTCGCCGCGCCCCTTTGCCCACCACCAGCATCAGGAGCAGCGCCACCGTCAGCCCCAGACCCGCCGCCGCCGCAATCAGCGTACGCGAACCGCCTGAAGCAACCGGCGGACGAGACGGCTCCGTGGCCCCCGACAGGATCTCATGCGCGATGAGCGACGCTTCCCGCGACACATCGGAGCAGCTCTGCATCCGCGCGCCCACGCTCTTTTCGGTCATCCGCTCAATCAGCCGCCGCAGCGAGGCCGGAACGCTCGGCACTTCGTCACGCAGGTCCGGCAGCGGCTCATTGATCTGCTTCATCGCCACCGCCACCGCGCTCTGTCCCGTAAACGGCGGCTTGCCCGCGAGCAGGTGAAACCCGACCAGCCCCAGCGCATAGATATCGGCCCGCGCATCAGCGGCCTGACCCGACAGCACTTCCGGTGCCATGTAGTGCAGCGTGCCTGGCGTCGCCTGCGTCGAGGTCAGCTCTTCCGTCGAAGCCATGTCGCGGGCAATGCCAAAGTCCACCAGCTTCACGTTGCCCTGATCATCCAGCATCAGGTTGTGCGGCTTGATGTCGCGATGGACAATCCCGACCGCGTGCGCCGCTTGCAGCCCCTCTGCCGCCTGGCGCAGCACATCCACCACCTTCAGCGCGGGCAGCGGCCCCTTTTCCTTGAGCAAGCTATCGAGCGACCGCCCCGGCAAAAGCTCCATCACGAAGTACGGATTGTTCTGCTCATCCCGCCCGAAGTCGTAGACCTGCACCACGTTCGGATGCGACAGCTTGGCCACCGCGCGGGCCTCACGCTCAAAGCGCGCCAGAAACTCTGGGTTTTGCCCGAGCATCACCTTGATGGCCACCGTCCGCTGGAGCGACGGATCGAAGGCGCGATAGACAGCGCCCATGCCACCTTGACCCAGCAGTGTCAGCTCGGTGTAGCGTCCAAGCTGCTTCGGCGTAGAAACGGTCTGACTCATCGCGTCCTTCCTGCCAATTACCGACCGACGCAGAGTCTACCACGCCCCTCCGACCCTGCCGCAGCCACCCGCACCCAGCCCGGTGCAGCCGCGCAGGCCCAGCCGTCCCACCGACCCGCAGCAAAGCCACCCGCGCGCCCCATGGTACGATGAACCGGCAGTCATCTAGCCATCGCAAAGGAGTCGCCACCATGTCGGACGTGCTTCGCAAAGGGTCCAAAGGGGAATCGGTTCGTGCCATTCAGCAGCAGCTTCGCCAGCTCGGCTTCAGCTTGGAAGCGGACGGTCACTTTGGCGACATCACCCACAACGTCGTCATCGCCTTGCAGGTGATCTTCGGCTACGACGTCGATGGCGTCGTCGGTCCCGCCACCCACAAGCTCATCGCCAAGCAGAGCAGCCTGGGCTGGAACCTAGAGCGCGCTCGCCAGCACGGCTATCCCCAGACGGGCGCCCAGGCCTAAGCGGCTCGTCGCTCGCATCGCGGTGCAAAGTCCCGCTCGGAGCTTGCGCCCAAGGCGCAGCCGCCACCCGCATGGCATCGTAGTTCCAAATTGAAAGACCGCTGCGAAGCGGGTAGGTTTTGGACCTCTCATGTCGCTGCTGAAAATTGTTCGCTTCCCGTCCCCGTTTCTTCGTCAGCCCACCCAAGAGGTGAAGGTCATCGACAAAGAGGTCCGCACCTTGGTCGAAGACATGATGGAAACGATGTGCGACGTAAACGGCGCGGGACTCGCCGCCATCCAGGTCGGCTCGCCGTACCGCATCTTCATCATCGAAGCACTGGCCGCCGGGGGTGAGCGCACCGACCCGCCCATGGTCTTTATCAATCCCGTGCTCGAAGACCTGTCGCCCGAAACCGACGTCCGCGATGAGGGCTGCCTGTCCTTCCCCGGCGTGTTTATCTCGGTGAAGCGGTCGCTAAGGCTCAAGGTGTCGGCGCTCGATCTCGACGGAAAGCCGTTTTCCATCGACGCCGAGGACTTCTTCGCCCGCCCCATCCAGCACGAGTACGATCACCCCTTAAACAACCACCCGTCCGACCCCCCCGCCCCGACCACCCGCAA
>CALMML010000281.1 GCA_937868485.1 uncultured Myxococcales bacterium | reverse complement strand
GGCGTTATCGCTCTCCCGATTCGGTGCGGGATTGGGTACGCTAGGGGTGCTGTCCTCTGAGTGCGCGCATGCGCCGGGGGAGTGGCGAGGACGAACAGAGCATGTCAGGCAAGCAGCAAGCGCGCTTTGCGCCATCGGGCAACATCATCGTCTGCGGGCGTGCCTATAACATCGGTTGGCCCGTCGTAAACTTCTACGACAACCCCAACTTTAGCGCCTACCGGCTCGGCTGCTACAAAGGCCAGGGCGGCGGTGCGCCGGGGATCTTGCCGTTTGGACCCGCCAAGGGCCTGGGCAAGTCGCCATACCGCTACCGCGAGCGACGGCTGATGGGTGGTCAGCGTCTGGACTTGCGACGGCTGCAAGACATCATTCGCCAGTTTGTGCTGCACCACGACGGCTGCGCCAGCTCGGCGGACTGCTTCCACGTTCTGCACGACGAGCGCGGCCTGTCGGCACACTTCCTGGTCGATAACAACGGCTGGATCTATCAGACGCTGGACTTGGCCGACGGTGCGTTTCATGCGTCCGGCGTCAACGAGATCTCCATCGGCGTCGAGCTGTGCAACCGAGGCCAGATCGAGCTAGACGGCCCCGACTTCTATCGCAAGCGGGGACTCAGCCGTGACGTGGCCGAGATGGTCGTCCACAACACGCGCTATCGGATGTGGCAGTACGCGCCCGACCAGTACATGGCGATGGCGGCGCTGGGCAAAGCGCTGGCGCGACTGTTGCCGAACCTGCCGCAGGTCTTCCCCGAGTGGAACGGCCAGATCCTAAACACCTGGATGGCCGACCCGCGCGCCTTTGCGGGCTACATCGGGCACTACCACGTCACCAACAACAAGTGGGACCCCGGCTGCTTTGACTTTCGCTGGCTGGCGCAAAAGATTCGGGTCAGCTCGACGTGGTTTGTCTGTCTGGACAAGAACAACGAGTGCCCCAAGCCTCCCGAGATTGCCGAAAACCCGCTGGTGGCCGAGCAGCAAGGCCAGACCCTGTATCGCAACAACGAAGAAGAGGCGATGGGCGGCTACTTCCCGGTCGGGCCGTTTGGGCGGTCGCGGCTGTGGCATGGCGGGATTCACCTGAACTTGCCGCAGTCGTCGTCGGTGTTTACGCCCTTCCCCGGTCGCATTGTGGCGGCGCGCTTTGGCGATGATGTCCCGACGGGATCGTCGAACTTCGTGCTGATGCGTCACTACTTTCGCTTGGCGGGCGTCGAGACGCTGTTCTTCATCCTCTACATGCACCTAGAGCGCGAGGAGCCAAAGAGCGGTCGCACGGCGTGGCTTGCCGAGGCGGAAAAGAAGCCGTTCTGGTCGGCAATGTCAGCGGGCGGCGTGTTCTATCCCGACATCGACGTCGCGGGCGGCGAGCTGATTGGTCACATCGGTCAGGCCGGGCCTCCCGGTAGCTACGAAAGCCAGATCCACGTCGAGGTCATGGCCCCCGACGACATCGCCGCCAAGCTGGAAGCGGGCTACTTTACGTCGGTGGATGGCAAGTCCGGCGGTCACTTCTGCGACGCGCGCGACATCGTGTCCGCCATCGACAAGCCCAAGGGAAAAGGCGACGGGGTCCTTTCGGAAAAAGAGCTGCGCGACTTCTTCCAAAACGACGAAGGCCGCACCGAGCTACGCAAGCTGGCGGTGCGCTTTCAGTCCGAGTGGGGCGACAGTCCCGACTGGGAAGCGCAGCTTCTGCAGAGCAAAGACTTTCGGGCGATGCCCAAGCTGGCGCGGCAAAAGCTCTACCGTGACCAGATCAAGCCGACGCTGTGGTACACGGCGGAGCTGGGCGAAAAGGTCGGCCTGCCCAAAGACTTCGTGGTCTGGCACTACCACCCGGTGCGCTTCATTGCCTGGATGAACAGCCAGCTTCGCAAGCAAGCGACGACGGCGGTGGGACAGATTCAGGTTGCGCAGGGACCGGCGGCGGCCAAGGTGCTCGATGACCGAGAGTCGCTCGAAGGCTTTACGGACGAAGAAGACGAGCTGTCGCCCGAAGCGAGCCGTCGGCTGACGCTGGAAGACCTGGCCAACGGCTATCCCGATGAAGGCCCGCCGCCCAAGTAGACCTTTTCCTGCGGGGCTCGGCTCGCTACGATGCGCGCACTGGCCAGCCCCGAAGCGCACAGCCGCTCCGGCGCACTTTCCAAAAGGATGAAGCGATGACGCGACCGCATCTGGGCACTTTCCGCGATCTGCACCTGCGCAAGCAGCGTCGACTGACCGCCGGCCAGCTTCACCACCGCGCACCGACGCTTTCGCCAAGTGGTCGGCTGATCCTGCACGCGCTGTCGAGCGGGCCCGAGTCGCAGTGGCTGTGTACCGATCGCAAAGGTCGCATCGCGCGGGTGCTGCAAGGTCCAGTCGAAGGGCACGGGACGATCGCCAAAGACGGCAGCATCGCCTACGGTCGTCAGGTCGGGGCCACCTGCGAGATCTGGCTGCTCAGTGCCGGGGATGCAGAGCCGCGTCGGCTGCTTGGTGGCGACGGCAGGCTGTATCGCGACCCAGCGTTTTCGCACGATGGCCGGTTTTTGGCGTACCTGGCCGATGACGGAGAGTCGGCGGGTCCGCTGCGGCTGTGGCGCTACGACGTAAGCCGAGGCAGTCACGAGCTGCTGATCGGTAGCATTCCCAACCTGCCGGGGGCGCGGCTCGGTCATCCGGTCTGGGCACCGTGGGGCGACAGCCTGTTCTTTTCGGCCCAGCAAGACGGCGGCAGCACGATCTATGAGCTGCACCTCCCGAGCGGTCAGCTGAGCGCGCGCAGTCCGCTTGGCTATTCGTCGCCCGCTCCGATTGCCAAAGGGCTGCTTCTGGCCTGTCAGCACATCGACGAGCAGAGCCAAGCGCTGGTGCTGCTTTTGCACGCGCCGGTCGTCGAGCGGACGCGACAGCTCGTGCTGCTGGATGGAAAGTACGGGGCGGCAGAGCCGACGCTGGCGATCGACAAAAAGCATCAAGTCTGGGTCGCGTACACCCAGCCGGGCACGATTCGCAGTGGCGAGCCGCAGCGCAGTGATCTGTACCTGGCACTGCTCGGCAAGCTGCCCAAAGGCACGGTCGGAACCAAGAGAGACAGCGGCGCACACTCCGACGATGAATCGGATGAAAAGCCCGACGACAACGGACGCGCGGGCCGGGCTCGTTCGACGGTGGCTGATGATCGTCCGCTGCCGATTGGGCTCGATCGGTTCGCAGAGCTGGAGCACGGCGCATGAAGGTCGCCTCCATCGACTGCGGAACCAACTCGTTTCACCTGATGATCGGGCAGATCAACGCGCAAGGTCAGGTCGAGGTCATCGATCGCCAAAAAGACATGGTTCGGCTCGGCGACTCGACGTTTCAAAGCGGCGTGATTTCCCCCGAGTCGTTTGCCCGCGCTGCCGAGGCGCTGCGCGGCTTTCGCAAGCTGTGTGACAGCCATCAAGTGGATGCGCTGCTCGCCGTCGCCACCAGTGCCACCCGAGAAGCCGCCAACGGCGGTGAGTTCGTCCGGGCCATGCGTGACGAGACAGGCATCGATCTGCACGTCATCAGCGGCGACGAAGAAGCGCGACTGATTTACCTGGGCGCGCGCTCGGTGCTGCCGCTCGGCACTCGACGGGCGCTGCTGTTTGACATCGGCGGTGGCTCGGTCGAGGTGATGGTCTGCGACGCGCGTGAGCTGTACTACCAGCGCAGCCTCAAGCTCGGGGTGCTGCGGCTGCTTCAGTCGTTTTCGCTGGAGCTACCGACGATCGATGCCCGCGCGCAGCTGGCGGAGCTGTGTCATCGCTCGCTCGAAAAGATCGCGGCACCGATTCAGCGCATCGGCTTTGACTTCGTCGCCATCAGTGCGGGAACCGGACGCGCGCTGGCCGAGCTGTGTACCGCGCCGCTGACGACAAAGCCCGATCCTGCCGTCGCCAAAGACAAGAGCGAACGCAGCCGCATCGTGCGCTTTTCCGACATCTACGCGCTGGAGCAGCGACTGTTTGCGATGACGCCCGCTGAGCGGCTGAAGATGCCGGGTCTCGATCCTCGTCGAGCGGACTCGATCTTGCCGGGCGTGGTGCTGGTGCGATCGCTGCTCGAAGTGTTTCACGCCGACCAGTACATGCTGTGCGAGGCCGGACTGCGCGAAGGGCTGGTCTTTGACTACGCGCAAAAGCACCGTCCCGACATTCAGCTTTCCGACGAGTTTCCTGATCTCCGGCGACGATCGGTGGTGGCGCTACAGCGACACTGTCAGGCGCGTGAGCCGCATGCGCAGCACGTCGCGAGGCTGGCGCTCGATCTGTTTCGTGGGCTCAGGCCGCTGCACGGGCTGAAAAACTCCGAGGGAGAGCTGCTGGAATACGCGGCGCTGCTGCACGACATCGGCTTTTACATTGCAGCGTCGAAGCATCACAAGCACGCGCAGTACCTCATCGAAAACGTCGGGCTTTCGGGCTTTACCGTCGAAGAAACCCACATATTGGCGCAGTGCGTGCGCTATCACCGCAAAGCCACGCCGAAGGACACGCACGAAAGCTTTGTCAGCCTCGGGGAATCGCAGCGTCGCCGCATTCGGGTCTTGGCGTCGATCTTGCGAGTGGCCGACGGACTGGATCGCACCAACCGACAGATCATCAGCGCGGTGCGGGTACGAATCGAAAGCAAAGACATCGAGCTGACCTTGGCCGCGCCGAGCGGCAGCGATCTAGAGCTTGAGCTGTGGTCGGCCCGTCGCAAAGCCGATCTGATGTCCGAGGTCTTCCGTCGCAAAGTCCGATTTGTGACCGCGCCGGTCTTGCCTGGTCCAAGCGACGAAGAACCGACGACGGTTCGGGAAGATGGGCGAACATTCGCCTCGGCGCGCGACCGTGACGCTGCGATCTGAGCAGCTCAGGCTGATTGTGTGGGTTCTGCCGACGCTGCTCCTCGCAGTGCTGTGGAGCGGCACGGTCGATCGTCCAGCGACGCTGATCCTGACGGCGCTGTGCGGGCTGCTCGCGGTGGTGCGAGCGCGAAGTGACAAGCCGGTGCCGATTTCACTGTTTGCGCCGTGGCTGCTCGTCGCGGTGCTGTGGGCGCTGTTTCAGTGTGTGCCGCTGCCGGTCAGCCTGCGTCAGCACATGCCGATTGGAACCAACGCGACGCTGATGCAGGTGATGACAGGCTTGGGTGGTGACGCGGCGCTGCCGGTGTCGCTCGATCCGGCGGAGACGCTGCATGAAGGTGCGCGCCTGCTCGGTGCGCTGAGCCTGCTCTTGGCATGGTCATCGCTGCGGAGACGGCACGGCGATAGCCTGCGGCTGTGCGGGATGGTGGTGCTGGTCGCGGTGCTTTTGTCGCTGCTCGGGCTCTTGTCGGCGCTCGGTCTGCCGCTGCCGCCCCCGCTCGCGGTCCATACGCACGGCTCGAGTCGCGCGCTGTGGCCCGCCGTGCTGCAAAACGCCAACCACATGGCCGCGCTTGTGCAAGTCGGTGCGGTGCTGGCGCTCGGGATGTGGCTGGAGCTTGCCCCGACGCAGCGCGTGATCCGAAAAGTGACACTTTTGTTGTCACTTGTTGTGCTCAACTTGACGCTGCTGCAGACGCTGTCGCGGGCCGGGATTGTCTGTGGCTTGGCTGCGCAGCTTGTGACGCTTCTGTGGGCCGATGCGCCGAATCGTCACGAGCAAACCCGCCGCCTTGTGCGCTGGGTGATGCCGTCGCTGGTCTTCGGTGCGCTGACGCTGCTCGTCGGACCGGGCAAAGCGCTGTGGCTGCGCGTCCAGTCAGGTCTGTCCGGTGGGCTGTGGACGCCGGGAAGCAAGGTTTGGGTCTGGCGAGAAGCACTGCCGCTGGCCCAAGGTCACTGGCTGCTCGGGATTGGACGAGGCTCGCTCGAAACGGCGCTGGATGTCGCGCCCGAGGTTTCGGTCACGACGCGCTTTGCCTACCTGGAAAATGAGTGGCTTCAGGTGCTGCTCGACTACGGGCTGATCGTCGGCCTCGGGCTCGTGCTGCTGCTCGGGCTGGCGATGGCCGGCGCGCTGCGTCGGACCTGGAAACACGGAAGCGAAGCGCCGTCGCCGGTTCGTCGAGCTGCTTCGATTGCGCTGCTGTCGCTCGGTGCGCACAACCTGTTTGACTTCAACTTAGCGACGGGAGCGCTGATGGTTTCGGCGCTGCTTCTGACGACGCTGATTCAGAAGCCACACTGGAACGTGCGCGCACGCTGGCTGCTGATTCCGGGCCTTGCGTCGCTGGGACTGTCGCTGTGGGTTCACCTCCACGCGCCGAGTCACGAGCAAGACGGTCAAGCGCTGCTTCGGCTCGTCACCGATCGCCAGGTTTCCGACGAGCTGCTGATCGAAAAGACCACAGAGGCGCTCCGTCGACATCCGCTCGATTCGTATCTGTCGGCGATCTTGGCGGCGAGGCTCGTGCAAGATGATCATCCCGATGCGATGCGCTGGATCAACCGAGCGCTGACGCAGCATCCGTCGGACTTGCTGGCGCGCGCGACGGCGGCCCAGCTGCTCGGACGCTACGGACACCGGCGGCAGGCGCTGACGATGATGACGCCGCTGCTCGCCGATGCAGACCCGGAAAAAAGGCGCTGGCTGATTGGGCTGCTGCTTCAGCTGAGTCGCGATCCGGCGGAGCTTGTCCCGGCGCTGCCCGATCGGGTGGAAGTCCGGCGAGCGCTCCTCGAAGCGCTGAGTGGTCAAGCCACACCGGACTGGGCGCTGGCGCTGGCGATTGGCCAGCTGGCGGTGCAAAAAAACGATCCCGACGCATGTGCGTGGCTGGGACGCGCGGCGCTGGCGCTCAGTCGTCCCGATGAAGCCGAGTCTGCGCTGCAAGGGCTGCTGGCCCAGCGAGTGACCGATCCGCTGCTCGTCGGAGGACTGCTAGAGCTGCTGCTGCGTGCGGGACGGACGGATGTGGCGGACTCGCTGGCCCGGCACGCGATCGCGATCCAGCCCGCGCCGGAGCTGGCGATTGCCCACGCGCAGATCGTGGCCAAGCTGGGACACTTCGACGAGGCCCGTCGCATCCTTCAGCAAGCGATCGCGGACGGTCAGTCGCTGGCGCTGCTCGCTCGGCTTCACGAAGTGCGCGCGGACGTAGAAAGCCAAAGCGGACAGCTACATCGGGCTGCCGTCGAACGAGCAGAAGCCGCACGGCTGCGCAGCGCTTCCAAACAGCCGTGATAGATTGTCGCCTTAAGACGCGATTCCCCGATGCACATCGTCCACGTCATTCAGTCGGCAAGCCAAATCTACGGAGCAGAGCGCTGTGTGCTCGACGAAACAACCATCTTGGCGCGACGAGGGCATCGCATCGAGGTGCTGCTCTGTCACGAAGCACGGCTCGGCGACGGTCAGGATCGTCTGGAAAAAGAGCTAAACGCTCGCGGCATTGCGACCCATCGCGTCGAAGCCACCGCCCAAGTGAACCCGCGCCTGGTGGCGGCCTGGTTTGCGATGCTGCGGCAGCTTGGGCCCGACGTGGTTCACTCGCACTCGCTCAAGACCGATGTGCTGTCGGCGCCGCTGTGTCGAATGCTGAGCCTGCCGCTCGTCATCGAGGTTCATGGCTATCTGCGTCCCGACGATCTGCGGGTGCGCGTCTATGAGCGGCTCGATCGCTTGTCGCTGCGGCTCGCGTCGGCGGTCCTGACGCTGAGCGGTGATTATCGCGCCGAGGTGATCGCGAGCGGAGTGTCTCCGACGAGAACGCATCTGCTGCCGAGTGGAATCGACATCGCGCGGCTGCGTGGGCACGTCGGACAGCGAGATCTGCGCAGCACGCTGTGCAAAGACGCAGAGATCGTGATCGGCATGGTCGCTCGTCTGTCGCCGGAAAAAGGTCACGCGCACTTTCTGTCGGCGATGTCGTCGCTCAAAAAGCAGGGTCTGCCGGTGCGCGGGCTGCTATTTGGCGAAGGACCGCTCGCCGACGAGCTACAAGCGCGAATCGATCAAGAACAGCTGAACGTCACGCTCGCTGGCTATGTCGAACAGGTGGCCGATGCGTATCGCTCGCTCGACGTGCTGGTGTCGTGTTCGCACAACGAAGGGCTGCCGCTGAACCTGATCGAAGCGATGGCGCTCGGCGTGCCGGTGGTGACGATGGCGACGGGCGGATGTCGAGAGATCGTCGAAGAAGGCGTCACCGGGCTGGTCGTTCCGCAAGGCGATCAGGTGGCGCTCAATCGCGCGCTGCTGTCGCTGGTTGGCGATGAAACGCAGCGCCGACAGTTTGGACAAGCCGCACTGCGCGTCGCAGAAAAGCGCTTTTCTCTCGAAGCGTGGGCCCAAGGTGCGGAAAGCGTCTACGCAGCAGTTCAGAGGCAGCCGAGGGACGGATGAGACGAGCGCTCTGTGCCAGTGCGCTTTGGGCCGCTCTGTGCGGAGCATCCAGCGCCGAGGCTGCGCGCTTTGACTTCCTCGGGGAAATTCGCACCAGCACGTTCGTCGGTGTCGCCAACGCAGGACAGTACGGAACCGGCGACGACACCGGCTCCTGCGGCGCAGATCCCGGCTGGGACATCGGCGGAGAAACCAGCGCCACCGTCGCATTCCTTGCCCACAGCAAGCGTTTTCGCCATCAGCTCGCGCTCTCGCTCGGCTATTCGGCGCAGCTCTGCACACCGATCTTGCGACGGCCCAGCTTCGGGTTCGACTATCGCGGCGAGCACACGCTCAGCAGTCGCACCCGCATCACCGGACAAGCCCGCGCTGGCATCGATGTCTTCGATCGCACCCTCGATACCCGCAGCGGTCAGGTCGGCCAAAGCGATCCAAACCTACCGTCCAGCAGCCAGTCCGCCTCGGGTCAGTTCTTCATCACCAGCAGCGCCAGCGTCGAGCTTCAGCACTCGTTGAGCGATCGATCTGCGCTGCGGGCCGGGCTGTCGTGGCGAGCGCTGGAGATCCTTGGATCGATCGATAGCCTGCCGATTTTTTCGACGCTGGGACCGATGCAGACGCTGGAAGCTTCGTTTGCGCTGGGCCGAACCTGGAACCGTCATCGCGTCGAAGTTCCGCTTCGTTACCGTCTGAGCGCGCTCTATTCGAGCACGTTTCGTGATGTGCTGTCGCGCAGCGAGGTCAAGCCAGCGCACGATGCCTTCGTCGGTGCTGCCTGGGAATACAAGCTCGATCAGCGCTTCACGATGCGGGCCGAGACCGGGTTTGGCATCGCCGCGCAGCCGCACCTGTGTGTCCGGCTCGATCCGCTGCTTATCGCCGGAGATCGCTGCTCCATCGACGGACGAGTGCATGGCATTCGCGGCAACCTCCACCCGCCGCCGCTCGAGTCTTCGATCGGACAGTTTTCGACGCTGACCGTTGCTGGGGAAGTCAGCCTTGGTTACGTCGGACCGCGACGACGCTTCGATCTGCGCTTGGCACGCGGCTACGAGCCCGATCCCTACGCCGGAGCGCTGACGCTGTGGGATCGGCTCGGCGGTGACTTTCTGTATCGACCGGTGTGGGAGGTGTCGCTGTACGGAGCGCTGCAGCTCATGCACGGTGCGCAGACCAGTCCCGCTCGAGTGAGTCAGCCCGCCGACGGACTGCTTATTCAGGTGGTGTCGCCGCAGAACCGAACGATTTACATGCTGCTGTCGAGCCTGGGCGTCGGGTTCAACTTTTGGGGTCCGATCTCCGCGTTTGCCGAAGGAAACGTCTTTGCGATGGCGATTCGCGGCGAGCAAGTGCCCGAATATCCCGCGCTGCCCAAAGAGTTTCCGACGGAGGTTGCGCGCTTTCCGTTTGATCCGTCGCTGAGCTGGCAAAACTCGACGCGCTTTGTGATGTATGTCGGACTGCGAGCGCAGCTCGATACGCTGAAGCAGTCTCGTCGGGAAATTGAGCTACTGCGCGAGGCCCGCTCGCTTCCGTAACGAGCTACAGCGGCGGCAGGCTGATCTTCCCGAGCACTGCTTTTCGTCGCGCGCCCGTCACACTCGGAAGGTTCGTCGGCTGTCCGTGAAGCGACTGCACCGCGAGCAGCGCAAACGCCACCGCTTCCTTGTTGTCTACGTCGATCCCTTGCGCATCCATCTTGCGCACCGCGACGGGAGACAGCAGCCGTTCCAAGCTCGCCATCAGCGTTCGGTTGTGCGCGCCGCCGCCTGACACGATCAGCTCGTCGAGCGCAAACCCACGCAGGCTGTCAGCGATCGCATGCGCGGTAAACGCCACCGCAGTCGCCAGCAGATCCGCTGGCTCATGGTGCGCATAGCGACGGAGCAGTGCTTCAGCAAACGTGACACCGTAGCGCTCTCTCCCGGTGGACTTCGGCGGCTTGCGACGCAGGTAGTCATCATCGAGCAGCGCCGACAGCACATCGGGAAGCACCTGCCCGCGCGCCGACAGCTCGCCATCGCGATCAAAGTCAAGCTGCCCGTCGGAAACCACCGGAGCCAGCGCATCGATCAGCATGTTGCCTGGCCCGTTGTCGAACGCCACCACCGAGTCCGCGTCATCGAGCAGCACGCTCACGTTGGCAATGCCACCGATGTTCTGTAGCGCACGTCGCCGACCCGGCTGCCGAAACAGCAGATAGTCGCAGTACGGCACCAGCGGCGCGCCCTCTCCACCGAGCGCAACGTCCGCGACCCGAAAGTCCGCGATCGTCACCACCTGCGTACGCGCGGCGATCACCGCTGGCTCTCCGATCTGTAGCGTCGATGGAACTTCTCCCGATCGACACGCCGACGGAGGCTGATGCCAGACCGTCTGACCGTGACTACCGATCAGGTCCAGCTCGCGAACATCCAGCGACAGCTCGGCGCAGAAGTCGAGCACGCCCTGGGCGAAGCGCTCTCCCAGTCGAAACGAAGCCTGACACAGCGTACGCGCGTCAAGCTCCGGCTCAAACAGGGAATGGATAAAGGCTTTTTCGGAAGAATCGTAGGGAAAGGTCCGCGAGCGGACTCCATGAATCTGGATGTCGAGCCCATGACCCGAGACATCGACCAGCGCGCAGTCAAGACCGTCGCCGGACGTACCGGACATCAGCCCGATCACCTGCTTACGCTGCTTCGATAGCAGCTTCAGCAGCGACTCACTCATTCGATTCCCCCGTCGAACAATGAACGACTAGTAGTCGTCGTTGCCGTCCCAGCGCCACTTGCCACGCTCACGCTCTTCGGGAGCTGGCCGACCCGCCGCCTTCTTTTCCTTGCCCTTGCGATCGGGCTTGGTGTTGTGACGACGACCACTTTCACGCTGCGGACCAGGATCAAACGCGGGACCACCGAAGGAACGCATCGGCGGACGCGGACCCATCGGACGAGCGGCACCGCCGTCTCCTCCATAGCCGCCACCACCGCCGAAACCGCCACCACCGAAACCGCCACCAGGGCCAGCCCCGGGACCACCAGGCGGACGAGGACGAGGAGCCGGTCGCTCACCAGGAGCCCTCTCTTGGGCTTTTTCGACGAAAACCGGTCGGCCAGCGAGCAGCTTGTTGTTCCACTCGTTGATGGCCGAATCAGCTTCAGCGTCGGTCGCGACCTCTACAAAGGCAAACCCACGCGGACGGTTGGTCTCGCGGTCACGGGCGATGCGCACACTCTGGACCGTTCGGCCCCCTTGCGCAAA
>CALMML010000280.1 GCA_937868485.1 uncultured Myxococcales bacterium | reverse complement strand
TCCAAAGACAGCTTCCGGCTGCTGCCCAATGCCAACCAGCCGACCGACCTGCGGGTGATGTGTGAACACCGCGCCTGCGCGTTTTACAGTCGGCGACAGCAGCGCGGCCTGCCGATCCTGGCGGTCGATGAGCCGATTTATCGTCGCTTGCCCGCGTTTTTGATCGCCACGGTGGACAAGTTCGCGAGCCTGCCGTGGGTCGGCGACACTGCGGCGCTGTTCGGACGGGTCGATCGCTACGACGACGAAGGCTTCTACAGCGCGGCGTGTCCGGGCCAGGGCGCACCACTCAAAGGCCCGCTGGGACCGCCGGATCTGGTGATTCAGGACGAACTACACCTGATCTCGGGGCCGCTCGGCACGATGGTGGGACTGTATGAGTCGGTGATCGATGCGCTGTGTAGCCACGATCCGGCAGGGGATTCGCCCCGGCCCAAGATCATCGCGTCCACCGCCACGGTGCGGCGGGCCGAGCGACAGATCCAAGCGCTGTTTGGTCGCCACACGGTCGCGATCTTTCCGCCGCCGGGACCGGACCGCCGCGACTCGTTCTTTGCCAAGACGGTGTCGCCCCAGGAACAAAACCCGCGCACCTACGTCGGCATCGCCGCGCAGGGTCGCAACATCAAGGTGGTGCTGCTTCGGACCTACCTGTGCCTGATGGCGGCGGCGCAGAAGGCCTGGGATGAAAACGGCGGCGATGCCAACCCGGACAACCCGGCGGATCCTTATATGACGCTGCTCGGCTACTTCGGATCGCTGCGCGAGCTGGGCGGCAGTCGCCGGATTGTCGAAGACGAAGTGCGGACCCGGCTGTCGGACTATCACCTGAGGCGGCGGCGCGAACACGAAGCGAGCAGCCTGTTTGCCAAGCGAACCCGCTGGAGCGAGCCGCGCGAGCTGACGAGCCGCGTCCCCACAAACGAAGTGGCCAAGACCAAAGACGACCTGAAGCTGCACTTTTCGGAAAAAGGGCGGGTCGATGTGGCGCTGGCGACCAACATGATCTCGGTGGGTCTGGACATCACGCGGCTCGGTCTGATGGTGGTTCTGGGGCAGCCCAAGACGGCGGCGGAATACATTCAGGCAACCAGCCGCGTCGGTCGCGATGAGGGGCGGCCCGGCCTGGTGGTGACGCTGCTGAACGTGCATCGTCCGCGTGACCGCAGCCACTACGAGCGCTTTAGCGCCTGGCACGACAGCTTCTATCGTTCGGTGGAAGCGACCAGCGTGACGCCGTTTTCTCCGCGCGCGATTGATCGCGGCATTGCAGCGGTGACGGTCGCGCTGGCTCGCCTGGGATTTCCGGCGATGACCGCGCCGCGCCAAGCGCTCGCGATTGACAAGCACCGGGCGGCGCTCAACGCGGTGGCGGACGTGCTGGCTCGCCGCGCCGAAGGTCATGACACGCAGCTTGGCAGCGAAGAAGCGGAAGCGCTGCGGGTGCGGGTGCGGCAGCGCGTGCTGGGCCTGCTGGATGCGTGGCAGAACATCGCGTCTCACGTTGGCGACCTTCAGTACGCACAGGAGCTGGGCAAGTCGCCACCGCTTTTGTTTGAGCCGCTCGACCCGGAGCTTTCCAAAAAGAGCAAAGAAGCGCAGCAGTTCAAAGCCCACCGCAGCCTGCGTGATGTCGAGCCCACGGTGAACCTGTGGCTCCGCAACCCGGACGGCGATCCCATCGACAGCGAAGAAGAGGACGCGCGATGAAGCCCGGAAGACGAATTCCGCCCCACGGAGAGCTGCGGCGGAGCCAGATCCTGACCACGTTTGGGCCGGGCGCGATGCTCGATCTGCCGCTGCACTCGGTGCTGATTGGCGGCCTGGAAGGCTGGAAAGGCGACAAAGAGCGGGTCTACGAAGCGCGACTGGAAGGCTGGCTGTCGGACAAGCTGAAGACCAAAGAGCTACAGCTGTACGCGCCGCCCATTCCATCGAGCGAGCCGCAAGCGCCCAAGAGCGGCATCGACGTGTATCAGTTCCCCATCTGGTTTTTGGGCCAAGTGGAAGAGACCTGGCAGGACGCTCGCGGGCAGGTCTATCGGACGCGCCCGCTGCTGCCGTGGAATCGCCTGGTGAAGGGCGGCTATCTGACGCGCGATCGCAAGATCAAGCCGGTGGTGCCGGTGCGGTTTGTTCAAGCCTGCGTGCGCGGTCACATCAGCGACATCGACTGGTACGGCTTCGTCCGCCACGACTACCAGACCGAGCGCACCGGCGATCTGTGGATGGACGAAGGGGGCGCAGGCAACGACCTGAGCGAAATTTATGTCCGCGATGAAAAGATGGGCAACCAGCGGCGCAGGCTGTCGGAAGCGGCAGATGAGCGCGCCAAGCCGCTCGGCAACTGTCGCGGACGCAGCCCGTGGCTGGGCCCAAGCGTGCGCGGTCCTTGTGATCGACCGAGCCGCCTGCTGACTCGATCCGCATCGAATGCCTACTTTGCGCAGACGGTCAGCGTGATCTCGCTGCCGGACCATGACCATGCGCTGCGCACGGCGGTCGAGCGGGTCTACGAAGACTTCTTGAAGTACTGCGAGACGGCGGCGGACATCCCGCGTGAGCGCAAGAAGGACAAGGTCAAGGTGGCGCTGGAAGGCTTTGCGGACGCGGCGGTCTGGGCCGATGTGCAGCGGCGTCAGGCCGGAGCCGCGCCGCTTGAAAAGAGCATCAAGCAGACGGAGCTAGAGACGCTGCTGATGCAAAAAGACACGATTGGGGACGACCAGCCGGAAGGAAACTTCTATGCGCGACGGCATCCGCTCGGGCTGCTGCCGCGACAGGTCGCGGGCAAGCTGGACCGCTTGGTGCTGGTGCATCGCCTGCGCGAGGTGAGTGCGCAGCTTGGCTTTACTCGCTTTGAGCCGATCATGCCGGACATCTATGGTGAGCTGGACCTGGAAGTCGAGCGCGCGCCGCTGTCGCGAGAGCTGAGCTGGCTGCCCGCTACCGAGCATCGCGGCGAAGGCGTGTTTCTGTCCTTTTCCAAGGAAGCCATCGCAGCCTGGCTCCGGCGCGAAGCGGTCAAGCGTCGCGGCGAGCAGCTGCTGGCGGGCTTTGACAAGTGGAAGTCGCGCCACCGCCAAGGAAGGCAAGAGTTTCCGTCCGTGCCGTACATCATGCTGCACTCGCTGTCGCACCTTTTGATCACGGCGCTGTCACTCGACTGCGGCTATTCGGCCAGTGCGCTGCGTGAGCGCGTCTATTCGCTATCGGCGGGCTACGGCATCCTTTTGTATACCGGAACGTCGGGGTCGGAAGGCAGCCTCGGCGGGCTGGTCGAGATGGGCAAGAACGTCGGACGACTGATCGAGCGGGCGCTGGAGCTGGGGCGGCTGTGTTCCAACGATCCCGTGTGCGGGCAGCATGATCCGGCGGACCCTCACGAGGAGCGCTTTCTACACGGAGCGGCCTGTCACGGCTGTCTGCTGATTGCCGAGACTTCCTGCGAGCGTCGCAACGAATACCTAGACCGCGCGCTGGTGGTGGATACCGTTGCCACAAAGGGCGCGGCCTTCTTTGAAGAGCTGCCATGAGACACGCGCTACGCGACCTGAATCGTGCGACGCTGGCCAGCCTAACGGAAGCGCTGCGCAGTGGTCACATCCGGGCCCCGATCACGCGGTCGATGCTGGCGGGCTATGTGCCGCTGGGTCAGCTCGATGCGGTGCTGGCTGCGCTGTCCGCCATGGAACGCGAGGGCATGACGCCGCGTCACATCGCCCACGTCGTAGGAATGTTGGCAGAGGAGCGCTTAGAAGGTCAGCGGATGTCGGATCGTGTCCAGTTTGTCTGGTCGCCCCCGGAGCTGGATCGGATTGACTCTCGCGATACCGCCGTGGTGGTCCAGGATCTGTTTGTGCAAGCACGGTCATCGGTGCTGATTGCCACCTTTGCGATCGACAAGCAGCAGCGGGCCCGTGCCCTGTTTGCAGAGCTGGCCGCGAAGATGGATGCCGAGCCGCAGCTTGCCGTGCGCGTCTTTGCCAACATCCATCATCCCGAGCGGCGACGGACTTCTTCCTTCCACAAGACGACGCCGCCGCCTACGCCCACTCCCGCGCAGCTCGCGCGAGAGTTTGGGGACAAGGTTCGCCGTGAGATCTGGCCAGGCCGTCGTCTTCCTGACTTCTATTACGATCCGCGCTCGCTTTCGCCCGACGCCCAGCACCGCGCGGTCCTGCATGCCAAGGTCGTCGTTGTGGATGCGCGCTATACGCTGCTCACCTCGGCCAACTTCACCGAAGCAGCCCAGCGTCGCAACATCGAAGCAGGCGTCCTGATCGATGACCCTCGCCTGGCGACTCGCTTGACCCAGCAGTTTGACAAGCTGGTCGAAGCGTCGGTGTTTGCCCCGGTTCCGGTATAGCGCCTGCGCGACCTGCGGGGCGGGGGTGCCCAGACAATGACACGGGGTATACTCCTGCTGCCCTCGCGTGTCCTTGCCGAGCTGGTTCCTGTTCGGTGCCGCGTCCACGCAAAGTCTGTCCAAAGAAAAAGACGAGAGAAGACAAAGCAGATGAAAGCCAGTCAGGGAAGGTGGCGGCTGTGGATGGCTATTGCAGTGCTTCAAGCGATGGGCTGCGACGGTCTGTGGTCGCCGTTTCTGATGGAAAGAGAGTCCATCATGGACGAGGGAATCTTCGCGATAGACATGACGACTGGGAGTGATGGATCCCTCGCGCAGGACATGACCGAAGTCGAAGTAAGGCCGAGCATGAAGCTGATCCCCAAAGGCGTCTTCATCATGGGCAGTCCTACGACGGAAGCTGGAAGACTGGCCAACGAAGTCCAGCACATGGTGACGCTGACCACAGACTTCTGGATGGCGGAAAGCGAAGTGACGCAGCGGCAGTATCGGAACCTGATGGGACGCAATCCCTCATACTTTCAGGGAGACGATCTTCCAGTAGAAAATGTCAGCTGGATCGATGCGATCTCATACTGCAACGCCCTATCGGTAAAAGAGAACCTACCGACGTGTTACCAGATCAGCGGAACGACGGTGGGATGGACCAATGGAGCAAAGTGTACGGGATACCGACTGCCGACAGAAGCAGAGTGGGAATACGCAGCGAGAGCGCCTGTAGAAAAGGTGTATGCAGGCTCGGACACAGTGGACGGAGTGGCTTGGTACAGCGGAAACGCAGGAAGCAAGACGCACGCCGTGAGGACAAGGGCCCCAAATGGACGAGGGCTGTTCGACCTGAGCGGAAACGTATGGGAGTGGGTATGGGACTGGTATCAGTCGAGCTATGAAGCGTCGCCAGTGACGGATCCAAGCGGCCCATCGGCGCAGCCAGCGAGCGACGATCGAGTGGTCCGAGGCGGCTCATGGGATTACGCTGCGCCCCTTGCGCGCGTTGCGCAGCGTAACGAAAACTCGGCATCGGGTGGACTCTATAGCCTCGGCATTCGCATTGTGAGGTCGAACCCCTAGAGAAAACTCGGCATCGGGTGGACTCTATAGCCTCGGCATTCGCATTGTGAGGTCGA
>CALMML010000279.1 GCA_937868485.1 uncultured Myxococcales bacterium | reverse complement strand
CGAGATATCGTCGAGACAGCGCCACCGCGTGGGCAAAGCGCGCGGGAAAATCGAATGCGGTATAGACCTCGGCCCGAGCGGCTTCCCGGGCTACCTTGGGACCGATGCGCGGACCGACGATGGCATTGCCGATCAGTCGTGCATATGACGCATAGCCGCTCGCGTAGCGCTGAAAGTCTTGCCGACTCGGAGACTTGCCATGCAGCGACACAATCGCACGCTGCACCGCGTCGGACAGCGGTCCAGGCTCGCCGAGCAAGTGCGCATCGAGCCCGATATACGCGCGCATCTTCTGCGTTCCCATCAGGTCCGTGCCGAAGCGCTGCTCGTGAAACAGCAGGCTGTGGAACTTTTCGATCTCTTGATGTTCCACGCTCGGGGACAGTCCCGTGCGGGCCGCGCGCGTCCGCGCCAAGCGATTGATGTGCGGATGCATCGACGTATCCATCGCCGCGTGTGAGATATACCCGAGCGACAGCGCCATCAGCGTCTGTCCGTCCGCTTCCGTCGCAGACTGCAGCGCAAGCTGATGCCCGGCTTCCGCCAGCGCGATGCCGAGCGCAATGGGCGTTCGCTGATGAAAGACATCGCCCCACACAGACGGAGTCTGCGCCGTCCGTAGCGCGTAACGAACCACCGCCTGCGAAAACCGGTCGAAATAGGGAAGATCCACAAACAGCGCCCCGAGACGCGCCGCACGATGGAACGGTCCCGACGTCGCTCTTCGGACCCACAGGCTGCTTTCCGCGACAGAGTCCAGCAGTCCCGACAGATGCACCGCTTCAACCGGCATCGGCACATCCTAGCAGCGCGAGACAAGCCGTGGTTCGTCGTTCGTGCGTGGGCGGTTGCTCCGGCGCTGTGACTTGCGACATAGTGGCGGCTTCTTTTCACAGCCTGATTGGGAAGCTTGCCACATGAAAGCCATCTTGATTGCCGCCGGAATGGGTCGTCGCTTAAGCCCTTACACCGACGATCGTCCCAAGTGCCTCGTCGAAGTTGCCGGACGTCCGATGATCCTGCGTCAGATCGACAACCTTCGCGCCGTCGGTGTCACGGAATTTGTCGTCATCCGAGGCTATCTCGCGGATCGACTGACCTCTGCGCTGGCACACGAACCCGGCGTGCGCTTCGTCGACAACTTCAACTATCCAAACAACAACATCTTGCTGTCGCTGATGTGCGCGCAAGACGAGCTTGAGACGGGCTTTTTCTGTAGCTACGGCGACATCGTCTATCGTCCCGAGGTCAGCGAAGCCCTGTCGCGCAGCAGCCACGACATCAGCTTGGTCGTCGATCCGTACTTTGCTGAAGTCTACGAAGGCCGCACCGAACATCCGATTGCCGAGGCCGAGCTGGCCGACGTCGATCCGCAGACGCAGCGGGTTCGTCGCGTCGGCAAGAAGGTCGTTCCGCTCGAACAAGCAGCCGGAGAGTTTATCGGGCTGTGGAAAGCGTCGGCGCACGCAGGAAAGACGCTGCGCGCGCTGTTTCAACAGCGACTTGCGGAGCTTGGCCCGTCGTCGCCGTATGGTCGTGCGCAGCGGCTTGAGGTCGCGTATCTGACCGACTTGTTTAACGACCTCATCACCGAGGAGCCGCGCCTTCAGCTTCCGATTCACAGCGTCGCGATTGCCCAGCCGAAGTCGTGGCGAGAGATCGACACGGTGCAAGATCTCGAGCGAGCCCGCGTCGTGGTGAGCTGGTAGCGCCAAGGAGTCGTCGTGAAAATCCTGATTGCCGATGCGTTCAGTGAGTCTCATCTATCTGCGTTTACCCGACTGGGGCTCGACGTAGACTATCGTCCCCAGCTTTCCGCCAGCGAGCTACCGACGGCGATTTCCGGCGTCAGCATCTTGGTGGTCCGCAGCAAGCAAGTCAGCGGCCAGACCATCGAGTCAGGCTCGGCGCTGGGGCTTATCGTTCGGGCCGGTGCGGGCGTCAACACCATCGACATCGATGCCGCCAGCCGTCGCGGCGTGTTCGTCGCCAACTGTCCCGGACAGAACGCCATTGCCGTCGCTGAGCTGACGCTGGGACTGCTGCTCTCGCTCGACCGTCGCCTGCCCGATCAAGTGGCGGAGCTGCGCGCCGGGAAGTGGAACAAAAAAGAGTTCAGCAAAGCGGCGGGTCTGCACGGACGGACGCTCGGTGTGATTGGGACGGGAGCCATCGGGCAAGCGGTCATCTCGCGAGCGAAAGCGTTCGGCATGCAGGTTCACGCGTGGTCGCGCAGCCTGACCAGTCAGCGTGCGCAAGAGCTGGGCGTCGAGCGAGCCGAGACGATCTCTGCGCTGTGTGCGTCGAGCGATGCGGTCACGGTCCATGTCGCGTATACGCCCGGAACGCGCGGACTCGTCGGTGAGAGCGCGTTTGCTCGGATGCGAAAAGGCGCGCTGTTTCTGAATACGTCGCGAACGGAAGTGGTGGACACCGCTGCGCTGCGACGAGCCATCGAGGAAAAAGGTCTGCGGGTGGCGCTCGATGTCTTCGATGCCGAGCCAGAAAAAGGCGAAGCAGCGTTTGCCGACGACATCGTCAAGCTGCCGAACCTGTATGGAACGCATCACGTCGGAGCATCGACGGAACAAGCACAAGCTGCGATTGCCGATGAGACGGTGCGCATCGTCGAAGCGTTCGTCACAAATGGCGAGGTCCGAAACTGCGTAAACGTCCTGCCGCCCGAGGAAACGCCCGCCCGCGCCGAGCTGGTGGTTCGTCACTACGACAAAGTCGGCGTGCTGGCCGAGCTGCTCGGTGCCGTTCGTCGTCACAACATCAACGTCGAGACGATGCAAAACACCATCTTTTGCGGCGCCAAGGCGGCGTGCGCGCGAATTCGCCTGGAAACCCGTCCCAGCGCCGAGCTGATCGCTGAAATCCGTCGCTCTGCCGACATCATCCACGTCGACGTCATCGAGCTTCCCGAGCCATGAACCAGCAGCCGTCTGAGAGCCCTACCCTGCTATCGCCGCGCGGACTGCCGCAGGTGCCGATCGTTCCGCGTGCGGTTCAGCGACTGAAAGCTGGGCTGCCGCTCATCCTGCGGGCCGATGTCACCGCCGAGCCGCCCGTCGACACAGAGCTGGTGCAGCTGTGTGATCTACGCGGTCAAGCGATAGCGACGGCGCTGTGGGTGGCGCAAGGTCCGCTCGCGGCGCGGCTGTGGTCGATGCAAGGCGAGCCGTTTTCCGACGTGGTGCTGGCTCGGCGACTGGCCGCAGCACTGGAGCGACGACGGCCCCTGCTCAGCGGAGAGCGTGATGCCTTTCGCATCGTCCACGGCGAAGCGGATCTGCTGCCCGGCTTGTTCGTCGATCGCTATGCCGATGCTGCCGTGATCCAGACCGCGACGAGAGCGATGGATCGAAGGCGACCGCTCCTGGCGGATCTGCTCGGACAGATCGTGCCGATTGATCGGGTGCTGTATCGCGACGACGGAAGCGCGCGTGACATGGAGTCGCTGCCGCGTGAAAAAGGCTTTCTACGAGGCGGTCCGCTTCGGCGCGTGCGCTTTCACGACGCGGGATCGCTTATGGAAGTGGACCTTCTGTCGGATCGCAAGACCGGCAGCTTCCTCGATCAGCAGGACAATCACGCCGAGGTTGCGTCGTGGGCGCAGTCGCTGTGTCCGGGAGGCCAGGCGCTCGATACGTTCACCTATCACGGTGGGTTTGCGCTGGCGATGGCGCGCGCCGGGCTGGGAGTGATTGCCTGCGACGAAGATCCGCAAGCGATTGCGCGGGCGCGTCACAATGCAGAGCTGTCGCGCGTGACCGTCGACTTCCATGTTCACAACGCGTTCGATCTGCTGCGCAGCTATGAAGCAGAGGGACGGCGCTTTGATGTCGTGGTGCTCGATCCTCCGGCGCTGGCCAAGCGAGGCCGTACCGCAGGGCTGGGTGCGGCGGCGATGGCGCAAGCAATGCGCGCCTACAAAGAGCTGAACCTGCGGGCGCTGCGCATTCTGCGTCCGGGTGGACTGCTGGCGACGTGTAGCTGCTCTGGACGGGTATCGGTGGATGATTTTTCGACGATGCTACGTGGTGCCGCGCAAGATGCCGGACGACCGCTTCAGCTCTTGTGGCGACGCGGTGCAGGCATCGATCATCCCGTGCTGTGGGGTCTGCCCGAAAGCGAATACCTGAAGTGCTGGCTGTTCCGCGTGCTGGCGTAGCCCACGCAGCGACGAAAAATCCCCAATATGAGGAGTCCCAAAGGACTCTTTTATATTAGGCAGATCATACGCCTCTTTTATATTAGGCAGATCATCTGCCTCTTTTATATTAGGCAGATCATATGCCTCTTTTATATTAGGCAGATCATATGCCTCTTTTATATTAGGCGGATTATCTGCCTCTTATGTGCTGGGCGCGACGAGATCCAAAAAGAGCAGCTTACGGCAGCCGAATCGGTCCGGTCGTTCGCAGCGACGAGCGACCGAGATCTTTGCTGCCGCGCGACGCGTCCGTGATCGGATTGGGAGACATCGCAGAGATGGGCGTCACGCTGTCAGAGACGGCTGGACTCGGGGCCTTGACGGCATCAGTCCGGCCTCGTTCCAGATACAGCGTCACCGCTTTGGACAGGTGGGTCAGGACTTCGCGCTGAATGGTTGTCAGTGCGCGTGGAACACGATCGATAACGCACAGCGTTCCGACTCCGCAGCCGTCGCTGGTCACCAGCGGAGCCCCCGCA
>CALMML010000278.1 GCA_937868485.1 uncultured Myxococcales bacterium | reverse complement strand
CGGGAAGAAGGGGTGTGGTTTCGCGGGCTTTGGCGGGCGAAGCCGTTCATCGGGAACACACTCCACGACTCACAGCGCGCGATCATCATTCCTCATCGTCGAAGAAGTGAGAAACAGAGTCCGCTCGCTTTGTCATCGGAGCCGCGCGCAACAGGCGATTCCGAAGCGATGTCCTACTGCGAGGTATTGAGTAGGATGTCGAGCTTCGAAGACAGGTTCGCTGCAACCACCAGATCTTCTTTGCCGTCTCCGTTCAGATCACCCAGCGCGAAACCCCACGGATTGTTGCTGACCGCGAGCGCCGAGATCGGATCGAACTGTCCGCCACCTTTTCCTCGGAACACATGCACCACACCAGGGCCCGCATTGTGACTGGTGAAGACGAGATCGAGTCGGCCATCCCGATCCAGATCGAGCGCTTCCGCGTAGCGATGATCCGTGGTTCCGCCCGGAATGTCGGTCGCTACCGCGCTCCCAAAGGTTCCGTTTCCGACACCTGGGAAGTAGGTGATCTTGGTGTTTCCGCCGGTTCCCACCACCACCACATCTGCTTTGCCATCACCGTCAAAATCACCAGCTGCGACACCACCACAGCCAGCCTGCGCCAGCGTCAGCATCACCGGATTCCCAAAGCCACCGTTTCCATCCCCAATCAGCACCGCCGGATTGCCATTGTCCGCCGAGACCACCAAATCTTGCTTTCCATCCCCGTTGAAATCGGCGCGTGCAAGCTGTCGACCGTTGGTGATTCCGTTTGAGTCCACGGAGTTCTTGAACGTTCCGTCTCCCTTTCCACGCAGAATGCTGATGGTCTTGCTGGTGTAGTGCATCACCGCGATGTCTTGTTTTCCATCGCCATCCCAGTCTCCGCGCAGCAGATATTCCGGTGTTGCAGAGACAGAGATCGTGCTGCTGGTAAAGACACCGCTCCCACTGTTTAGCAAGATGCTGACGTTTCCAGATAGAGCATTGGCGACGGCAAGATCCGGCTTCCCATCTCCGTTCCAGTCTCCCGAAATCGCATGCGCCGGAGACATTCCCACCGCAGTCTTGATCGGAGCCGCAACCGTTCCGTTTCCGTTTCCTTTAAACAGGAAGACTTCGTTCGATCCTTGACTGACCATCACCACATCGCGCGGACCCTCTCCTGTGAAGTCTGCCAGGGCAATCGCGCGCGGAAAGACACCTTGGTTTTGCGTCGCTGCGCTGCCAAATTCCACCTTCCCAAAGTAGTAACGGAATGCATTGTTTAGCGTCACCGGGTGATTTCCAGGGAAGGTCACAACCAAGCTGACAACACCCGGATTCCCAATGCGCATCGGAGTCGCTGCTGTCATGCTCGTTGCCGATGCAACCGTCAGTCCTCCGACCGCTCCGCTCCCAAGCTGCGCGCTCAGTCCGGTTCCACCAAAGAAGTTCTGTCCAGTGATGGTAATCGCCGTAGCAGCATTGGTCGGCCCTGAGCTGGGCGTCACTTTGCTCAGCACTGGCGTCGGCAGACACTGTGACAGATAACAAACGCGGGACTGACAGTCGCGATCGAGCAGACACGCTTTCCCATTTACGCACGACAGACAGTTGGTTCCACCGCAGTCCAGATCCGTTTCGTCTTGGTTGATGTTTCCGTCGACACAACCGGGAGAAATGCACTGTCTCTGCGTACACAGACTGCTTACACAGTCCGATCCAATGTTGCAGCCTTGCTGGTTTGCGCAGCTCGTTGGACAAGAGCCTCCGCAGTCGATGTCTGTCTCTGTTCCGTTGCGAATGTTGTCGGTGCAGCTTGGAACAGAGCAGCTTCCCGCGCTGCACTTTCCGCTCTGACAGTCACCCGCTACACGACAGCCTTGATAGTCGTTGCAGCGACTGGGACAAGTGCCTCCGCAGTCCACATCTGTCTCGTCTCCGTTCTGGAGCTGATCGATGCAGCTTGGTGCAGAACACAGACTCTGCGTGCAGACTTGGCTTGAACAGTCGCTTCCTTTGCTACAAGTGTGTCCGTCGGCGCAGGCTTCGCAGGAACCGCCGCAGTCCACGTCTCCTTCATCCCCATTTTTGACGCCATCGACGCAGGATGCAGGCACACAGAGCCCACCTGCGCACTGCATGCTCTGACAGTCGGAGCCCACGACACATGCTTGCGAGTCCCTACATCCCGTCGAGCAGCCACCGCCACAGTCGATATCCGACTCGCCTTCATCGAGCACTCCGTTTTCACAGAGCGCAGGCGCAGTGCAAGCAGCCGCTGTCATCAGCACACCGCAGAGCAGCCAAGAACTCGCCATCCGCATCATAAGTCCCCCACATGAAGTCAAAGCCAGGCACTATGCGGCAAGGATAGCAGACCTACTTCTGCGAGCACCGTCGTGAACCGCATGACCTTGCAACGTGTCAGAAGCGCTAATACATCTGGCCTGCCCATGTAGGAAGAAGAACGTCGCAGCGACCGAGTACGCACCGTCATCAGGTGTTTACAGCAGGGACTGTTCCTGCACGAGGTAACGCCTTGAGATGTCTGAAGTTAGTGACTCGCTTTGATGCGCGGAATCAGGACTCCGCTTTGACGCAGACGCTGTTCCAGGACACGATTTCCCGTCGCATGCCAGCGCTCGTATAGCTCGATCAGATCGCTCGGGACAGCCAGGTTGATGCGCGATCGCAGACACAGAAGTACGTCCACAAGTCGTGGGAATCGCTCCGCCAGCTCACTACATGCATCACGCAAGATCGCACTCAGCAGCTTGGGAGTCGCAGCCAGCTGAGCGTACGCAGCGCGTCCCAGATCGACGTAGTAATCGACGCGGATGGTCCGACGAGACAGACTCTCTCCGAACAGTCCGCTGGTGGTCAGCGCAGTGTCTCCCACTTCTTGTAGGAGCCGAATGCGATCCGCAGGAAGCGCTTCTGCTGCATGAATCAGCTTCAGCGCGAGCGGCTCTGGATCAAGCTGTGCGCGCGTGTAGTTACACAGCAGATGAACCAGATAGTACTCGGTAGCGTCTTTGACTTTGACGTTTTCCGACCGGAGCGCGCTGGTCAACACCTCGTGAAAGTACAGCTCGACGGATGCGATCTCCATACCGATCGAGTGTACGGAGTCCTCAACAGACCTCTGCTGGTCGCGCGTAGGAATCGAGAAGGAAGGCTCCCAACCTACGGAACAGAGACGCTCTTCGGTCAAGCAGAGCGTGCCATTTTCCGACGGAACATCCGCGATTGGCACCCACCCCGTGCGAGCGCTAACAAAGTGCAGTTCTGATGAAAAAGGGACTGCGCGCGTGCTTACAGCGTGACCAGATTGACCGCGATCTTGTGCTCGGGTTCAGAGATTGTGAAGCTAGATTCCGAAAAGCGCGGCGGACCCAAGCGAGGACGCAAGTTGTTCGACACACCGACGGGCTCTTTGGGAATTCCGATCCAGTTGGTATCGAGCTTTCCGTTGTCGTTGACGTCGTGATACACGGTCACTGCGTACGTGCCCGCAGGCAAGTTGGGAAAGCGTAGCTCCAGCGACGAAGACGACACTTTCATCGCTTGATGTTGTGCCGCTTTGGTCAGCGAAGCAGGAAATCCCTGATCGCTTGGAAACAACAGCGCGATCACATGTCCACTCGCAGTGGGAAGACCGGAAATCGACACAACCAGCGTCGATAAGCTCGATGCAGCCGTCACGGGTGGATCATCGGCCTGCGCAGTCCACGCGGGACACATCGCAGCCAACGTAGCGGTCAGAAACAGTCGTAGCATCGGTCGCATGACGATCTCCGGCAGAGTGGACAGTGGGCCGACGTAAAAAGTCTAGCAGTCGACCCTGACGATCCAGCCTAAAGAGAGATCGGCATGCCCCAGTTAAAGTGAATGCGACCTGGGAAGTGTAGGTACCAAGGTTCCCGTTTCCACCGCTCTGACTGCACGAGCGGAAGCTGTCCCGGCATCACCAGCGGATACGCGTAGTCGAGAGACAGCGCACCAAACTGCGTCAGCAGCCTAAGTAGCGAGATTCCCACCGAAAAACGCACATCGTTCCAGCTCATCCGCTGAAAGCCATCGAACACCGCGCCGGTATCCAAAAACAGCGCACCGACCCACGGCCAGCCACCGATCTTGGGCGTGATCGCAAACTCCCACTCCAGCTGAGACAAGATACGCGCGTTGCCACCGACGGGAACGATTCGATACGCAGCCAGATCTGGCACCGGACCAATCGGCGCGCGAACTTCCTCGGCACGAAGCGCATCAGCGTCGTACCCGCGCGTCGAGCTGTCACCGCCCGCGTAATAGCGCTCGACGACGGGCAGCGCCGGACGGTTGATCGGGAACCCGTAGTTTACCCGCAGGTTCATCTTCCAGTTAAAGCGCTTCATCCCAAACGGCCAGCCGTCCTCGGTGCGCAGCGCCGGACCAAATGGCTTCAGCCACACCGCTTGTCCCGATAGCGCGATGAAGCTACCACCGACGTTGAACGGCAACACCGAACAGCACAGCGCCGCCGTCACTTGCGTCGACAGCAAAAAGCCGCTCACGGGCATCAGCGGATTGGTCGGCACCGGCAGGTTTCGCAAAAGCAGCGCCGGCGCTTCAAAGCCCACCCGACGATCCCAGACGATGCCCATCGAAAACTTCAGCGACTGTGAGCGATCTCCGTCGAGGTTTACATCCGTCGATCCTTCCCCGCGATAGAGCGGAACCAAGATCTGGCTGATGTTAAATTCCAGTCGTCCGAACACTCGCAGCGTCGGTGGAAGTCGGCGTCCTTGCTCATCGGCGCGCGCAAAAAACCGTGTCAGCTCGGCGTTGGCTCCGTACGACGTGACCTGCCCGATGCTGTAGGTGTTTTCGTTGCGCCAAAAGCCGCGCACGTCGAGACGCACAAACGGATTCCACAGCCTCGGGGCCGCGACGCGCGCCAACAGCGACTGCACCCGCGAGCCCAGCTCTCCGCGCAGCTCCACTTCCGAGCCCGTCCCGAGCAGGTTCCGCCACACATAGCTGGCCGACGAATAGATCGGGTTATCCGTCGAGACACCCGCGTAAATGCCCAGCTCTCCCGAGTTGTCGTAGCGCTCGGTCACTTCGATGAGCACCGGCACCGGATTGCGTCGCAGCGGCCAGTTTTTCTCTCGTGCTTCGGCTCGATATTCTTCCGTTTCACCGGGATTGGGAACGACGCGCACCGACGCAAAGATCTGTCGACCGATCAGGTTCTGTTCGCCTTCGAGCAGCTTGTTGCGATCGAACAGATCGCCTTCTTTGAACAGCAGATCGCGACGGATGATGCTCTCTCGCGTGACGAAGTTGCCGCGAATCAGGATCGGACCAAAGCGCACCGGCTCGTTTTCGGTGATCAGCCAGCGCAGCGTCACCTTGGTGTGATCGTCGTTCCAGTGCGACTGCGTCGGATCGATCACCGCGTACGGATGTCCCAGCTCCGCCAGCTGTTCGAGCAGCCTGACCTTGTCCGCGACGACCGCTTCCGGCGTATACGGCTTTCCTGGTCGAAGCTGGAGCCCGCGCGCAAGCTGCTGCTCCTTCACGCGATGATCTCCGACGAACTCGACCGACACTGCGTCGACCAGCTCTTTTTGGCCTTCGTCTATCTCGAAGCGCAGATACAGATCGCCACTCTCGCTGTCGTCTTCTTGCGCCGTCTGAAGCCCGAGCAGCGCGAAGCTTGCCACCGCCTCCCGCGAGCGCGCCATCTTCACCGAGACGTGCGCTTTGGGATACCCTTCTCGACGGTAAAAATCTTCGATGTGATCGACATCTTGTTGCAGCGCCACCGCCGACGCAAAGCCACCTTGTCCAATCCCCAGCACACCCAGCCGAGGATAGCGACGCGTCCGAATCTGCTCTTCCAGCTTGCTCGACGAATAAGACAGCGCTTTTCCCGACGGACCGGACGCAAACTCGATGTCGCGAACCTTGAGCTGCGGACCTTCGTGGATCAGAAACTCGACCTCGACGGGATCGCCGCTGCGATTTTTCCAGCGCCACTTGACGCGGGCCTCGAAAAAGCCGCGCTGCTGATAGAGTCGATGGATGTTGCGCGCGCTCTCGTCGAGCTCATTGGCGCTGTAGTAGTTGTCGCGAAAGATCGTCACCGCCGATCGCAGATCGCTCTGCGACAGCTCTTTGCGACCCAAAAAGTACAGCTCGACGCGCTTGCGTTCTTCGACAGCCAAGTCCAGATCGACGACGCGATCTTTGCGATTGGGTCGGATCTCGCGCTTCGAGATGCGCACGCCCGCGTAGCCTTTGCTCTGGTAATGGTCGACGAGCCGCTTGATGTCTTCCGCGATGCGCTCGGTGCTGGTGCGACCAAACCACAGACAGCAGTGCTCAAAGAAGCTGTTTAGCTCCAGCGGCGACAGAAGGTGAATGCCTTCGCTGCGGATGTCACCGATGCGATAGCGCAGACGCCAAAAGCCGACGTTCAAGTTGATCTGGATCCGCACCGACACCTGCTCGGGATGTTCGGGCGCCCAGTCGAGCACAAAGCGAGCCGTCGCGTCGTAATAGCCGGTGCGATGCAGAAAGCTCACCAGCTCACGCTCTTGACGTTGGATGTCCGCGACGAGCGATTCCCCTTCCGGCAGACGATAGCCCGCGCGCCAGGTCACAAAGCTCAGGATCTCCCACTCGAAGATCGGCCAGTTTCCCGTCACATACAGTCGACGCACCACGCGCATCGGACGCAGCCGAATCATCAGCGTCGAGTCCGGCCCAAGCTCATAGCTCGCGTGATAGCCCAGCACATCCAGATCGCGACGAACGCGAGTCCGTAGCTCGTCGTCAAAACGACCCGGCAGCCGCATGTCCAAAAAGCGCACCAGCTTTTCGGGACTGTCCCCGCTCAGCAGCGTCCCACCAATCCGTACCTGCGTAACCAGCTGCGCACTCGGGGGCTCACTGGACGATGAAATCTCACCAGTTTCCGTCTGAGGGCTGGCCCAAGTTACACCTACACAACCCACCAGCACCCCGCACAACGCGAGGACGGCGAGAAAGCTGTTGCCGACACGCACGCTTGCTCGGCGCATTTGGACTATGATAGAAAGCACTGGTGAATTGTCGGGCCCAGTATAGGAGATTTTTGTATGTCTGATCGTCGCGAAAACTCGCTTCTTTTCTCGCTCAACCAGCTCAAAGATCTGGCGGAGGAGAGGCAGGCAGAAGAGGCAGCGGCGGTCCGCGCCCAAGAAGAGGCGGCCCGACGAGCCATTGAAGACGAAGAGCGGCGCAAGCGCGAAGAAGAAGAGGCCAAGGTTCGCGCCGCCGAACAAAAAGCCCGACAGGAGCGAGAAGAAAAAGAGCGTCTCGCCCGAGAGGAAAAGTTCCGCATCGATGAAGCCGAGCGGCGTGCGCAGGTGGAAGCCGAAGCGCGCATCGAAGAGGCTCGACGGATCAAAGAGACGCAAGAGCGGATCAAGAAGCAGCTGCCTTATAAGCTGCTGGCAGGCGTCGCAGCGGCCATTCTCGTCGTCGCGATGGTTGTGATCGGCGTCATCATCAACAAGCGTCTCGAAGACGAAAAGATGCACCAAGCCAAGCTCGCGGAGCAGCGCAAGCTAGAGCGCGAGGCAGCGGCAGCGGAAGAACGTCGTCTCGAAGAAGAAGAGAAAAAGACCAAGAAGGCCATCGAAAGCCTGATGGGCAAGCTCGATGCAACGGCAAAGGAAGTCGAGCGCAAGAAGGCCGAAGAAGATGCCAAGAAGGCCGCAGCAGCAGCCAAGTCGTCGTCCGGCAAAAAGAGCAGCGGCAAAGGCAAGGGCGGCGGTGAGGAACCAAAGAAGAAGGGCGGCGACGACGACGTGCTCTAGTCGCGTTCTTGTGATTTCGGTCCTTGACTGACTTGCGAAGATAGATACACTCCCTTTCACCTTCGCACGGTTCCGCTGCACGGCGGGACTTCGCAGGGCGGCATAGCCAAGTGGTAAGGCAGAGGTCTGCAAAACCTTTATTCCCCGGTTCGAATCCGGGTGCCGCCTCTCAAGACGTACCATCGAGCCTCTGTGGGGGACAGAACAGCGGCTCAGACGTCTACGCTCCCGAGGTTGTTTTTCGGAAGCGCTGCTCAGGAACCTGAGCGGTATTCCATGCTCGCGATGGACAGACCCAGCGAGCACGCGCACATCCAACAAATGTGCTTACGGCGTCAGTCCGACCTTCTTCATCGCGACTGGCAGACGCTGCATCAGGATCGGACCCATCTTCTGGCCGACCTCTCCTGAAATTTCAGGAAGCATGCGCGCGGCCTTCTTGCCCACCGGCGTCTTGTAAAACGAGATGAGCTGACGAATCTCTTCGGTGGTGAAGCGCGTCGCGTACACATCAACCGTCCAGTTTGCCAGGTCGCTATATGGCAGCGCTTCGACCACCGCTTGGCCCATCTTCGACTCGGTGTCGGGCGGAACCTTGGCTCCGCTCTGCGCCATCGATGCCAGCATCTGCTTGGTCATCTGCGAGATCATCGCTTGATAGGTCTCTTGCGGAGTCACCATCTGCACGAGCTCCATCGTCACTTTGCGATCCGCATCCGCCGCAGCCGGTCCACTTACACCGAGCACGGAACAGGACAGCGCCACCGCGAGCAGCCAACGCACCGAACGTTTTTGTGTTTGCATGTGCGGCTTATAACACCGCACCGTGAGCGTGGGGAAACAGATCCGACGATCCATACACTCGCTGTAAATGCGCGCCACCAGCGTACAAAAGCGAAGCGTACACAGTCACTCCTGCAAACAGGCTTTGCCAGTCTCGCAAGCTCACGCAGTATACTGAAGAACGTGGCAGACCGTCCCAGTGTAGCCAGTGGGGGCGACCCCCAAGTCGCGCTGGATGATGATCACCAGCGAGAGCTGGATACGCTACGCCAAGCGCTCGCACAGTCGCAGCAGCAGCTGGCGCAATGTGAACAGCAGCTGGTTCACACCAAAGCAGAGCTGGCAAGCTATCGACAGCAGTACGAAGTGTCTCGCGCCACGTCGATGGAGGAGCTGCTGGAGTTTTATCAGCTCGTCTTTGCCAAGAGTCCGAGCGGAATCGGAGTCTTCGACGAGAGCGGACGACTGATGATGGCCAATCCGGTGCTCGGCACGATCATGGGACTGTCCCCCGATGCGCTGGCCAGGCAGAGCTTCCAGACCATGACCTCGTGGAAGGAATCGGGTCTGCTCGACGCGGCATATCACGCACTGCATACACAGACACCGCAATACAAAGCAGCGCATGTGATCTCATCGCAAGGGAACGAGCTGTGGATCGAGTGCGCGTTTCAGCCGATTCAGCAGCAAGGAAAGCAGCGTCTACTCGTGCTGTGCGTCGATAGCACAGAGCGCGAAAAAGCCTGTCTTGATCTTGCAGCGGTTCATCGGGACATTCAAAAAATCCTCAACGCACTGCCTGCGCTGGTTGGATATTGGGATGCGTCTCGACGGAATGTCTACGCCAACCAGAGCTACAAAGAGTGGTTTGGTTGGACGCAACAAGAGATGAAAGGACTCACCTTTCAAGAAGTATTGGGAGAGTACTACCAGACTGTGGAATCGCGCGTAGAAGCAGCGCTCCGAGGAGAAGCGCAGTCCTTTGAGACCACCGTTTCACATCAAGGCAGACAGTTTGAAGCGATGGTTCGGTACATTCCTGACATTGAAAACGGAGCGATCAAAGGCTTCGTCGTACACACTGCGGATGTCACAGAGCTCAAAGCGGCGGAGCGGAAAGCGCACTCTGCAAGTCGTGCAAAATCAGAGTTTCTGGCGACGATGAGTCATGAAATTCGAACGCCGCTAAACTCTGTGATGGGATATTCTTCCCTGCTGCTGGATACGCAGCTGGGCGATGAACAGAAGGAATATGTTCACGCGGTTCGCGCTGCGGCAGAGTCTCTGCTTGGATTCCTCAACGCGATTCTGGATCTGTCCAAGCTGGAAGCCGATCAGCTTGAGCTGGAGCAAGCACCGACGGATGTTCTGCTCGCGATTCACGACGCACTGGCCGTGTCAGCAGAGCCCGCACAGCGCAAAGACATTGCGCTTGTGTGCATCACAGAGCCCGGCACTCCGTCCCGCATCCTGACCGATCCAGGACGACTCCGTCAGGTGCTGATTCAGCTGATTGGCAACGCGGTCAAGTTCACCCTGCGCGGAAAAGTTGAGGTTCACTGTCGCGCTGTCAACACACCCATTCCGTCGGTGCGAATCGAAGTCAAAGACACAGGTCCGGGGATTCCTACAGAGTCTCTGTCCAAGCTGTTTCAGCCGTTTGTGCAGCTCGAATCATCCATGGCCAGGCGACACGGTGGATCGGGAATGGGGCTCGCGCTGTGTCGTCGCTTGGTGTCTCTGTTGGGAGGCGACATCGGTGTTGAAAGCATCGTCGGTGAGGGCTCTACATTCTGGCTGACGCTGCCGGTGGGAAACATCGCTTCTGATGTAGCACCGCGCGCAATTCGGACGCTGCATCCGCAGCTACATACGGCACCGAAGATCACGGACTTTGCGCTGGGAACACCCCGAACATCTGAGCGCTCGCCACAGCCCACGTCAGCGTCAGACGGACGCAGGACAAGTCCGCTGCGCATCTTGGTGGCAGAAGACAATCCAGCCAACCAGCGCTTGTTTCAGCTCATGCTGACCAAGCTGGGATGTCGTGTGGATGTTGCGGGCAACGGAAACGAAGCGCTGCGTGCGGTCGAGCGCTTTTCGTACGATCTGATCTTTATGGACTGTCAGATGCCAGAGCTGGACGGTCTGAGCGCAACGGAAGCCATCCGCAAGCTGCCGCATCCCGGTCGTCTGGTTCCAATTGTCGCGCTGACAGCCAATGCATTTACAAGCGATCGCGAGCGCTGCTTGGCCGTCGGAATGAATGACTTCCTGAGCAAGCCCGTTTCAGCCGATGCGCTGGAACAAGTGATCTTGCGAACGCTTCGCATTTCACTGTCTGCAAGCACGGCGTCCGGGTCACAGACTGGCGCAGACTCCGGTACGCAAACGAACGCGCAAAAGGAAGAGCTGGCGGCGATCCGCGCGCAGCTACAAGAGCTGGCGAATCTGCTGGATCCCGACGCAACCATCGCGATTGTGAAGCTGTGCAAAGAAGACTGGCCCAAGCAGCTTGCGCGTGCGCAGTCCGCGCTGTCAGGACAAGACGCAGCGACGGTACGACGTGTCGCACATTATCTAGCCGGAAGCACGCTTCAGATCGGTGCAAAGAAGCTAGGAAAGCGCTGTAAGGATCTGGAAACGCTGGCGCAGCATGCGCACCTTCCGCAAGATCTGGAAGCGCTCTCCGCACTGTTTCAGCAAGTGAGCGCAGACATCTTCGCGATCCTGTCTGCGCTATAACTCCAGCGCCGGATTACTTCGCCACCGGAGGCACCGCAAGCCCGCTGGGAACGCGCGAAGGAACCTGCGGCATCTTTGACAGATCGGTCAGTCCTTCGGTCAGAAACACCAGCAGCTGCTGCTTTTCCTGCGCGGTCAGATGCAGCGGTCCGGTACGCAGTCGAGCGTCAATGTTATCGACGGTGTACACCTGTCCGGCACCGGCCCCCTGATCATAGAAATCGATCACTTGTTCCAAGGTTGTAAACGCTCCGTTGTGCATGTACGGAGCCGTCTTGGCCACATTCCGTAACGTCGGCGTCTTGAACGCATGACGATGTCGCGGATCGCGCGTCACTTCCTCGCGTCCAATGTCTTTGGTGAGCTGGGCCAGGCCGCGCTCGGGAACGCCGGTTACACGGAATCGCGTCGACGAAAACTCCGGTCCTTCGACTCCGTTGAACAGCGGAACATAGTGGCAAAACGAGCACTGCGCTTTTCCGAAGTAGATCTCAAATCCCGCAGCGGCATCCTTGGACAAAGCAGCGCTGTCGCCCTGAAGATAGCGATCCACTGGCGCATCATTTGCGATCACACTGCGACCAAACGCAGCAATTGCCCGAGCCAGCGAGGACGCGGTCAGCTCTCCGTACGCGGCAGCAAAGCGCGACTGATATTCAGGATTCGCAGACACCCGCGACAGGGCCTTGGGAATCGTGGAACCCATCTCACGCGCGTTTTCAATTGGCAGCAGCGCTTGATCTTCCAGCGTCGCTGCGCGTCCATCCCAAAACTGCGCAAACTGATAGCGAACATCAAAGATCGAAGGCGAAGATCGCGGCAGATCGCCTCCACTTGGATCCGCCAGCGCGCGTCCCACGGGCAGTCCGTCACTCATCGCTTGGTCGGGATGATGACAGCTTCCGCAGGCCACTTTTCCGCTTTCAGACAGAATCGGATCAAAGAACAGGAGTCGTCCCAGCTCGATCCGTTCCGGGCTTAGAACATTGTTTGCAGGGTCCGCAAAGACCTGTTCAGGAATGCGAACCAGCGACAGTCCTTGCGGCGGAATCGGAGCATTCCCACAGCCGAATAGGAGTCCTCCCAAGCCGAGTAGGAATGCATGTGAAAGAGCCAGCGAGCGGTTCATCAGACACTCCCTTCTTCGCTAAAACTGATACGCCACCGCGACATTGATCTGATTGGTGTTGCTGCCGCTCACGTCGGTGAAGCGATGTTGGTAATCCAGCTTCAGCGCGACTTCCAAGATCGGACGGAACGTAAGTCCTGCGGTGTACACCGTTCGATCATTGCCAGCTTTTCGCACAAGTCCAAGGCCCGATCCGACGACATCCAGCTGCGTATCGGTGCGCTCGTAGCGACCAAAGACCTGAAGCTGCATTCCTTCATTTCGCGGCAACAGACGCAGCAGATCATAGGACAGCTCGACGTAGCCACCGAGGAGCTGACGCGACACCGGACCACTTGCGGGACGGGCCAGCACCAGCACTTGATTCAGTCGCTCCACGTCGCTGATGTAGATGTACGAAAGCTGTCCACGCAGCGTCAGG
>CALMML010000277.1 GCA_937868485.1 uncultured Myxococcales bacterium | reverse complement strand
GCTTGGCAATTCCGAAGTCCAAGATCTTGGTCCGCAGCTCCGAAGCGCGCCGCAAGTCCGGCAGCAGCATGATGTTATCCGGCTGAGTATTTTCACAGACGATTTCCGTCGAGAAGTATCGGTTCTTCATTGCCTTGCGGAAGGAAGAGGGAAGCCGCGATGCAGTCCTCATCTGCTCGGAATCTGAGCGAGTTCCCATCCAATAGGTTCCCTCGCGTGTTCCTCTTCTCATTTCCCTCGCGTGTTCCTCTTCTCTTTCTTCTTTGGCGCTGGTGATCTGCAGCGGCGCTGCGAGCTTGTGTGCGCGCACTGTTCGCAGGTGAGCGAACGCGCATTCCTTCGCTGGCGTTCAGCAGGCATTAGGAATCGCAATCATCGTCGCTGAAAGTTGAGGAATACCAACGTTGGCTGGCTGGTATGTCGATTGCTCTGTTCGCGAGCGAAGTGGCGCCCGCTCAACAAGCGATGGGGGAACGAAGACATGAAGAACTGGCAGACGCGCTGGGACGAGACAATCAACTATCTGAACACCAACTTTGCAGCCGCCAAGCTGGGAGAGCACATCGAGTCGGTGGTTCCGGTGAACCTGCGCAAGGACATCTCAAAGGAGCTGTCTGTTGGCAAAAATCCCGGCAAAGACGGAGAAGACGATCCAGCCGTCAAATCGACGAAGGAACAGCGAGCTGCGCTGCGTGCGCTGCTTCTGTGCCAGCGGGTCTATTACTCAAAGCTGTGGGCCAAAAAGACGTTCAATCCTGGCAACATCGTTGCGGACGAGTGGGTGCTGATCAAGAGCTGGAAGGACGCCAGCCAGAAGCACTGGGGCGGGAAGTCCGAAAAGGACATCCTGCAAGGAATCGGAATGTTTGTGATCGATCCAACAGCGACGCTGGCGGACCTTGTGGCGGTGGCCAAACAGGGAAAACCGGACGGAATCGGAGTCCTCCCTGGCAACCTGACCCTTTCGAGGGCAGACAAGGCCACGAGGGGAGCCGCAGAGACTTGTTACAACGGCGTCATCGGATGGCTGCTCCAGAGCGGCATCGTGTCGATGCGCTGGGTCATGCAGGACACGTCTCCCAATGGTGTCGAGGCCTGCAACCGACTCTTTGGGACTGGCAAGCCGGTCTGGGAAGGGAAGACCCCTTTTGTCGTCGGAACCAGCACCCTGCCGGTGGTCAAGGCCGGACACATCCTTCACATGTGGATCGATGAATCCGGCGTTGCTGGATGGAACGGACACTGGGTCATCAGCAACGGTGACGGCTCGATCTGTGGCGTCAACAATGGCGAGGTCAATGCAAACGAAGAGGAAGAGGGTGTCTCGCTCGGTCCGGTGGTCAAGAAGGCCTACACCAGCAACGGAGCGCTGATGGGTCAGTGGCTGAGCTACGGAGGCAAGCTCTGGATGAACGACAGAAACGGAGCCCCGTTTCGCGACGCAAACAGGTATGCTCACGCAAACCTCGTGGAGTTCAATCCGCTCAAGCTCACAAACCGGATCTAGCCGCCCTCGCCTCGTCATCGAGCAGAGAGGATGCACAGCGTCGCCAGTGCTCGTTGTTCCTTCGGTAGATGCGTCTGACGCTGGAATCGCTTGGCCAATTCTCGATGACATGGATCTGTTCCGACTACGGACAGAAGCGCGGCCGTGTGTCTGTGCGTCCTACTGCCACGAAAAGGAATAGACCTGCGTGCGTGCGCGCAGTCCGTACTGAAACAGACTGAGATCCGCCGCGTTGTCATTTTGATCCGTAAACCGATACAGAAGCGGTGCGTCTGAGACTTTCGGAAGCACAGAAAAATCGACGCCATCGAACAGTCCGCGCGGATCGACCCGCAGGATCAGCTGGCCTCCTTCCGCTGGTGTGATCGTCGCAAAAATGGGAGTCACAATCCGCTGCTTACAGATCGGATTCGATCCCGGATACGCGGGATCTTTGGTCGGGATCAGACGATTCCGTCCGATGGTCAGACGCGCTTCAAACGGATAGCTCTGTCCTTGTAGACTCGCGGTTCCTGCTGCATCCAAGATCACGGTCTGATCATCGATCGCAGAGATGTCTCCTCCCGTCAGCCACAGCTCGCCCACCTGGGCCTGGGTTGCGACGCCATGACCCTGGTCAGCAAACGGCTGAAGCAGCGGAGACAGCGCATCGACATCCACGCTGCTGAGCACCTGCGCCACATACGTTCCGGGCAGCACGCAGGATGTCTCTTGCGCGCCTGACGTAGGCACAGTCTGATTCAGATACATCGCACCAATGTGCAGCTTGGCCCGCGTCAGCGTCACCGCATACCCTTGGTGATTGGTAAACGTCAGCGGACCTCCTGTTGCCGACGCTGGACCCGCCGCAAAAGCAGAAAACGACACCCGCGCGCCCCCGGTGGAATCGCCGCATCCAGACAGGATTCCCAGCAGCAATATGAGTCCTAGAAAATGCCTCATTTGTCGCCTCCCAGGTTCACGGCGAGGGTGAAGAACAGCTGTCTGGGAGCCCCCGCACTGAAGTGTCGCATCGGAACCAGCGTCGGTAGCTGCTGGCTCCGAAAGTCAGACGCGTAGTTGTATTCCCCGAGTCGGTACTGCGCATCGAACAGGTTGGTTGCAACCAGACCGACATCAAACAGCCAAAATCCCAGCGTTGCGTGAAGGTCAAACACAGCGATGGGATTGGATCGCTCTCCATACGGAAGAGGACGTGGTGATACATACGTCGCGCCCGCAGCCAGCGTTCCGCGAAAGGCCTTTCCGCGAATCCGCAGCTTGTCAACAGGAAGCTCTCCAAAGAGCGATCCATCGAAGCGGAACACCCAGTCAGGAACGTACGGAATCAGCAGTCCGGTGTCATCAAAGGTTGCGCGCACATACGTCAAGTTGGCCGCTACATCGAAAAACGATCCGGTGACGCGCGCTGCACTGGCGCTACCCACTCGGGTTGTTCCTCCACTTAAGACATTGCGTCCTGCCGTCTGAGAAAACAGCAGATCGCGATCCACTTTGGTCTGAAAAAATGCGGTTCGTACGCTCAGCGCAAGCGGTCCCAGATCACGCGCAAAAGACAGTCCTGCATCCACAGACTCTGCGCTGGCAAACGGCGTCTTGGCATCTTGGGTGATGTAGATCGGATCAATGGATCGCACACCTTGTCCATAGCTAACGGACGCCGAAATTCCGAACAAAGGACCAAGCAAAAGCGCGACTCTGGGAAGAAAGACTGCGCCCGTTGTCGTCGAGCGCTGCGTCGGTTCACGGTACTTTCCAAAGTCCTGTTGGCTCAGACAAGAGTCATCCCCAGGAGGATCTGTCTTCGATGGATGAGACACCGACTTTACCGCACACAGATCCAGCACATCATAGGTAAACAGATCAGAGCGAATGCCACCTCGCAGCGCGATCCACTTCCAGGGTCGCAGGTTCAGATCCGCATACAGTCCCAAGTTGCCAAGCGTCGATTCCAGATCCGTTTCCGTATGATAGGGAGCACGGGTCGCAGCCTCGATCCGCTGCTGCGTAGAGTGCACAAAATCGGCGCGCGCGGAGTAGCCCACTTCCAGCTCCTGCGGCTGATTCAGGATCTCTGTTGTGAGCCGTCCAAAGCCATGCGCACCGATGATGGCGGCCATGCTCGCAACCTGAATGTGATCACCGCGCTGACCATGCGGATTTTGCGTGGGCTCTTGTGGATCCAGCAAAAAGCCCGTGAAGTTTTCTCGCAGATTCATCGGTCGCGCGATGCCGTACACTTGATTGTGAATCAGCATCTTGCCGACGCGAGATTCCAGCACTCCGCTCAGGGAATAGCGCCCCGTGTCCGCCCCTTGCGTGGCATCGTACGTATCAAAAAAACCGATCTTTCCAGCCAGATGGTCATCTTCTCGCACCACGCCCGCACTGTGAAAGCTGGCGATATACGCTTGCGCGCTGATGCGATACAGATGCGATCCAGACTTGCCTTCATACTGCGCCATCACCGTCGCACGACGACCATCCCGATTCTGTCCAAAGCCCGCCGTTTGATACAGCTCGACACCCGCAAACGTGCCATCCCGTCCGCCGCGTGGACCCCACAAAAGGAGTCCCCGATACGTACCATAGGAGCCCGCCATCAACTTGGCAGTGACGCCCCGCTGCGACAGTCCCAGCTGATAGTCCGCGCTTCCCGCAACCGCGTAGTTTCCTTGTCGTGGATCAAACGGACCTTCCAGCACACGCAAGGAAGAGATCAGCTCAGGAATGATAAAGTGCGTGTCTGAATATCCGTTTCCGTGAATGTTTCCACTCTCATTGATGGGAACACCACCGACGGAAAACTCGATGTCTTGTCCTTCTCTGGCATCGAAGCCGCGCAAAAACACCTGATCGGCGTGCGCTTCACTGCCATCGTTGGTAAGCAGGATTCCTGGCACCAGCTTGAGCAGCTCCGCTGCATTTTTTCGCGGCACGCTGCTGAGCGCCCCCACTTCAACATGATAATCAGCAGCACCACGCGACGGTGGTGGAGCCTTCTTCCCCGTCACTTTCATCTCAAAGGGATTCTTCTTTCCTGCTCCCCCTGCCCCGGTGTCTGGCTCTGCGATAGGCTGTGCAGAGACAGAGTCCTTCGTGTCTTTTCGCTCGTCTTTTCGTTCGTCTTTTCGTTCGTCTTTTCGTTCGTCTTTTCGCTCGTCCTTGGCTCCCTCTGCTGCGATGCTTGGCGCGAGGGAAGCAGACGGACTGTCCTTCGCAGCGACGTCCGGTGGCGAAGTCTCCGGCGCAGCACTGGGAGCGGGCTCTAGGTCTCCAGCTGGCGACGCGGGTACGTCTTGTGGCGCAGGCACCGCTGGCGTACTGGTCTGCGCCGCCAAAGCGGTGGTGACGCTTGCGCCCTGGTCGGCCCACGCAGCCCGATCAAGACCGCTTGTCATCAGCACAAGTCCCAGACAGACAAGACGAAACAAACAGAAAGGAAACGACCTAGACATAAAGCGTCCTGACGGCTGCGCGCTTACTTGGGAGACGGATAGTTCCGCTTGACCGAGCAGATTCCATCCGCGTTCAGGTGTCCCTGCGTGCTCTGGTTGTACGTTACGTAGTCATAGAAGTCGCGCAGGACTTGGGTGGGATCACCGCCCGGACTGTAGGGAATGCCCGGCGAGTCAAAGCCCATCGTCTGCGACGTGTTGGGAGGCGTGTAGGTTGACACGCACGAGCGCCAAGGGAGTGCCTTTCCAGCGCGATCTTTGAACGCAGTAAAGTTTACGCCCTTGAGATCTTCCAGCGTCACCACGTAGTCTCCCGATGCATCTTTCTGTGCCCACGCAGCAAACGGATCAAAGTGCGCAGGCGCATCATGCTCGCTGTTTTCCCAGAACGGATGATCGGTGTGTACGGTCGCTTGTGCCGTCGTCGTGGCGTTTTCTTTGGCCTGGATTCCGCGCTGATATTCTTCCCCCGCAAACGGCTGCGCGGGCGCTGTGTCTGGATTTTGGCAGTTGATGTACGAAGTGGGAGAACGGAATCCGAAGCGGAACTTCACCACCTTGGGCAGCGTCGAAAAGTCATACGCCGGATTGGTTGACGTGCAGCTTGTTCCTTTCCACGTCGCGGTTCCGATATACATCACCGTCCAGCCATTTTTCGCCATCACGCTGTAGTTGGCATCCCCTTGCGCATCCAAGTTCAGCTTCTTGGCCGCAGGATGCGCCGGCACAATGTCGAATCCGAACGCGTAGCGCTTGGTCGGATCAAGGGGCTTGTCTGCATGCAAGTTCAGCGTCGACATCGTCGCAATCGGGAGCGCCTGTTCATCGCTGCCCCCCTTGCCCAGCAGCGGTCCCCCTTTGTGCAAGTCTACAGCCCACGGACCCGCCAGCTGCGCCACTTTGTTGTCGGTCTGGGACTGATCGGTTGGTGCTCGGTCAGGATTTTCAGACAGGTTGATGTAGTCGAACGTCACCAGCAGAGACTCAAAGCGGACATCCCAGCCATCGACAAACGCGGGCTCGTCACCCGTCGCTGGGAATCCGTATCCACCCAGAGCCAAGACCTCTCCTGATGCGGTGAACTGCACGCTTCCACCTGCCGCAGCATCCATGTTTTCACCGCAGCCACTGGCAGCAAACAGACCCACCAGCAGCGATGTTCCTACAAGCTTTCCTACACGCATCATCAGCCTCCCAGTCGGGCTCACTATAGCCCTCGCTTCCATCTTCGGTCAAGCCACAGTTGCAATCATCTTGCATTTAAGAAGTCGACCCACATCCTGCTGATTCAGACCAGGATGGCGTTCTTGGCTCAGAATCTCGTCGAAATGATAGCCATTTTTGGATGCGGGCATTCGATAGAGCAGCGGTCACGCCTTCATCCAAATGCAAGTGTTTTTCATTCTAATGGCACCTCAAGTAAATGCAAATGATTTGCATTTGATTCCTTCGCTTGCTATTTGTTCGCAGACAGATCGGAGCCGATCTGGGCTGATGGATTGACTCCTCTCACCCAACTGGTTGCCGATCGGAACCAGTCTCTCTAAGCGAAGGTGGAACATGCAGAGCGCGATCAAGAACGACAAGCTGGCGGTGACAGTTCTCTCGGGATTTTTGGGTGCAGGCAAGACCACGCTGCTCAATCAGCTGCTCAAGGAACAGCACGGACTTCGCATCGCAGTGATCGTAAATGACATGAGTGAGATCAACATCGATGCACAGCTCGTCAAGCAAGGTGGGCTTCAGCGAAAAGAAGAGAAGCTGGTGGAAATGCAAAACGGCTGCATTTGCTGCACGCTGCGAGAGGATCTGCTGATCGAGGTCGCCAAGCTGGCTCGCAGTAAGTCCTTCGACTATCTGCTGATTGAATCGACCGGCATCTCTGAGCCGCTGCCGGTGGCCGAGACGTTCACGTTTGAAGATGAAGAGGGAACGAGCCTGAGCGACATCGCGAAGCTCGATACCATGGTGACTGTCGTCGATGGCGTGAACTTCCTACGCGACTTTGAAAGCCGTGACAGCCTGGCGGATCGCGGCAGCACCGCAGGGGAAACAGACGAGCGCGATGTGGTCGATCTGCTGATCGAACAGATCGAGTTTTGCAACGTCTTGTGCATCAGCAAAGTGGATCTGATGAAGCCAGCAGAGGTCGCCAAGCTGGAAGCCATCCTGCATCACCTCAACCCGGAAGCGAAGATCATCTACTCTGAGCGCGGCAAGGTTCCGCTCGATTCGATCTTCAACACCGGGCTGTTTGACTTTGAAAAGGCAGAGTCCGCACCGGGCTGGCTCAAAGAGCTACGCGGTGAACATACACCGGAAACAGAGGCGTACGGAATCCGCAGCTTCATCTATCGCGCCCGTCGACCATTTCATCCTTCGCGCTTTGCTTCCTACATCGAAAAGCAGTGGAAGGGAGTGCTGCGATCGAAAGGATTTGCGTGGTTTGCAACGCGATCAGACTGGGTTGGGATCTGGTCGCAAGCAGGGAAGACGTGCAGTCTGGAACCGGGCGGTCCGTGGTGGGTCACAGTCCCGGAACAAGAGTGGCCCGAAGACGAAGCACTGCGCCAAACGATCCGCAAGGACTTCGATCCGCAGTGGGGAGATCGTCGCCAAGAGCTGGTGTTTATCGGGATCAACATGGACGAAGCCAAGCTGCGTGCGGGACTCGATCGCTGTCTGCTCAGCGAGGAAGAGATGGCGCGCGGGCCCAAGGGATGGCAGCGTCTGGCCGATCCTCTCCCGCAGTGGGACATCGAACCCAGCGACGAAGAAGCAGCCTGATTCGGCCAGATTCCCGATCTGAAGATGCGTGCGCAGTGCCCGCACAGATCACGGGAGCTGCGATCGCGTCGGTGTGCTTGGCGCGTCTGCGATTCCGTTCTGCTTTGCTGGGCTTGCGATCCCGCTACCGGGACGAGGACTTTCGTGCCACCATGCGCTACATGGACAGCCGCGCAACGCCACGATCGACGCCACGTCGCAAGACCGAACCGAAGACCGCTGCACACGAGCACAATCACACGGAACACGCAGGGTCTCTGTTGCGCGCGCAGGGACTGAAGGTTACGGAATCGCGGCTGCTGCTGCTCAAGGCGCTGCTCGATCGTCACCGTCCCACCACCGCACAAGAGCTGCTAGAAGATCTGGCGGAACATGGTCTGGATCAGGTCACGGTGTATCGCACACTGACCACGCTGGTCGAGCATCAGATTGCGCAGCCCGTCAGCACCATTGATGGCAGCCGTCGCTTCGAAGTTCACGCCTGTGAAGGCTGTCGCATCGATCATCCGCATCTTCAGTGTCGTCGCTGCGGAGATCTCGAGTGTCTGGAAGCAGGAGTCCTTCCCTCTCCGCTGATTCCTACGCGGCTCGGCGGTTATGTGATTGATGAAGCGAAGCTGTATCTGTTTGGGGTCTGTCCCAAGTGTCAGAAGCTGAGCAAGCCGAAGCCCAAGTCCGGCCCAGAAGAATAGCGCCCCGCAGAAACGGAGTACGTCGTCTCACCCGATCGCCAGCGTGCGCAGCGGACCAGGACCCATCGGCTTCGGCCTACTCGCGAACATCCCAGCCAGTCTCCCTCGGCAAAGGGAACTCCCAGCGCATCGCTCGACGAAGGTACTGTTATCCGGCTTCAGATCTCTGTGGACGATCATGCGGCTGTGGGCTGCGCGTAG
>CALMML010000276.1 GCA_937868485.1 uncultured Myxococcales bacterium | reverse complement strand
CAGCCACGGCCAGCGCAGCAGCGCCGGAACGCGAACCGGAAAGAACAGCACGAACTCTAACAAGGCCGACTGCATCAGTGCGAAGCAGATGAAGTAGACCGGGACCAGGCGCTGTCCCGCGTGAAAGTCGCTCGCTCCAATGAGGAGCGTGGAGAGCAGAGCCGCCCAGCGTGTAAACGCGCGAGCAGCGACGCCATCGGGACGGACGACGTACGCAAGCCCAGCCGTTAGGAGCCACACCCAGCCGAGCAGAATGCTCGATCCAAAGCCGAGCAGCGCAGGCAAGGACGCTGTGCGCGCTGGCGTCGCGGGACCCCAAGACAGCCAGCGTGGTCCCAAGCGATCGAGCAGGTCATTGGAAGACGGAAAAAGCTTCGCGGCAGCGCCCAAGGAACTGCTTGGTCCCGACGACAGAGCCAGCACGGTCAGCGTCCAGATCACAAACAGAAGGAAGCCCACCCACAGCGCAGGAAACGGCGTCTCCAGCCGGAACAGCGGCATGCGCGACCCAGAGTGGGAACCGCTGGTGGTCGAGCGCTGCATGGCTCCAAGCGACGTTCCAGAAGGCGCAACGCTGGACACAGAACCAGGCAGCGAACCAGAGCCAGGAATCGAGCGAGGCAGAGTGTCAGGCATCGCCAAAGGTACGAACTGACAGAGTATCACCGCTTGCTTGACAGCGGCTGCGCAAAGTCGATACGCTGCGCCGTCGTTTGAAATTTCTACGTCATGCGAGCAGGTGAACGGGAAGCCAGATCGAAGCTGGCGCCGCCCCCGCGACTGTAACGGACGACGAACCTTGACGAGCACGCGGTAGACCACTGGCAAGTTGGACTTGTTGGGAAGGTCTCAAGGTTTGGAAGACTCCGTAGCCAGGAGACCGGCCAGCACGCAGCAAACACCTTTCGGGAGGAAGGGTCCGTTGCGTAAGAGTCCGCTTAGCATCCGCTCCAGTCTGCTTGCTTGTGTACCGTCTGTTTGGACGGTGTGTTCGCTTGTTGTGCCTTCGCTGGCGGCGGCACAGAGCATGCAAACGACGGTGCGTAGCGATTCCATCCTGCGTGAGCGCGAGGAGTCCGCCGCGATGTCGGTGGTGGAGCTGGGGCTGCCAGGACAAGCCAGTGCGCAAGGTGCGTCTCGCTTGTCGGTGGCCGAGCTGATTTCGGGTCAGCCAGGCGTGCAGATTCGACGGACCGGCGGGCTTGGACAGTTTAGCGGTGCCAGCTTGCGCGGTGCGGCGCCGGGACAAGTTGCGGTATTTCTCGACGGTGTTCCGCTGTCACGAAGCAGTCAGTCAGCGGTGGATCTGTCGCAGCTTCCGCTGGAAGGTCTGGAGCGCGTCGAGATCTATCGTGGGGTGCCTCCGCTTGCGCTGGGAAGTGAGACGGTCGGCGGCGCCATCAACCTCATCACCCGCAGAGGCCAAGGTCCACAGAGCGGCTGGGCCAGCCTCGGCAGCGGGTCATTTGGACTGCGACGAGCCAGCGTCGGTTACAAAGCGCCAAAACCGCAGGTGATGCTGACGCTCGGTTATCAAGGTGCCGACGGAGACTTCCCGTATTACTTCAACGAAGGGCTCCGCTACGATGCGCAGCAGCTTGCGGAGCTGCGACGGAAAAACGACGACTTTGCGCAGGTAAGTGGCGATGTGCGGGTGCAGATCGACCATGGATTGCAGGCGGTGACGATTCATGGCAGTGGGCTTTGGCGTCGACAAGGTGTCGCAGGAATTGGGCAGCCATCCTCGCTACCGGGACAGCCTCGGCAAGATACCGGACGCGCGCTGCTCGATGTGGGGGCCAAGCTGTCGTCGCCCAGTCAGCGGGTGCTCGTCGATCTGGATGGACATACGCTGCTTGAGCGGACAGAGTCGTACGATCTGTCGTCGCTGCCACCGAGTCACACCGAGCAGCTCAGCCAGCAAGCCGGGCTGCGATCGCTGCTGCGGGTGATTACGTCGCCTCAAGTAAGCGAACCGACGAGTCAGCTTCTGGCCGTCGCGGAGCTGCGCTACGAACGAATGCAGCAGCGCGATCTGTGTCCGGCGCCTCGGCTCGACTGTGGCACGCAACAGCACGCAACCAGCGATCGTCTGCGTGGTGCAATTTCCGTCGGTGGAGAGCTGACACTGGCCGACAAGCGGCTGCTGTTTGAACCGGGGCTGCATCTGCTGCTGGTTCGATCGAACAGTCAGGGCCTTGGCGATCGCGGCACCGAGGAAAGACCGACGACGTTTACTGCCCTGCCCTCGCCTCGTGCGGCGGCGCGGCTGCTGCTTCGTCCGTGGCTGCTTGTGCGGATGAGCTGCGGGCGCTTTGTCCGTCTACCGACGTTCCTAGAGCTTTTTGGCGACGGAGCCTTCTTTCGCAAGAGCCTGGATCTGCGTCCCGAGTCGGCGTGGCTTGGCGAGCTGGGCATCGAAGCCAAAGGCCAGCCGCACCCTCGACTCAGCGCGGTGATGAGCCTGCATGCGTTTGGCCGCACCGTCGATGATCTGATTGATATCGTGCGTGATGGTCCGACGCTGCGGGCCCGAAATGTCGGTCAAGTCACCGCTGCGGGCATCGAGCTATCGAGCCGAGCGCGCTTTGCGGAGCTACTGTCCGTCGAGCTAAACTATGCGTTTCTCGATACGCGCGATCGCACCGATCAGCCGGGACGCGCGGGCAACCTGCTGCCGGGACGGCCTCAGCATGCGGTGTTTCTGCGCACCGAGGTCAGTCACTTTCGGGTCCGACTGAACTATGAGCTGGATTACACAAGCGCCCTCTTTTTGGACCCTGCCAACGTCAACCTCCGTCCGGCGCGCACGCTGCATGCCGTCGGGCTGTCGCTGGGACCGATCTGGCCAGCTCGCCTGTCGCTGCGCGTCGAGCTACGCAACCTGCTCGACACACGGCTCGTCGATGTGACGCTGCCGCTGATGAATCGGCCCGTCCCGGTGCCGCTGACCGATTTTTTTGACCATCCGCTGCCTGGCCGAGCGCTCTACGCGACGCTGTCCGGGCGGCTGTAACCACTGACGAGGACCAGCCGTCCCGTCGTAAGGAGTCTGTATGCGCAATCAGCTACTGTTCGCTTCGTCCCTGTGTGCCGTGTTTTCCGTCGGATGCGATTCCGGTTCGACGATGATGCAGCCGATGCCCAATGCGCCGACCTATCTGGCGGTCACGGCGAGTGACTACGTCGCGGGCTCGGGAACCCTGTCGCTGCTCGATCCAGAGACGCTTCAGCTTCAAAAAGCCGTCGATCAGATTGATCCCAGCTCGTCGGTGCGCGCGTTTGACAAGAAGCTGTATGTCATCGACAGCACGCACGGCACGCTGCGCGTCTACGATGCGGCGGACAGCTTCAAGACGCCGAAGGACTATCCGATTCGTCGGACCGGAACGCTCGACGGAACGCAAGGCAATCCGAACGATATCTACGTCGACACCGCGCGCGGCAAGCTGTACGTGACGCTGTATGGTTCGTTTGGTGCGACGCAGGTGAAGGCAGCGACGGCGCTCGGAGTGATGGATCTGAACAACCTGGCGGCAGGAATCAGCTCGTTTGTGACGCTGAACGTCGCAGCGAATGACACCGACGCCAATCCCGATGCCGGTCAGCTGGTTGCGTGCGGCGACAACCTGTATGTCCTGCTTCAGGATCTCGATCGCAACAATGGCTATAAGCCCGTCGGACCCGGTCGCTTGGCCAAGCTCAGCCTGACCAATCCGACGACGGCCAGCTACATCGCGCTGAGCGGAGAAAATCCGACGCGCATGGCAACCTACGCAAACTGCGACGAAGCATTGGTCGCAAGCGCTGGCGATCAGCTCGGCGGAGCCACGACGGGCAAGAGCGGCATTGAGCGCGTCGATCTGAAGTCGGGCAAGAGCCTCGGTCTGGTGCTCACCGATACCGCACTCGGAGGCAACGTCAGCACGATGGATGCCATCGACGCACAGCATGTCTTTGTCGATGTCTCGACGAAGAGCGCCACCGGCTACAACAACACGGTCTATACCGTCAACGCCATGAACGCGACCAAGGGCACCGCGATCCTCGGTCCCATGAGCTACGTTCCATCCGTCCGTGTGCTCGGCGCGCAATTGGTCGTACTGTCGGGTAGCAAGGCCGCAGCGGGACAGCTCAAGCCGGGACTGTATCTGGGCGCAGCGACGGGAGTTTCACTTCCCACCGAGCCAATCGACTTCGACCTTCCGCCAAGCTCCGTGGCTCTTGTCTCACGGTGATTTGGTCTATACCCTGCCCTCACATGGCGTGGTGGTCGCGAAAGAACAAGGCCACCGAGTTAGCTTCCGAAAAGCGCTCGGTTCCAACTGGCCTTTTTATCAAGTGTGATGGCTGCTCAGCGACGGTCGATTCCGAAAAAATTCGCGAATCGCTCCGCTGCTGTCCGCACTGTGGTTATCACTTCTCGATGCCGACGGAAGAGCGTCTGGCACTACTTCTCGACGACGGTTCGATGCAGGAACAGGACGTTGAGATTGCTCCGCTCGATCCGCTCGGGTTCCGCGACAGCAAGCGCTACGCCGATCGACTGGTGGCACTGCAAAAGAACACCGGCCAAGCCGATGCCTTCCGCAGCTTTTTGGCCAGCGTCGACGGCGTTCCGGTGTCCTTCGGCATGTTCCAGTTCGAGTTCATGGGCGGCTCGATGGGCTCTGTCGTCGGAGAAAAGATCACGCGCGTGTTCGAGCGTGCTGCCGAAAAGAAGATTCCGGCGATTGTGCTGTCTTCGTCGGGTGGAGCGCGCATGCAAGAAGGCATTCTGTCGCTGATGCAGATGGCCAAGACCTCGGCGGCGCTTCAGCGTCTGCGCGCGCTCGGTGTGCCATATGTCTCGGTGCTGCTGCATCCCACGACCGGCGGTGTCGCGGCTTCATTTGCGATGCTCGGCGACGTGATCTTGGCCGAGCCCGGCGCGATGATTGGCTTTGCGGGACCGCGCGTCATCGAACAGACGATCCGTCAGAAGCTCCCCGAAGGCTTTCAGCGCGCAGAGTTTCTGCTTCGTCACGGCATCATCGACAGCATCGTGCCGCGTGCAGAGCTTCGACCCAAGCTCGGTCAGCTTCTGCGACTGCTGCGCGGCGAGCTTCCTTCTACCGCTAATTCACCGACGACAACCGACCCTTCCGCTGATCGCCCAGCATCGTGAGCACGCTCGACTATCCGCAGACGCTGCACTACCTCGCGGGACTGTCGCCACTTGGCATTCAGCCCGGTCTGACTCGCATCGCAGAGGTGTTGCGTCGTCTCGGTCATCCCGAGCAGCGCACGGCAGCCATTCACATCGCGGGGACCAACGGAAAAGGGTCGACGTCTGCGTATGCCGCCTCGATTGCGCAGGTCGCAGCCCGTCGAGCATCCGTCGAGCATGCCCGACCGTTTCGTGTTGGACTGTATACATCGCCGCACCTGCATCGTCTGACCGAGCGAGTTCAATATTCCCAGCACGACACGCTGACCGAGTGTCCGCCCCAGCGCCTTGCCGATGCAGTAGCGACGGTGCGATCCGCGTGTGCAGAGTCTCCGTCGGTGGATCTGACGTTTTTCGAAGTCCTGACGGCGGCAGCGTTCTGGCTGTTTGCGCAAGAACAGGTCGATCTGGCGATCATCGAAACCGGGCTCGGAGGCAGGCTCGACGCAACGAGGCTGTGCGCAGCGCAAGCAAGTGTCGTGACGAGCATTGCCCTCGACCACATGGACTGGCTGGGTCCGACGGTGACGCACATTGCAGCCGAAAAAGCGGGCATCTTCCGCGCACACGTTCCGGCGCTGTGTGTGTGTCAAAACGAGGAGGCGCGTCAGGTGCTCGTGAACGTGGCCAAGGCCCAGCAGGCGCCGCTGTGGCTACATCCGCACCAAGGCCAGCCCGATGTGCAGCCGCTGCCGCTGCTCCCTGCGTCGCTGTGGCCGATTCTGCCACTTCCCGGTGAGCATCAGCGCCACAACGCAGCGCTCGCGGTGGCTGCGCTGACGCACGTACAAGGTCCGCTTCAGCCGTTTCTGAGCGATCCAGACGTGGTCAAGGAAGGACTGCGCAACACACGCTGGCCTGGCCGCATCGAGACGATCTGTCCAACGTCCGCGCTCCATCGCGACTTTGCCGATCGCCAGATCGTGGTAGATGCCGCGCACAACCCAGAAGGCGTCACATCCCTGACCCGCTGGCTTCTGACCCAGCCCGAGCGTCCGCTGTCGATCCTGTGCGGAGTCGTTGTCGGCAAGCTCACCGACGGAATGGAAGGACCGATTCAGCATGCGGCGCGCGTGATTGCCTGTCGTCCACCGACGCCGCGTGGACTGCCAGCGACGCAGCTTGTCAGCGAGCGAGGCTTTGAGCGCGCAGTTCCGATCGACGACTGGCAGCAAGCTCTACAGGTCGCGCTTCAGCAGACTCCGACGGGAGGCCGCTTGCTCGTCTATGGCTCGATCTTCCTTGTCGCCGCCGTTCGAGCCGCGCTGACAGGCGAGCCCACCGACGAGCTGCTTGTGCAAGATCCCGGCAAAGTCACTACGCAGCAGGCCGCGCCGCCGCACCAAGCGCCAGTAGCTCCCCGGTAACTTCCACGGCTTGCAGAAGCTGCGCTTGCTCGACGGGATCGCGCACCAGCGCTGCCGTCTGTTCGAGCAGCTGCTTGAGCACTTTCGGATCTTCGGTCTGTCGCAACAGCAGCCAGCGCATCGCTTCTTTGGGCACACTTCCGACGGACAACAGCCGCACCACCGTCGGACTCACTTCCGCCGCAACCCCAAACAGCGCCAGCATCACCCCGAGCATCGCCGACGGATGCTCTCCGCTCACCGTCGTGCAGTACGCTCGCAGCGCCGCGTCTCCCGACGTCATCGCTCGCTCAGGCAGTGCATCGGAAAAGCCCAGCCGTCTCAGATCGGACATCACCAGCTGAATCCGCGATTTTTCCTCTCGCTGATGTGCGAGCAGCAGCGCCGCGATCTGCGGATCACTGACCCGCTCACCGGCTCGACCGAGCACGTCTTGAATCAGGTCGCTCTGGAGCGCAAAGTCGAGCAAGAACGCAGCGTACTTGGCACGAAGCGACAGCGGCGGTCGCATGAGGTAACGAACCGTCGCCATCTTGTAGCTGCGAGCCGAAGCTGTCACGCGGGTGTGGAGGGCCTCAACCATCTGCATCGGTGTCTTTGGCTGGCTGGATGCCGCTTTGGGCATGGAGTTTCTACACTTTCTAGGCTAACTCCATAAGCTCTGCGATGCCACTGACGATGACAATGTTTGTCGTCGGAGAGGTTCGACCAAAGACCCACGCTGGCTGGACGCGCTTGCGCTCGTGAGACGACGAGTCCGCTTACAGCGAGCTCTCGATGTTCGGCAGGGACAGACGAGACTTGGTGATCACCATTCCGATGTTGGCGCTCTTGCGGCACACGAAACACGCAATGTGATCGTGGTTTTTGCGCGCCCGGATGAAGACGTGAAGCAGGTTGTCGGAAAAAATGATCATCTCTTGAAAGTAGTGATGACCGTCGTCTTTGACGCCTCTGGTCTTGCGGAACAGCTTCTCGATCGCAGTCACTGTGCTTCCCTGAAACAGATCTGCGGTGGCCGCTGCAACCAGATCCAGCACTTCGCGTGGATGAGAATCGATGGTCTTTACCGCCAGGAGCATTCCCGTAGACATGTCGACATAGCCAGCTGCGACACACTCAGGAATGTCGCGGATTGCTTTTTGAATCGCACTATCAAGTTGCATCATGATGACGTCCCTTTGCCCAACGTGTCGGATGGTCGGCATATCAATTCAGCGATCGATAGCCGCCCGATACGGAGGCACAGAGATAACAAAATCCACAAAACTTACAACTGCATATTCTAAGTCATCGATTTGACTCAAAAATCGCAGAGTTTGCATATTACAACCAACCTATCGTGATGATGAG
>CALMML010000275.1 GCA_937868485.1 uncultured Myxococcales bacterium | reverse complement strand
TGTGCTGCGGCGACCGGAGCAGCCGTTGCACGACTTCGATCACGGAAAAATGCGCGTGTGACCGGATCTCTGTCCGCGCCCGCGCTGGCATTCCCAAGCGGCTGCTTGGCCAAGGTCAGGAAGCTGCGCGCAGCCCGAGGCTCGACGTACCCTTGCCGAACGCGACGCTCTTCACGCGCTGCTTCTACGTCTTCTGCCAACGACTCCTCTTCGGTCAAGACCTCTGTCAGCGCATCCAAGTCTTCGATGTAACCACTCGCGAGCCGTGCACAGCGATCCAGAATCGTCGTCAGGCGATCGCGATGCTGCGAGTCCAGCGCGGCGATCAGCGCCATCACGGAATCCCAGCCATCCGGCTTCCGTGCAATCAGCAGATAGCCATCAATCTCCTCGGACAGCGCACTCTCTATCGCTTTGTCTGCCGCGCGCGCAGCCCGACCGCCCTCCCCCATTTGCAGCTGGAGCGCATCGTGATCCAGCACCAGCACCAGCTGACTGAGCGAATGCACAACAAAGTCGATCGACAGCGCTGCAATCTTGTTTGCAGCCGCCGCATCCCCCGCTTCCAGCAGCACTTCGAGCCACACTGCGAAGCGATCTGGATCAAACGACTCGCGCTCTCCCGGTCGCGCATTCACAAACAGATCTTCATCAAACGCAGCGACGAGCTGCTCGGTGGTCGCCAGCGCGATGACTTCCCCTGCATCTTCGATTCCGATCTGACGAACCAGCGCAGAAAAAGCTGACTCTGGAAGTGCGCGAACGGTCTGTATCAAGTTGGGATCGTCCACCAGCTGCAGCAGAAAACTCTTCGATGAAGACGAGCGATCCAGACTCTGTTTGCGCATCGGTTCGGCACTCCCAAGCGAGATGTTAGGGGCCGAGCATGTTCTGGGAAACGTGCTCCAGCCTCGGAACCTGTGGCATGGAAAACGACGGATAGTGCTGCCATGCCGGCGGATTGAGCCGGACATTTTCTTCCATTCCACGCTGCGGATCAAGGCGCTCTTTGCCTTGGAAGTGACGATCGATGAGCCGCTTCATCGCCAGCAAGCGATAGGTCGCTTCCGCGATTCCTTTGATGTCTCTGCCCAGCGTCCATGCATAGTCAAACAGCGACGGCTCATGCGCCAGTGGAGCGCGCTCATATCCGTAGTGCTCCATCGCTTCACGATTCACCCACTCAATGATGCGGGTCCACGCTGGCGTAAGCTCTTCCCGGACTCCGCTTTCGCGCTGGTTCGGATTCCGTTTGGTGGCGCCCACAAACCATGGCATCGGCGGAACATCGTCGGTCTGCGAGCGCTGCACATGATCGAGCACCGCGTCATCCCAAGGCTCTCCCACAAAGTGGAGGATCGACTGCATGATCTGTCTGGGATCACGGGTTAGATCTTCCAGACGCACTTCCAAGATTCGATCGAGAAACGGCTTGATGTGCGCAAACTGAACGCGACACAGCTGCGCGTTGAGCATCGTACTGGTGGTCCCAAACGGCATCCGATTGAACGAATACACCGTCGGACGAGGATCTCTCATGATTGAGATCACCCGTGCATCAGGAAAGTCCGAAAAGATCTGTCCGAGGTTCTGGGTGTCGAGCGGATTCTTTTCACCAAAGCGCACCTTTCCTTCCTGCATCGCTTTGGCTTTCATGATGGCCAGGAACACCTCGCGCAGCTGATGCATCGACAAATTGCGCGGAAACGCGCGTCGAATCTGTTCGGGATCAAGTCGCATCCACGCAAAGGAAAACGTGTCTGCGTAGAGATCAAACCACTCGTCGGCAGAGATGTCCTTGGGGGCATGCCACGCGTAGCTATAAAACGCCGCTTCATGCGTGATGTGAATGCGCGGATGCGCGTTGAGCATCTGGCGAAGCAGCGTGGTTCCCGAACGACCTGTCCCAATCACAAAAATCGGAGACAGCTCAGGACGTTCGATGGGACGGAGTGTGTGCTGTAACGCAAGCATGATGACACTGTACGGAATGCGCGCAGACACGACAAGACCGTCGAGCTAGCGCAGTACAGAGATCCGATATCTGAGCCCTCTCTGTTCGCGGTCGGCATCGTCGAAGACGCACAACTTTGCGCTCACTGCGACGATAACCGAGCGGAAGACAGAGGGAGATTCACCGATGGCAGCGTTTGAGGATCCTGCGCACAAAGTCGCTACCAAGCCCGCTTTTGAAAAGCCAGCAGCGCTGGTCGAAAAGCCGAGCCCAGTGACGACCAGTCAAGCCGTAGCGACGAGCGGACAGAACCAAGCAGCACCCAGCGGAGCGGTTGAGTCTGCCCTGTCTCACTACAGCGATACAGCCATCACGCCGCACAAAGTGAAGACGCAGGTGATTCAGTCAAACCCAGATGCGATGTACGAAGATCTGGTGAAGGCATCAGGACTGACCAAAGCAGAGTATCCGGCGGCTCGTCGCACAGCGAAGGATCTCTTGGCTGAAAATGCCGAGCATGGCGTAAACAACATCAACCAGTATGCGTATGAGCTTGCGACCACCAAGCGCGAGACCCACATGGGCAACTGGATGAATGAGTTTGGGAAGAACTCCTACTTTGAAAAGAAGTACGGAATGAACTCCAGCCATCGTGATGATCTGCAAAACACGCAGCCCGGCGACGGAGCCAAGTTCCATGGTCGCGGTCTGGTTCAGATCACGGGACGTCGCAACTACACCGACTGGACCGAGCGAATGGAAAAGGAAAACTACCAGCACAACGGAGAAGCCGTGGATCTGGTGAATCATCCAGAGCTGGCTGCCGATCCAGGAATCGCTGCGCACATTGCGGTGAAGGGAATGCGCGATGGAACCTTTACCAGCCGCAAGATGGGCGACTACATCAACGACAGCAAGACCGACTTTTACAACGCGCGCCGCGTGATCAACGGAACCGATCATGCGCAGGAAATCGCAGATCAAGCGACGGCCTTTCAGACTGTGCTCAAGAATCATGCGGGGGATTACACCGACGCCATGATGAAGGCCAAGCTGGCAGGACTCCCGATGGCGGGACCGACAGAGCTGTCTGGAAATCCCACCGCCGTAACGCCCGAGCTGCTCAGCGCGAAGCCGCTGGGTGATGGACTGACCACGTTTCAGTCTGCAGACAAGCTGCTACACAACGGAATCGGTCAGTTTGATCCCAGCGCACAGCTCGGAAAGTACACCACCGTCAAGACGCGACCTGGCGATACGCTGCCTTCGCCAGAGCTGGTTCCGCACAAAGCAGAGCCCGCCCCCGCTGAATAGTTTCCACGCATTCCATAGAAAAAATCGATGGTTAGTGCGCGGCCTGCTCGCGGTTGCGAACCAGCAGCTTGAACAGCACAGGAAACACAACAGACACCAGCACACCGACGAGCACGAAGCACGCTTGGGTCTGTCCATCAATCAGCTGAAGGTTCCGTCCAATCGCGGCAATCGCAACCACCAGCGTCAGCGGAGCACAGAGCAGAAAGCCTGCCCCAAGTCGGTCTCGCAGCGACGTTCCTTTTCGCGCAAAGATCAAGCTCGGTAGGATCTTCGCAAGTCCTGCCACCGAAGCAATCACCAGCGCGCTCTTGATCGACTGAAGATCGAGCGCTCGTGCATCAAAACGGACACCGACCACGATAAAAAAGATCGGGATAAACAGACCGTTTCCCAGCGCGCCGATCTTCGATTCCAAGGTGTGTTTGTCACGCAGCACAAAGCCAAGCAGCGCGCCACCAATGAAGGCTCCCAAGATCGGCTCGACACCCGCGAGCGCTGACAGAAACACAAACAGCAGCATCACTGCGAGTCCCACTCTCACACCCAGTTCTGCGACATCATGACGACCAATCAGACGACGCAGCAGCTCAGGATGCCACCACACCAGCGCACGAACCCAGCGCAGAATCAGGACAAACATCACAAACAGCGCAGAGATCTTCAGGATGTGAATCAGGGTATGAAAACCCATTGGTCCCGACGACGTAAGCTCCAGCGCGGTGATTCCCAAGATGCAAAAGAACTCGCCGAGTGAGCCGGTCAGCATGACGTGACGCCCCAGTGGCGCGCTGGCTTGTCCGGTTTCCTTCAGCACCGCAAGCGGCATTCCCACCGCCATGGCAGCGACGACAAGGACACCGATTCCGTTGAGTCCGAGCAGCTTTGCACCGATGCCTGAACAGAGAAAGATTCCGGCCACCACCAAGAGCGGAACCCACAGAGCAGTCCGTCCTGCAGCGCGAATTGCATCGAAGTCGATCTCCATCCCGGCCATAAACAGAAGGACCAGGAAGCCGAACTCCGATAGAAACGAGATGTTGGGACTGTCCGTCAGAACGCCGATTCCTGCTGGACCCAGACCGATTCCGATCAGCATCAGAACCACAGCGGTCGGCAGGCGCAGTCGCACCGCAGCGAGCGGTCCCACAATGCTCGCGGACAGAAGCAGAATCAGCGGAATCCAGCGACTTTCATGCGCCATCATGATCGCACACTCGTCTGAACCAGCGTCGAGCAGCGCGCGGCTCTGGCCACCCGCAGCGCAACGTCAGGGGAAGTGAAGCTGTCACGGCTGCTTGGATGTCTTCCGATCAGCAGCAGATCGGTGGAACGCACCGCTTTGATGATCTCACGAACCGGATTCCCTTCGAGTCGTAGGGTCTCTATTCCGATTCCGTACAGACGCGCGCGCCGCGTGATCTCAGCTGCAGTCTGCTCTGTCGCTTCGTCCTTCGCTTCCATGTATTCGGGCAGAGACACACGCAAGAGACTCAGCGGCAGACCGAGCATCCGAACCAGATCAATCGCAGTGTCTGTCAGCGTCGGCTCCGTGAGCCCCGCAAGCAGTACATAGATGATCCGTCCGTATTCCTTCGCACCGTTTGAAAACAGAACCGGACAGCGCAGCGCATTGCAGATCGTTCCCGCAGCGCCATTCCTTCCTGACATGTGCTCAAGCATCGTGCGCGTCGGAGACGCAGCCACGAGCAGACCCGGACGAAGCGTCCGCAGCTGCGCAACATGAGACACCAGCGTATCGCCATCGAGTGGCATGTCCTCAAAGGTCTTTCGCTGATGACGCGGACTGCGAGAGGAGTGCGACTGAAGGGCATGCTCGATGATCTCCTTTCGCTCTTCCGCGCGTGGATACAGACGAAGCAGCGCGGCGGCGCGCGTCTTGAGCGTCAGCTGCTCGGATTCCTGTTCCAGTGCTTTGTTTCGACCGCTTGGCAGATACACCACAACGCGGTTTCCGTTGCGAAGCGGAAACTGCGGAACGCCCATGCGGAGCTGCTCTGCAACCCCTGGAAGGATCTCGGGATTGCCGATCACCAGCACGCGGTCATCCGCTGCAATGACGGTATCTCCCGTCGGAATCACCAGCTCTGCACCGCGATAGATGGCGGCAATGCGCCAGCCTTCCGCTTGTAGTTGAGACAGCGGAATCCCAATCGCGGGTGAGCTGGGAAGGACGCAGAACTCGATGATCTCTCCGCGTCCAAGGCCCACCGATGAAGCCATCACCAGACCGTCATACCGAAGCGCTTGTTCGACGACATGACCCAAGATGTGAGCCCGAATGATCGCGCGCGCACCGTGTGATTCATATTCCGCAGCCGTCGCAGGATCGATGACCAAGCCAACCACAGGTTGGAAGCCAAGCTCACGCGCCAAGCGACAGACCTCTATGTTGCGGCGGTCATTTCCGGTGGCCGCAACGATGGCAACTGCATGGTTGGGATCTTGTCGCGATTCCTCTAGGACAAAGCGGGATGTCGCATCACCAAGCTGCTTCACAAACGCATGCAAAGGTCGGTTGTCCGATGATGACTCCGCTGACTCCTCTCCGATGCGAAGCTCGTCGAGTGCAGCCTGCGAAGTATCCAGCACCAACACCGGAGCAAGATGAACCAGTCGATCCAAGATCGACTCCATCGTACGACCGGCACCTGCAATGACGATACGATCCAGCATGATGATTCACTCTAGCTTCGATCTGATGACGACGCTGGTTGAAATTCAAATTTTGTTCGCACACACCACTTCACAGAGCAGATGGGAGTGCTCCTCTCCTACAAGCGAAGCTCTCCCAAAAACGGACGGAGCAGCTCGATGAGCGCTTTGATCCGTGGAATTTCCGACAGAACCGCCGGGACGACCACGCGAATTCCTACTTCTTTTCCGATTACGGTAGGAAGGACAGAGACTAACTCTCCTTCTTGGACGCCGGGATCAGGAAGCATCGCATCAGGAACCAGCGCGATGCCCAAGTTGGCGAGCGCAAACTGCCGCAGAAGATGGATGTGTCGCGCGATCAGAATCGGTGAAACCGCCGTCGATCCGCCACTGAGCAGAGGCCACAGCTTTCCGTCTTCTCCAGGACACTCCCAGCTCAGCAGATCATGACTACGTAGATCATCCACCGTACGCGGAACGCCTCTGCTGGCAAGATACGTCTTGCTGGCAACCGCCCAAATGCGGACTTTGGTAATCTCTCGGGAGACCCACGGACCGACGGGACTGCGCTCTCCGAAATGGATCGCTAGATCCACATTTTCGATGATTCCGCCGACCGGATCATCGCTAAAGTGAAGCCGAAAAGACAGACGCGGATAGCGTCCCCGAACATAGGCCAGCATCGGCGTCACCAAGTGCGGAGGGAGTCCAACCGGAAGCAAGACACGGAGTACCCCAGAGGGCTCTGTTCCCACTTCACGAACAGAGTCGATGAGCGCGCTCGCTTCCTGAACCATCAGGCGCCCACGAGCGGCCAGCATGGTCCCCGCTTCTGTCAAAAATACGCCAGCTCTGGTGCGATCAACCAGCAGCACACCCGCGCGCGCTTCCAGCTGATCAATTCGTCTACGCAGCGTAGCTCGCGAAAGTCGCAGCGTTTTTGCAGCGGTCAAAAAAGATCCGCTGTCCGCAACAGCCAGAAACGCTCTCAGCTCTTCGAGATCCATAACAACACCTTCGCGATGGCCGATTTCAAGACACGCTATGGCTAGCTGTTGCCATGCCGTTTCTGTCAGAAGTAACGTATCATTTTTTGACAATTACCCTCAATGACAATGTCGCCGCTCGTCAGATCAGGTAGGGGAAGCAGCCGATCAGGGGATCACCTGAGCCGGGCCTGTCCGCGCGCAGCGACGTAGCAAAGTGAGACAATCTGCCATGAACCAGGGGGCCTTGGCAGTACAAGAGCTGGTCTTAGAGTTTGCGCGTGCAGAAGACGCTGGCGATCCGTTTGCGTTTCGCTTTGAACCACAAAGCTATCTGCTGCGGCGCAGTGGTGGCGGATTTGAAACCGCAGAGTTTCCGTGGGATAGCGCGCTGCTTGGCGATCTCAAGGCGCTACAGACACCGGCCTGCGATCGTGTGGTTGCGCAGCGAATCGGGGAACGACTTCGCCGCTTTGTGATGCCGCTCCAGCTTACTGAACAGCTAGAGCAGATCGCATCCCAAGCGCACAGCACAGCGCCGGTGATGATCACGATTCGATCGGCTGCGGCAGAGCTGTATGCCCTGCCCTGGGAGCTATTGACCACCAAAGGAAGTGGTCAGCACCTTGGCGCGATTCCGCATGTCCTGTTTCGGTATGAGTGGCCACAGACTCACACCACACAAGAATCGAAGCGTCCGCGCGTGGAACCAGGTCGGATTCTGTTTGCGTGGTCCGCTGCTGCGGGATCGGTTCCGGTAAGCGAGCAGCTGCTTGCGATTCGCTCTGCTTGCAAACAGAGCCACATTCCGTTTGATGAACAGAGCGATGTACTGACAAGCGCATCGTGTGTGAAGCTGGTGGCTGCGCTGCAAAAAGCGCGCGCCAGTCAGCAGGAGATCGCGGTCCTTCACATCCTGTGTCATGGCGGACAAGCGGGCAGTACGTTCGGTCTGTTGCTGAACGGAGAAGAGCCTGGTGAATCGGAAGTCGTCGACGCTGGAACGCTGCGTCAAGTCTTGGCTCCGTTTGCGGACATGGTGCGTTTGATTGTCCTTTCGGCCTGCGATTCAGGAAATACCGGACCACTTGGGAATCAGCTTGGGAGTGTGGCCCAGACGCTCCATCGTGCAGGCTTTGCATGCGTAGTTGCATCGCGAAATCCCTTGGCTGTGACCGCATCCATCAAGCTAACAGAGACGCTCTATCAGCAGCTCCTACAGGAGACACAGTCCGTCGAGCACTCGCTGATGACCGTCCGAAATCGACTGCTCCAGCACGGCACGAGCCTGGACTGGCTTTCCCTTCAGCTGTATGCGCGAAGTGAAGACGGATCGAACAGTCGGCCAGTGGTCTTTCGACCCTATCGCGGACTGCTCTCGTTTCAGCCGCAACATCATCGCTACTTCTTTGGCAGAGAGCAGGAGATTGCACAGATCCGGCAAGCGCTAAAGACCCTTCAACGGGAGCACAAGCCAGCCTTTCTTATCGTTGCTGGAACATCAGGAACTGGCAAGTCATCGGTGGTCTTAGCAGGTGTCGTTCCGCAGCTTGTCTCTGAATCTAACGGAGAGTGCCAGACTCGCAGCCTCAAGCCCGGAAACGATCCGCTGCGCGCACTGTCTACAGCGCTGACAGGACACGATCAAGGTCACGGACAGCTTCTCTTGATTGTCGATCAGCTGGAAGAGACCTTTACGCACGTTCAAGATCTGTCCGTGCGGACAGCGTTCCTACAGCAGCTCTGGAAGCTGTCGCAGACCGACCATGTCACCGTGATTGTGACGCTGCGCGTGGACTTTCTTGGCGACTGCGGAGACATCGTACTCGAAGCGGAAGCGCCACACCGAAAGCTCGATCAAGTGGTCTACGATGAAGCGCATCGCGTGTTCATCGCTCAGCTTCGCAGCGATCAGCTTCGCACCACAATTGAGGGTCCGGCTGCGCGCGTAGGACTGACGCTGGAAGCAGGACTGACCAGCCGAATGGTTGAGGCACTGGGAACCGAGACAGGCGCGCTTCCGTTGCTTCAGCACATGCTCGATCTGCTGTGGATCCATCGCGAAGGAAGCGTGCTGACCCAGCGAAGCTATGATGCGCTGGGACAGCTGGCTGGTGCTCTGTCCCAACATGCAGATGCGCTGATTGTGAAGCTTGCAGAGTCCGATCAGAAGATCGCACGCAGGCTGCTGGTGCGCTTGGTACAGATCACGGACGGAGTGAATCGGGCGACGAGAAAGCGTGTTCCGATCGAGCGACTCCGTCCTGCATCCGCCACATCCCAAGCTCACTTTGCGCAGGTCCTGACAGAGCTTGTGAACGCACGACTTCTCACGCCGGGAGAAGAAGACAAGCAGCCGACCATTGAGATTGCGCATGAAGCACTGATCCGCAAGTGGCCGCGCTTTGCACAGTGGCTCGAGACGGACTGCGAGATGCTCGCCATGATGCTGAAGCTAGATGCAATGATGCTTCAACATCTTCAGCATCGCGTGCTGTGGACCGGAGCGCAGCTTCACTTTGCAGAGCGCTGTGTGCGTGACTATCCCGATGACACTCCAGAGGAAGCCAAAGCGATTCTGCGCAAGAGCCAGCGAGAGGCGCGACAAGACAAAGTGCTCAAGCGAGGCGTGATCACGGTGATCGTCCTTGGTGTGATCTTTAACTCATCCTATGCGCTGTATGAGCGTGCAGCGAACGTTCGCGTGGATCACGCACGCACAAGACTTGCATCTGTGTTTCAGCACACCAGCAACAATCCGACCCCAGCAGAGATGATGGGAACGATGGCGCGGCTGCGCTTTGAGCTGGAACTGAGTCCGACACTTGCGCTCGATCTCAACCAGCGAGCGCTCGCACTGGAACCAGACAGTCCGCAGCTACTGATCGATCACGCAGAGTTTCTGCTGGCGAGTGGTCGATTTTCCGACGTCACACAGGTCGCGCAGCGCGTGCTTTCTATGCAGCACATTGCGACCAAAGATCGGCTTCACTGCGCTGTCATCGGGTGGTCCGCAGCCCGATTCCTACTGCACGCAGAAGAACAAAAGCAGTGGGGAGAACGACTCCTGTCCGAGTACCAAGCACTGCCACCAGATACCGATCTTGATCTGATGGTGGGTACATCGAATCTGCTGCTGCGGGATCAACATCAGCTCAGCAAGACGCTGCCTCTTTCTGATGTACTGACGACCCATGCAGTGCTCTCTGGACGCAAATCGGATGCGCAGGCTCTCCTTCTTCGTGATCAGCTCAGCCGCAGCCTGGCCTGGGCAAAGCCCTAACAGTTTCCGTCGAGAACATCGTCTTTGACAGATCCCAGCCATTGCGGGAGCATCGCAGGATGTCGCTCGCTTCATCGGACTTTCTTTCGCACGCACAGCGGGTCATATCGCTTCTTCCTGATCTGTTCTGGATTCATTCCTTGCGTGATGAAGATCTGCGCATCGCCTGGAATTTCCGTCGTCAGTTTATGGCCATCAAGCCGCACGTCAGCCCGGAAGAAGACTTTCAGAAGTACAGAAGCTGGGTGCGCAGTGCGGACTTTGTGTGGCTTCCTCGCAATCAGACCGGACAGCTTACAGCGACGGCATTTTACAAAGTAGAGCGTCGCTTGCATCAAGGACAGCCGTGCATTCTGATCTGGCCGGAATACATGTATATCCAGGCCGAGCAGAGAAAAGGAGTCTCGATTGCGCAAGGATTCCTGCTCGCGCTGGCACTCGGCATCCTGCGTGCGCCACTCGCCCCGCAGTATGTGGTTGGAACCGGCTATGTTCCCAGCTACTTGGCACTGTGTCAGGTCAGCAGCAATGTCTATGTCTGCGAAGATCCCCAGATGACAGAATGGGAACGGACACTGTATCGCTCGCTGGTCGATGCGACGGTGGGTTACGATCCGAAGACCCAAGTTGTGAACATGGGAACGATTCCCATCTCTCCGCGTACCACTGCGCCCAGCGAGCCACAGCTTCGGAACGACTGGCAGCGCTACGTAACGGTCAATCCCCACTGGTCTGAAGGATTCACTTGCATGGTGTTTGGACGCATTCAGGCAAGCGCCATGAGATCTGTGATTCTGCGCTTGATGAAGCGACTGCGCAGACGATGAAGTCGAGCGATCTTTTTCATTCCTTGTTGCGATGATGTTGCTATCTTTCCGAGGACATGACGCGCATCGGACTAACCCTGGGAGATCCTTGCGGAATCGGTCCCGAGCTGTGGGTGAAGACCTTGCTTCGCCTTCGATTCGAGCAGCCGGAAGCGATGACGCAGCTCACGATGTACGGCGATCCACTGGTTCTTCAGCGAGCCGCGATCGAGCTGGGCAGACACAGTGAGTGGCAAGCGCTGTGTCTCGATCTGTCGCTGATTCCCATCACCACACTGTCAGCGCACGACGTCGCACCGGGACAGCCCAGTGCGAAAAGTGGTACGGCGCAGGTCTCTTATTTGCAGGCGGCGATCTCGGCGGCACAGTCCGGTCACATTCAAGGAATCTGTACCGGACCGATTCACAAAGCATCTGCCAAGGCCGCAGGACTTGTGTTTCCTGGGCATACGGAGCTGCTGGCGGATACGCTGCTTGCGCCCCAGCGAAGCGTGGTGATGATGCTGGCTGGACCGTCGCTGCGAGTGGCTCTGTGTAGCATTCACATTGCGCTGTCACAGGTTCCCGCAGCGCTTACGACCCCTGGGATCGTGCAAACGATCGTAACAACCACGCTGGCCCTTGCGGAAGACTTTGCGGATCCAGCGCCGCAACTGGCTGTGCTCGGACTGAATCCGCATGCTGGGGAATCCGGTCACTTTGGCGACGAAGAAGCACGCATCATCACACCCGCGATTGAAGCGGCGCGCCAAGAGGAGCGACTACGATCCATCCCCGGTGTTCGCATCGTGGGACCACTTGTTCCCGATGTCGCGTTTCGTCAAGCGCTGTATCCGTCCGCAGGTTCAAGCAAGCCATCGGCACTGATCGCGATGTATCACGACCAAGGACTGATTCCGATCAAGCTGATCGACTTCGATCACACCGTCAATGTCACGCTCGGGCTTCGCGTGGTGCGAACCTCACCAGATCACGGAACCGCTCATGATATCGCAGGGAAAGGAATCGCGCGGGAAGACAGCCTACATGCAGCCCTAATGATGTGTCTTGCCCACACGGCCCGTCGCGTTGGGAAAAGCAGACAGACCGCGCAGGCTCGGGCTACCATGTTGTAGGTGCGCGTAGATTCGTGACCTGATCGCGCAACACAGCCGGAGGGTTTCATGTTGAACGAACAACAGCTTGTTCAAGCAGCAGAGTCTGCGACCGGCAGTCCGCTGATTGAACGGCTGGAAGCGAGCCTCCAGAGTCCCGGCCAGATTACGTCACAGCGCGGACTCCTTGGTGCCACCCACGCGGCGCTGGTTTTTGTCGAAGATCAGCTGCTGCGAGCCGGCGCTGTCACCGTCTGGAAGCTGCGCGACATCACAGGCCATTCGCTGACGCAGGATCTGCTGTATTCCACGCTCACGATTCACCTGGGTGACACCCAGATTCAGCTGCGTGATCTACAGCCAGACAAGGCCAGCGCACTGCTGGCAAGCTGCGGACTTTCGACGGACACAGTGGTTCGCCCACCGACAGAGCGTGCCGAGCCAACGGACGCCTTCACGGCTTCGTTGTCTGCTTCTGTTCCTTCCAGTACTGCGGATCTGTTTTCGACTCCTTCTGCGCTGCATGGACTGGATTTCGAACACAGTGCGGCCTCTGTTCCCAGTCCGCAGCAGAGTCCAGTCTCCGCAGTCAGTCTCGCACTCTCCGTCGCTGAAACCACATGGGAAGCGAAGCCTGAAGCCAAGTCGGAAGCCAAATCGGAGTCGCCCATCGCAAGCGTGGTGCAAGAACATGCAGGCGCGAAGGAGGACGACGCAGACGATGAAGAGGACGACGCAGACGATGAAGAGGACGACGAGGAGGATGACGACGCGCCGCTCGATCTGGCCGCAGAAGCAGCCAAGGACAGGGAACAGTTAAAAAAGCTGCTGAGCGCTCCCAACCTCACCCGAGAAGAGCGGGTGACGATCGCGAAGCAAGCCATCAAAGAATTCAATGAAAAGCGCGAGCAGCAGGACCGACAGGAACGGATCAAGCGCGAGCGCCGCGAACGGAAAGAGCGCGAGCAGCGTGACAAGCGTGAGCGCCGTGAAAAGAATGCGCGTGCCAAGATCGCGTCCATTGAAGCGCGCGATGCCAGCGAAAAAACGGACGGCGTGGCCGAGCCGGCAGCCAGCGAGTCGTCGACGCCCAAGCGTCTAGAGAGTGTCAGTGATTGGTATGCAGCAGGCAGTCTGTTGCTGCTGCTCGTTGCGATTGCGATTCCAGTGATTGTGCGTATCGATCTTCAGCAGACCATCTTGGGAATCAGACCCGATGCCCTGCTGTCCGCACTGGGAGACAGTGCCGGTCTGCTGATCCTTGCATTCTATGGTGCAGCGGTCGTGACCGTGCTCTCTGCACCGGGAACTGCGATGGGCTTTCGTCCGACGGTATTTTGGAGCACGACACCGATGGTCATCGGACTCCTTACGATCTGTTTCGGAGTCCTTGATGTCTATCCCAATCCCAAACATCCAGCGCTTCCCATCGGACCGCTGCGTGAACAGCTCCAGAGACTCCGCATCACATATGATCTGATTCCGATTGTGGCCCTGCTCGCGGCGTATCTGTACGGACTGCCGCTTGTGGGCGTCCTCTTCCGCGCGCTTCAGACCGATCCAGCGCATCGCCCAAGTGAGATCAAAGCGAGTCCTCTTTCCGACGGAGATTCCCAGACTCCGCTGCTGATGATTGGCTCTGCGCTGATCATTCCGTTTGTGTCTTGTCTGTATGTTCAGCGCGCAAGTCACGCACAGTGGGCGATCCTGATTGCGCTTGCGTTTGTGATTCCGTCTGCGCTGATGGTCTGGCGAAGCTCGCAGCTTCCGAAGGATGTAAGCTGGTTGATTGGTGGTTCACCGGCGGCGTTCATCGTGCAAGGACTGCTGGTCTTTGTGATCTACTTTCTGCTTCAACATCGACACGATGTGATTCCGCAGCTGGATGCGCTGCTCGCACAGTCGCCACGGAGACCGCTCAATGCCAGCGCGCTTGATGCGCTGCGAGGAGTCCTGAGCGAGCTTGATCTGCCGCTGCTGCGGGGACTCCTTTTGTCGCAGCTCGGTGTCGTGTTGGCGGCGCTGCTGGGTCATCGCAGCTTGGCCAAGATCGATGACACGCAGAAAATAAGTCCCTTGGGCTGGCTGCTCACGCTGGGGCTGCTCCTGACGCTGGCAGCTTCGGCCAGTCACACGGTGCTCGCTCTTCCTGAGCGTGTGTCTGAGCTGTTCGATCAAGCACGAAGCGGTTGACCTGCGCCGCGCAACCAGCGAAGGATGGCCGTTCATCATGTTGCTCTCTTTCTGTTGGCCACGACGCGCGCTGATCTGTGGATTCCTGCTTCTGACGCTTGCGGGATCGACGTCCCACGCAGCACCACAGATTGGCAGTCCGGCTCCGGTGATCGATCTCCCTACGCTGGCTTCGCAGTCTGCTGCGCCCAAGCTGGGACCGATGCTGTCGCTTCCGATCGAACCCGGTCGCGTGGTGATCGTCGACTTCTATGCGACGTGGTGTGTGCCCTGTCAGAAGGCTTCGCTTGCGCTGTCTGAAGTGCTCGCACAGCTTGGCGATCGCGTGACGCTCATCGTGGTCGATGTCAAAGAGTCCCCCGAAGTCGTGTCGCAACACCTGGCCAAGCTGCCGCTTCCCAAAGGAGCCAAGCTGGTCTTCGATCGCGACGGAGAAGCCGCCAAGCGCTGGGGACAAGATCGCTTTCCCACCACCTTCCTTGTCGATGAGCGTGGCATCATCTCCCACATCAATCGCGGCTACGGTCCCGGCTACAAAGCGCGCATCGATCGCTGGCTCCGCTTGATGTTGGGAATCCCGGCGCAGATGACGCCCGAATAGACGTGACCCCGGTAGCCAAGGCATGATCGGACTGTGCGCATCCATCTTCTGTTCCGACCTCTGTCTGCGCGTGTGCTGCTTGCGCTGATGCTGATGTTGTGTGTGGGATCGCTCTCACAGTCGGGCTGTACGTCCTGTCTGCCGCGATCTGATGCAGAGCGTGCGAAGGAAGAACGCCAGCAGGTTCACGATCAGCTCAATTCGTCGCTGCTGGTGCTTCCGTATCGCGGCATGAAGACCGTGACAAGAGCGAGTGCGCTCCAGCCGCCGCCGCCCCAGATTGCGGAAGTGATTCGCCTGCAAAATGAAGCATCCAAAGCGCTTCTTATTGAACAGACCGATCTCGTTGGACAGAGCCAGCAGATCGTGGCGCTGGTGTCCGCGATGTATCGCAGCGGAGCGATCCTGTTTCGCGAAGAAGAAGACCGCTATCCGCTGCTGTGGCAGGTTGCGCACGCCGGACCGCATCCTGCGGCTTGGTACGATGCGCAGAGCGAGCACTTGTTCGTCGGACTGCTCGATCTGTTTTTGTATGTCGCGGGCAAGCAGAAGCCGCTCATCGACTGGGTGTATTACGAGCTAGAGCGCGCCCAGCCGCAGCCAAGCTGGCCGCAAGGAATGCGACTGCTCGCGCAGCAAGTCCGGGGACTGATGTTCATCGCGGGCGAAAAGCACTACGCAGCGGAAGAAGAGCTGAGCGGCTACCTTCAGACGCTGCTCAGCATGTCACCCGCCGACATCGCGCAGCTTGAAGTCAGCAGCCAAGGCAAGGTGTCGGTGAGCGGAGCCGACTATCACAAAGGACTGCGCGCGGCTGGACACCTGACGCGTAGCTTCAATCGCTTTGCGCTCCAGCGAGACGCACGCGGCTATGAAGACCTGGAAGCGGCGCTTGGGCTCATCGAGCAGCTTGGCGTTCACAATGAGCTGACCGACTGGGCGGCGCTGTCGCTGGCGCTGCACAAAAAGGACTACACGCAGGCGGCGCGACACCTGGACAGCCTGGCGCAGAGTCCGTATCTGTCGGACGACGAGCGCGCCGAAGTCAAAGCGTGTGCGGCGTCGATGGCGAGGCTCGATGAGGGCTTTGTGCTGTTTGGACGACAGCGCGCACTGCTGACGGTTTCGCGGGCGGCGTTTGCGCGAATCGGAGGCATCAAGACGGTGCTCGCGACGCTGGCGATCCTCATTGGACCGGATCGAACGCTGCAAGTCACCCAGACCGCGCTCGTCCTGTGGAGCGTCGGCAGCGTGCTGGCCCAAGACGCCGAGTCGAAGTCCAAAGAAGCGCTGGAGCAAGGCAAAGAGCTGGGTCACAAAGGCTACGAGCTGATCCAGCGCCAGGTTGATAAGCTCCGTCAGTAACCATCGTCCGTTTTCGTTTTACGTCGTTTGCTAAAACAGACTGTCGTACGTCAAAACGTCCAACATCATCCGATCAACCGGATGCAGCCGAAGAAACAGCGGCGGCAATACCCGCGACGCGGCGGATCGTCCACAATATGAAGCACATGGACTCGCTTCGCTGGCTTCATCTGTCGGATCTGCACTGCGGACAGCGCGGTGAAAAGACCCGCTGGCCGACGGCGCGTGAGCCGTTTTTGCAAGACCTGGCGCAGCTGACCGCGCGGGTTGGGCCTCCCGATGTGATCCTGGTGACGGGCGACCTGGCATTTTCCGGTCAGCGACGACAGTATGAGCAGTTCAAAGAGCGAATGGATGCCATCTCGGCGCTGTTTGCGCAGCCGCCGCTGTGGGTGACGGTGCCGGGCAACCACGATCTGCGTCGACCGACGCCGGGTGACGTGATGGCGCGCGGACTGCGTAGCTATCCCGACGATGCAGAGCTTCGGCGCGCGGTTCACAGTCCGACGACCGCGACGGCGCGTCAGCTTCGCAAGCTGTTCGCCGACTATGACCGCTTCTTCAAGGATCACATCCTGTCCGTCTGGAAGTCGCAGGGACTTTCGCACCGACTCGGTAGCCTGCCGGGAGACTTTGCGCTCGTCGTGCAGAAGTCGGGGCTGTCGCTGGGGCTCGTCGGCTGTAACTCGGCCTATTTGCAGCTGGGCGACGATGACTATGAGCGACGGCTCAGCCTCGAACCCGAGCAAGTTCCCGTCGATCTGCCGCAGTTTGTCGACACAAGCGATGCATCGCTGCTGCTTTTGCATCATCCGCCGTCGTGGCTGTCGTCGCGAAGCCTGAAGCTGTTCGAGCAAGACATCTATCCGCCGGGACGATTTTTGGCCTGTCTGTTTGGTCACATGCACGGACACCGCGCGACGACAGAGCTGGGCGCGTCGCAGCTGCCCCGTCGCTATCTACAAGGCTCGTCGCTGTTTGGGCTGGAACACTACGGTCAGTCGAGCGAAGAGCGAGTAAGTGGCTACAGCTTCTATCAGCTTGCGCGAGTGTCTGCGACGGAAGGCACGCTCAGTCGATTCGCACGCACGGCGGTGTTTTTGGACGACGGAGCACTGCGCTTTGTCGACGATCTGCGCACCGGACCCGCAGGTCAGACGCTGACCGTCGCACTGCGCAAGCAGCCCGTCGCTTCATCCGTCGCGGCAGCAAAGCCGACTTCGCACGCAGCCGATGGGGTCGCTCCAGCCAATCCGTTTGTGACGAGCGGACGTCTGACCGATCCCAGTCAGTTCGTCGGTCGCAAAGAGCTGCTGCGTCAGCTGTTCGATTCGCTCCGTCACGGTGGCAATCGCGCGCTCGTCGGTCCCGCCCAGATTGGCAAGTCGTCGCTGTTATCGATGGTGTGTGCGCTCGGACCGACGCAGCTTGCGCTTCCCCCGTCGTCGTTTGTCTACCTAAACTTGCAGATCATCGACGACGATGGCGATTTCTTTGACGCACTGTGTCACAAGTTAGGCATTCCACCGTGTCGCGGCTACAAGCTCGAGCGCCAGCTGAGCCAGCGCAAGGTGGTGCTGTGTCTGGATGAGATTGAGAAGCTGCGCAGCGATCGATTTCCCGTCGAAGTGCGTGAGCAGCTTCGGGGCCTGTCCGACGGTTCTGATTCGCCACTGACGCTGCTGATTGCCAGTCGGATGCCGCTCGATCGGCTGTTTCCCGACGCGCCGGAGCGAACGTCGCCGCTGTACAACATCGTGTCGCAGGTCAATGTGCCGCCGTTTCGGGACGAAGAGTGTCGCGAGCTTCTGACGCTCAGACTCAGAGGCACCGACGTGACCTTCACGGAAGCCGAGGTGTCCGCACTGATTGCGCGCAGCCTCGGTCATCCGGCGACGCTCGTCGCAGAAGCCAGAGCACTCTTTGAACAACATCGAGGCCGAGCATGAGCGTGTCGAGCTGGCTCCGCCGCATCATCGGCTATTTTCGTCCGTCGCAGCCCGCGACACCGATGGTGACAGCCTACAGCCCGATGGTGAAGCTTCAGCTCGATCTGTTTCAGCGCAAGCTCAATCACCTGCTGTCGTCGCAGGTCCGTCACAAAAAAGCGCCTTCAGACAAAGCCACGCAGCTTGCGACGCTGACCGAAGCGCTCGCGACGCTGGATGAAGCAAGCCTCAGCGATCCCGAGCGTCAGGTGCTGTCCGACGCACGACGCTTTGCCGATTGTCTCCTGCTCGCGTCTCAGGTGTCGTCGCTGTATCAGATCGCGCAGCATCGCTGGATCGAGCTCCCGACGCACTATGACATCCTGTTTCCGTCGCAGCTCCTCGAAGCCATCGCATCGCTTCGCCAGATCAGTGACACCGTCGACCGCGCAATGGAAACGACGGCGCAGCTCAGCAAGACCACGACGCTGTGGGAAGTCAGCGAACAGGTCGTGCATCTGACGCGGGCTCAGTACGCGCTCAAAGAGCTGGGCGACGGCTTTGGACCCATTTTGGCGCTGATCATTGGCCACTTTGCCGACGTGCTGACCAAGGAAGGCGAGCGCGTTCGCAAAGAACAGACCAGGGAGCCCGTCGCCAATCCCTACGTCATCGGCAATCCAGTGCAAGGATCGCTGTTCGTCGGACGGGAAGATGTGCTGCGTCGGCTCGAAGAGCTGTGGGGAGGCAGTGGTCAGTGTCCGTCGGTGCTGCTCTACGGTCATCGGCGGATGGGCAAGTCGTCGGTGCTCCAAAACCTGCGTCAGCTCAAGCTGCCCCACCTGAGCGTGCTGGTCGACTTCAACTTGCAGCGACTTGGGCGCGTTCGCTCGACGGCAGAGCTGCTGCATGGGCTGTCGCTGAAGCTGTTTGACGCAGCGCAGCAAGCCGGACTTGGGCAGAACACGCTTTCCGAGCCTGCGGAGACGGACTTCCTCGGAGAGCACAAGAATCCGTACCTGGCGCTCGATCGGTTTCTCGATCGACTGGGTCGCGTGCGGGACGGTCATCGCTTCCTTGTCACCGTCGATGAGTTCGAGCTGATTGAAGAACAGATCGACGAAGGACGACTCGAGCGGCACCTGCTTGCGTCGTTTCGCGCGACGTTTCAGACGTATCCGTGGCTGATCATGGCGCTGGCGGGACTTCACCGTCTGGAAGAGCTGCGACACGACTACTGGCATCCGCTGTTTGGCTCGGTGGCGGCGATCGAGGTGAGCTTTCTCAGCGACGGAGCAGCCCGCACACTGATCACGCTCCCGACGCCAAGCTTTCCGCTCGACTTCGACGCAGACGCCATCTCTCGCATCCTCGCGCTGACGCACGGACAGCCGTATCTGATTCAGCTCATCTGTCACAGCCTGGTGGCGCGCTACAACCGGCAGCTGCGCGAAGATCCGGTGCCGCCGCTGCGTCGCTTCGATCGCTCCGATGTCGATGCCGTGGTCGAAGAGCCAGAGCTGTTTACCGACGGGATTCGCTACTTTCAAGGTGTCTGGGACCACGCCGCGCGCAGCCTTCCGACTGGACAGACACAGCTACTTTCGACGCTGGCTCCGCATCCCCAAGGGCTGTCGCAAACCGAGCTGGTGACCCGAAGCGAGCTGTCCAGCGAGTCCGCCCGTGCAGCGCTGCGCGCCCTGGTTCGGCATGCGGTGTTACAAACAGACGGCATCCACTATCAGTTTACGGTAGAGCTTCTTCGTCGCTGGATCTTGGCGCAACCGGACCCAAACGGACTCCCTACAGCGGGCTCAGTGCCGGCTATGTAACCGACAACGTCTGTTATACTTGTTCGCTGTCTGTTAAAGCAGATGGCATCTTCGGGCGAAGGAAAAAGGAACTCTCAATGTCGAGCACTCACTGGTTTGAAGACAACGCGCTCTCGATTGGCCGCACGCCCCTTGTGCGACTGAACCGCGTCATCGACGGAGCACCTGCCACAGTACTTGCCAAGATCGAAGGCCGAAATCCCGCCTATTCGGTCAAGTGTCGACTCGGTGCGGCGCTGGTGTGGGACGCGGAAAAGCGCGGACTGCTCGGTCCCGGCAAAGAGATCGTCGAGCCAACCAGCGGCAACACCGGCATCGCCCTCGCCTTCGTCGCGGCTTCGCGTGGATATCCGCTGACGCTGACCATGCCCGAAACGATGAGCATCGAGCGCCGCAAGCTGCTCACCGCGTATGGAGCCAAGCTGGTGCTGACCGAAGGACCACGCGGCATGAGCGGTGCCATCGCCAAAGCCGAAGAGATCGCAGCGTCGGACCCAAGCCGTTATGTGCTGCTTCAGCAGTTCAAAAACCCCGCCAATCCCGCGATTCACGAAGCCACCACCGGACCGGAAATCTGGAACGACACCGACGGAGGCATCGACATTTTGGTTTCCGGCGTCGGGACCGGCGGAACCATCACGGGCGTCTCTCGCTTCATCAAGCAAAGCAAAGGCAAAGCCATCACGTCGGTGGCCGTCGAGCCCGCGCACAGTCCGGTGCTGACCCAACGGCGCGCAGGAGAGCCGCTCAAGCCCGGACCGCACAAGATCCAAGGCATCGGCGCAGGCTTTGTGCCTGATGTGCTCGATCTGTCGCTGGTGGATGCGGTCGAGCAGGTCACAAACGACGAAGCAGTGACCTATGCGCGACGGCTGGCGCGAGAAGAAGGCATCCTGGCCGGTATCTCGTGCGGGGCGGCGGTCGCGGTGGCGTCCCGACTGGCGCATCGTCCCGAAAACGCCGGCAAGACGCTGGTGGTGATCCTGCCCGACTCGGGAGAGCGCTACCTTAGCTCGATCCTGTTTGAAGGAATGTTCGACGAGCGCGGCTTGCCCAAGCAGTAGCCCACGCCGGCTGCGTATCCGCGTGCTACGCAGCGACGATCCAGGTGAAGACCACGGGCGACGTCAGCGATCGCAGCGACTAGCGCTCGTCGGTCTTTTTCTGCTGACGATACGCGCCAAGCTCGGCTTTCGCTCGCACACCCATGTCGTCGAGCTTTTTGCGCCACACTTTCTTATACGGACGCAGCGTCTCGACGATCGTCTCCGCGATGGCCAGGTTGCGGAACCACTTGTGATTGGCTGGAACGATGTGCCATGGCGCTCGCTCCGTCGCAGTCTTGCGCAGCGCGTCTTCGTACGCGGACTGATAGTCCTTCCACTTTTCGCGCGTCAGCCAGTCGCCGACGTTGAGCTTCCACGCCGTTCGCTCGTCTTGCTCACGCTCGATGAGCCGCTTTTTCTGCTCGTCTTTGCTGATGTGCAAAAAGAACTTGAGGACGATCGTGTTGTGCTCAAACAAAAGCTCTTCAAAGTCGCGGATGTGACCGAAGCGCTCGCGCCAGATCGACTCAGGACACAGGTTTTCGACGCGAACCACCAGCACGTCTTCGTAGTGCGAGCGATTAAACAGCGTCCACTCTCCCCGTCGCGGAGCGTGCTTGTGAACACGCCACAGAAAGTCGTGCTCTTGCTCTTCCTTGGTCGGCACGCCGAACGACACCACGCTGATGCCACGCGGGTTTAGATACCCAGCGACGTTCTTTATCGCACCGTCTTTGCCTGCAGTATCAAGCCCTTGCAGCACAATCAGCACCGAGTGAGTCCGCGCGCCCCACAGCAGATCTTGCAGCTCGAACAGCTCACTGCCGTAGGCGTGCAGCTTGTCTTCCGCCTCTTCTTTGCTCAGGTGCTTCGGCGCATCCGTCGAGATGTCCGAGAGATCGATCTTGCTGTCGGTCTTATCAAGCGTCGTTACGTACATCGGCAGCGCATCCAGCTCAGGGTCCCCCACCGGCCCGGTGACGAGCCGATCCCTGAAAGCAAGTCTGCGAGAAGAACGAGGAAGGAAAGCAGCGGTGGGGAAACTACTTGCCCTTCTTGCTGTCGCCGGAAGGAATGAGCCCGTCGGGAACTGGAATGTCCACAGCCCCCGAGGCACCGGACGTTTTCACCGTCGGAGCAGGAGCGGAACCGCCGCCACCACCGCCACCGCCTGCTGCGGGCTTGCCACCGCCACCTTTGACATCGCTGCCTGGTGCCGGACCCGAGATCGGAATGCCAGGACCGTCGACGCTCGGAATGACCGCCGACGCGCCAGAGGGTAGACCGCTCAGGTTGATGTCGACGCGAATCGCCGGTCCATCCTTCTTCTTTTCCGGCGGCTTGCTTTCCCAGTTCAGGCCAAGTCCCGCAATCACGGTGTGGCTCGGGCTACCAGCCGTCAGACCGATTCCGTATGCGACCGAAAAGTAGGTTCCGTTCGACTTCGAGCGACGCAGACCCACGTCCCAGAACAGCGGAGCGCGCGTTGCTTCGGTGCTGCCCAGCGCAAACGATCCGATAAGCTCAGTGGTCAGATACAGGCCGTTGTCCGTCGACACAGCCATCGACGCTCCGACTCCGTACAGCAGGTGATTGCCCAGTCCGAGCGCGAGCTTGGTACACGGTGTCGTCGTCGTGTCCATCGTCGTGCCCGTGCCTGGCGTGTCCAGCGTTCCGAGCGGATTGACGAGCGCGGCTGGCTGGCTCGCCGTACTGCCGCCTTCGCACGGAATGTTGGCACCTGCGATGACCGCACCGACGTTGGCTGCGATGTGCAGACGCTTCGACAACAGCCCTGGCGCATCAATGATAAGGCGCGGATAGCCGCTGACCTGACCGGCGCCAAGACCCGAGTCATTTTGCGCAGTCTGGAAGCCGACTCCGACGGACAAAGCCATCTGAATCGGCGACTTATCGGGCAGATGCAGGTTGATCTTGCCAAGCAGTCGAAGATCACCGACGGCACTGCGGCTTAGGTTAAAGCCCGATGAGTCCTGATACAGGACAAACGGCATCGCCAGGCCCAGCTCGACCCAGCTTGCGATCGAAACCATCGCTGCCAGGTGCAGCGTGAAGCGGTTTTCGATCTTGGCGTACTTGGTCATCTCTTCGTCGGTGATACCGAGTGGATTGCGACCGTAGACGCCGGTGGTCCGAATCTGGAAACCGAAGTCACTGACCGGACTGTGCTCGATGTAGAAGCCGTCTCGCCAGCTGTTGCCAGGAAAAAGTGGCATCGCGCGACGGGCATCGAACGTTGGGGTTGTGGTGGTATCTGCGGCTTGCGCCGTCGCCGGGCCAAGAAGTGCCAGCGCACATGCAGCACTCGCGATCAGATCAAATCGAACTCGGGTACTCGACGATGCCATGGAGCATCTGCCTCCGCTTCTTATAGAAAGTAAAGGCTTTTACGTAGATCGGTCAATAACTACAAAAGCTAGGGCCCAGATTCTGGCTCGACCTATGCGTAGTTAGCGTGGCTCAACGCCAGCCGACGAGCCCACAGCCAGCCTCAGTGCTGATTGAGCCAGTCGGTCAGGTCTGACAGAACCGTCGCGCGATCGACCTCGTTCATGATCTCATGATAGAGGCCGGAATAGACCTTGATTCGCTTGTCCTGACAGCCGAGCAGCTCAAACACCTGCTGCGCCGCCTGCGAGTCGACCAAGCGATCATCGCCCGCCTGAAGCATCAGGATCGGAACCGTAAGCTGCACCGCTCGCTGACGAACATCGGCATGTGTTGCCAAGATCTCGGTAAACCAGCGCGCCGTCGCAGTATGGAAAATCAGCGGATCCTGTGAGTACGCCTGACACGACGCTTCATCATGCGACAGGATGTAGCTATCGATCTGGTTCGGAAGCTTGAGCCGAGGCTTGAGCAGCAACGCAGCCATCGCCAGCGAGCGCTTCCAGCCCGGCACCTTGATCTTGATTCCGAAGAACGGCGACGTAATCGCCAGCGCGCGCGCAGCCTTCGGATGCGACAGCACATACTCGAGACAGACCAGACCGCCCATGCTGTGCCCGAGCAGCACCGGAGGACGATCGCTCGCAGCCGGAAACGAGCGCTGCGCTTCCTGAATGAACGCCGTGACATCGTCGACGTAATCACCGAAGCGATCGATGTAGCCGCGATCGCCACCGGACTCACCGTGTCCTCGCAGATCGCCCGCAACGACGTGATAGCCCTGCTGGTTTAGGTGCGCCGCAACATGACCATAGCGACGACGATGTTCCGCAAAGCCATGGATCAAAACCACCACGCCGAGAATGTCGGCGCGTTCCGATGGATAGCCATCCACACGAAGCGGTGTGCCGTCCGCTGACTGCAAGCTACGGGTAAACATGTGTTGCCTAGGACTACCGCAAATTGAGGTCTGCTTGTTGACAAAACCTGTGGGCCCGTGCCACACACCGCACACCGTTGCCAAAAGGGGCGATGGCATTCGAGGTGCGCAGTGCGAGGTCAGGGAGGCAAGGAGCGACGGAAGGCTGCGGCGGCAGAACAGTCCGATGAGGCCGTTCATGAGCTGCCAGCGATGGGACGAACGAGCGACTCGGGAGACGATCACGAGCCGTCCGTGAAAGACAAAGAGCGATCTCGTCGCGGACACAGCCCGGCTGAGCCGCCTGCGCGTGGGGGAAAAGCCCAGGCTGCAGCGACAGAAACGGCAGAGCCGCCTCCGGTTCGCTTTGGCGCAACCTTGACGAAGGCACGCGAGCGCAAAGGGATGAGCATTCACGATGTGGCGGCGCTGACTCGGATTTCAGCGCGCTGGATCGCGGCCCTGGAACAAGAGCGCTTCGAGCAGCTTCCAGCGGCAGTCTTCGTGGTGGGATATGTGCGCAACTTGGCGCGCGCGCTCGGGGTTGACTCAAACGATCTGCTGAGTCGCTACAAAGCGCAGCGTCAGACCCAAGATGCGGCGCACGCAACGGCGGGCAGCGGCGCGGATCGCTTCGAGATCGCCATGCGACAGCGCAAGTCGCTGATCTTTACGATCTTTGCGGTCGCGGTGGGTGTGCTGGCACTGCTCGCGCTCTTTTTGCAAAGACGACCGACGTAATTTGGGAAGCGGCGAGCGGGCCGATGTCCCTCGCTACGCTGCACAGGACTTGCGGGCGATAACGCGGCGACTCGGTTTGACCGCTGGCGCAGCACGGGCTGATACTTTTTGCTACGACTGGGTTGGGCGTGACCATGAATCCATCCTCTGTTGCTACTTCTGACGGAAGCTTGCTTGCCATGGCAGGCAACGCGGTGTCTTTGCTGGGCGCATCTGGACTGACTTCCGAGCGGCTCGGCCTGATGGTCATCAGCGTGCTGGCGCTGGTGGCGTGCGTCACCGTCCACGAGTTCGGACACGCGCTGGTGGCCGATCGGCTGGGTGATCCGCTGCCTCGTCAGCAAGGTCGCGTGACGCTGAATCCGCTGGCGCACATCGACTGGCTGGGCACGGTGCTGTTTCCCGCGCTGATGGCGATGGGAGCCGGACTGCCGCTTGCGTGGGGTAAGCCCGTCGAGTGGACCGGCAATCCGCGCTATCTGACGCGCCGCTTTTCCATGCGGACGATTCGGCTGATGGTGTCGACAGCGGGTCCAGGCATGAACCTGGCGCTGGCGCTGCTCACGTCGGTGCTTTACATCATCGGGCGCAGACTTCACATCGAGATGCTCGCCAAGATCGGCGGACTGCTGGTGCCGATGAACCTGTCGCTGATGTTCTTCAACCTGCTGCCGATCCCGCCGCTCGATGGACGATCGTTTCTGGAGTTTCTGCCCGAAGTGCTCGCGCCGATTCGCGACGTTCTGCTGCGCTATGGCGGCTTTGTCTTTTTGGCGCTGGTGCTGCTCGGGACGGGCAGTGGCTTTAGTCCGCTGGGCTGGCTGATGTCGCCGTTTTGGTGGCTGATTGACCAATATCTCGGGCTGTTGGCGAAGATCGCGCACTGACCTAACCGCTCAATCAAAGCCCCGCAAGTCCCTTCCTTACATCCACACACGTAAACTCAGCGACGGAAAATTGGGTTGCCTTTGCGCGCAAAGGCGTGCGATCTTTTAAGGCTAAGATCTGCCTTGTGGCGCTAACCCATGCCTGAGCCCCCCAATCATTCGATAACGCCGCAGTGGAGTCCGCCGAAGTCGTTTGAGGAGTTCCGTCTGCTCTGGCCGCTCAGCCGTGGAGGCATGGGCGAAGTCTACTTAGGGCACGATACGCTCCTCGATAGACCGGTGGCCGTAAAGTTCATTTCAACGCCGGTGAACAGCCCCGCGCTTCGTGAGCAGTTCATGAACGAAGCCCGCGCGGCGGCGCGACTTCAGCATCCGAACGTTGTCACGATCTATCGCGTCGGTGAAGTCGATGAACATCCGGTCATCATCTCGGAGTTTGTGCGCGGGCAAAACCTGGACGCACTGCCGAAGCCGGTGCCGTGGACGCGAGCGGTGGAAATTGGGCTCGGGCTCGCACGCGGACTGGCCGCAGCGCACCGTCGAGGCGTTCTCCACCGCGACATCAAGCCAGGTAACGTCATCATCTCGAATGATGGAGAGGTCAAGCTGCTCGACTTTGGCTTGGCCGAGTTCTTCGATGCCGACGGACAAGGTGCCGATCCCGAAGATCTGATGTGGAGCCAGGCCGCCGAGATGGCCTCGGTGTCGGGTCAGTACGCAACCGTCAACATGCCCGTCGAGGACGCGGCTCGCTTGATGGCCGTTGATCCACCTTCTTCTCCCGGTGCGTCGTCTGAGCCTGATGCCAAAGAGTTTGTCGTCGTCGTAAATCACAAGGCCGTAGATCCATCATCGACGACTCCTGAGCAACATCCCGACGAAAAGCCAGCGGTCATCCAGCGTTCCGGTCCGGTCAGCGTGCGCGGGATGAAGTCTTCGGCGCAGCGCTTTCAGACGATTCCTCCGACGGACAGCGCGCCCCATATGCGAGGCAAGGTGAATCCGTCCGCCTCGACGCCCGAAGCGGAGCTGGATCATCGCACGCCGCTCAACCTGGCCGCGTTTCACTCGACGCCGCGTCCATCGGGAGGCAACCGGCAGTCGCGAATTGCAGGCACGCCGCTGTATATGGCGCCGGAGATCTGGCGCGGTGAGCCGGTCACGCGTGAGACGGACATCTACGCGATGGGCGCGCTCCTGTATGAGCTGTGCGCGGGTGCGCCGCCTCACATTGAAGTGCCACTGACGGAGCTGCCACGGATTGCGTCGGAGCAAGACGCGCCGCCGCTGTTGCGCGTGGCACCGACGGTCGATCCGCGCTTTGCCGAGATCGTTGACCGCTGTCTCAAGCGCGATGCCAACAAGCGATTTGCGTCGGGCGATGATCTGCGCGAAGCCCTGGAAGCGCTGCGTCCTCGCGATGGCAAAGTGTCTGCGCCGGAAGGAAATCCGTATCGCGGACTGCTCGCGTTCGAAGCGGAGCACCGTTCGCTGTTCTTCGGACGCACCAACGAGATCGGCACGATCATCGATCGGCTGCGCACCGAAGCGTTTGTGCTCGTCGCTGCGGACTCGGGAGTCGGTAAGTCGTCGCTGTGTCGCGCCGGTGTGCTGCCGCTGGTGACGGACGGAGCGCTCGGCAACGGTCGGACCTGGTCGGTTCTGCTGATGGTGCCGGGTCGCAATCCGCTGATGACGCTGTGCGAGCTGCTGGCCTCGATCATGGCCACGCCCGCCGACAAGCTGATGGAAAAGCTGCGCAACGAGCCGACGTGTCTCGCGTGGGAGCTGCGCAAGAAGCTGGGCGACAAGACCGGCGTGCTGATCTTTATCGATCAGCTCGAAGAGCTTGTCACCCTCGCGGACCAGCGGGAAGTCGAGACGCTGGGCGCGGCGCTGGGACGGCTGTGTTCGCGCGTACCTGGGATTCGGATGCTGGCGACGGTACGCAGTGACTTTCTGGCGCGTGTTGCGACGGTGCCGAGCCTGGGCGACGAGCTGGCTCGGGCGCTCTACATCCTGCGTCCGATGAGCGGCGACAAGATCCGCGAAGCGATCGTCGGTCCGGCGCATGCCAAAGGCGTTCGTTTCGAGACAGCAGCGATGGTCGATCAGCTCACCGAGAGCACAGCGAAGACCGACAGTGGCCTGCCGCTGCTCCAGTTTGCGCTGACCGAGCTGTGGGAAGTGCGCAAAGGCGACGTCATCACCGAGGAGTCGCTGGCAAAGATCGGCGGTGTGACCGGAGCGCTCGCTCGGCATGCCGACCAAGTGCTGATGAGCCTACCGACGGACCAGCGCACGGCGGCACGACGCATCCTGATGATGCTGGTGACGCTCGACAGCACGCGCGCTCGACGCACCCAAGAAGAAATCCTCATCAACCCAGCGGCGCACGCAGCGGCGGAAGCACTGGTCAAAGGACGTCTTATCGTCGCCCGCGATACCGGCGAAGCGCTGGCGTATGAGGTCGCGCACGAAGCGCTCATCCGAGGCTGGGACACGCTCAAGCGCTGGCTGGAAGAGTTCGCGGAGAGCCGTCAGGTCAAAGGACGTCTCGAGCTGGCGACGGTCGAGTGGAACCGGCTCGGCAAGTCCAAAGAAGCGCTGTGGAGCGAGCGACAGCTGGCCGAGCTGGTGCTGGTCGATGACAGCGACATCACCACTCGCGAGCGCAGCTTCATCGTAGCCAGTCGCGGGGCGGCGCAGCGAACGAAGCTGGTAAGGCGAGCCCTGCTCGTCACTGTGCCCATGCTGCTGGTGGCGATCTGGGGCGGAATCAAGCTGGAAAGCGCGCGTACGCAGCGTCAAAAGGTCAATTCGTACCTAGAGCGCGGGCAGAGCATCTTTGCAGAAGCGCAAAAGAAAGCATCTGAAGCAGCTACCCTGCGGCAGCAGTCCTATGCTGCATTCGACAACATGGACAAAGACCAAGGCGAAGCCATCTGGGCCAAAGCCTTGGAAG
>CALMML010000274.1 GCA_937868485.1 uncultured Myxococcales bacterium | reverse complement strand
GCACTCCCTTCGCCTTCCTTTCGCCGTCCGGCTGCGACTCCTACCTTTTCGCAGAGTCCACTTCATCGGCTCCGGCTTGACCGCATCCGCGACGAAGAACCCATGTGATTGCCCTAGCTGCGGTTCGACCAGATCTGCTATGCTCACTCTGATTAGAAGCGTCTTACGTACCCTGGCGGAACCTAGAACATGAACACGCCCGTCACTGCGCACAGCGAGCCACAGGCTCCACTTGACCTCGTGGACCAGCGGATCGGCAAATATCGCGTCGTGCGCAAGCTCGGCGAAGGCGGAATGGGCAGCGTGTTTGAAGCCGTTCACGTCGAGATCGGACAGCGCGCGGCGGTCAAGCTGCTCAAGCCCGAGCTGTCGAGTGAGCCCAAGCATGTGCAGCGCTTCTTCGACGAAGCGAAGCTGCTTAGCATGGTCAACCATCCGGGACTCATCAAGATCTACGACTTTGATCGCACGGCAGCGGGCCAGGTCTACATCGTGATGGAGCTGCTGGAGGGCGAGACGCTGTGGTCGCGCTTTGAAAAGCATCAACAGGGTCAGCCCGTCGGGATGCCACAGGAAGAAGTTGCGCGGGTGGTGCGCCAAGTGGCGTCGGCGCTCGATGCAGTGCATCAGCGCGGCATCATCCACAGGGACCTAAAACCTGAAAACATCTTCATCGTCAAAGACAGCGAGGCAGCGGGCGGTGAGCGGGCAAAGATCCTCGACTTTGGCATCGCGCGACTGGAAGACCCAAGCGGCGAGGGACGACGAACCACCGCCGGAGTCGCGATCGGCACGCCGACGTACATGGCCCCCGAGCAGTGCGAGGGCAGCACCACCATCAATGACCGCGTCGACGTCTATGCGCTGGGCGTTATGAGCTTCGAGCTGCTGACGGGAGCGCCACCGTTTGTGTCGGACTCGATGGCTGCGGTGCTGCGGATGCACATTGTCCGTCCTCCACCGCCGCTGCCTGTGAACATTCCGACGGAGCTTGCAGCGCTCATCACGCAGATGCTGGGCAAAGAGGCCAAAGAGCGCCCGAGCATGGCCGAGGTGGTCACGCGGCTTGAGGGGCTGTTTGGTGGACGCGCATCGTCGACGGCACTGCCGAAGCTGACGAAGCGTCCAGGGATGACGATCAGTCCAGCCGTGATCGGGGCGGTGGCGACGCTGCTGGTCTTGGGAATCGGTGGTCTGCTGCTGACGCTGCTGGGACGGAAGCCGGTTACGCCCGTCGCACCGCCGAAGGTGACAAGCACAAAAGCGGTCGAGCCCTCGCCACCCAAACAAGATCCTGTCGTCGAGCCAGCAAAGTCCCGCGAGCCGGTTGAGCCGATCAAGGAATCGACCACCAAGCCCGTCGCTGCAACCGGACCCAGTGGCAAAGGCACCAAGTCCAGGAAAAGCGACAAGGGCGACGGCAACGTGATGGTGTTCGAGACGAAAAAGAAGCCGAAGAAAGGGAATGCGCAGTGAGCTTGCTTTGGAAGCGGTCGTCGCTCCTCGCCTGGTTGACGAGGACAGGCTGTGGAGCGCTTTTGGTGGCGTCGCTGAGCAGTGGCGTTGCGAATGCTGGACCGCAGGACACGCACGAGCCTGCACCGCAGACCAGTCCGGGCCCTGCGATTCCTAGCGAGTTTTGCACCAAGCCCACCGCGAAGGCTGGCGCGTCGGACAAGAGCGCACAAAAGAGCGCGCGCGCGTTCCTTCTTTCGGCGAAAAAAGCCTACGACGAAAACAACTACCTGGAATCGGCCAAGGCGCTTCAGAAGGCCTATGAAACCAGTCCGCAGGTCGAGACGCTGTTCAACCTGGCGCAGACCTGTCGAGAAGGCAGCGCAACCCGCGCGGCGCTCAAGCTATACGAAGAAGTCCTGGCGAGTGACCCCGACGACAACATCGCAGCCGAGTGCAAGCGTCACATTCCGACGCTGAAGGTCGAAGCGGCGGCGCAGCTCGACAAGCAGGCCAAAGAGCAGCTGGCGCAAAAGGACACAGCCAAAGCGCAGGCGCTGGCCGAAGAAGCGTTCAAGCTCGACGGAAAGCCGCTCTATGTGTTTCACATGGCCGAAGCGCAGCGAATCGGCGGACAACACCGCGAAGCGATCCTGTCGTACGAGCGCTACCTGAACTTGGCGACGGGAGAAGAGCGTCAGCCGGAAGTACTCGGTCACTTGTCGCACCTGCGGGCGATGGATGAAGAGCGACGAGCCGAGGAGCACACCCGAGCCGGTGAACATACCCAAGCGATGGCCGCATGGCAGGCTGCGTATCGCTCGGAGCCTCGTCCGATTTACACCTTCCGCATCGCCGAGTCTGCCCGTCAAGCGGGATCGACCGGCGAAGCGATTGCGTCGTATCAGCGCTTTCTGCGTGACACCCATCCGCCCGACTATTCGACGGAACGAAAGAGCGCAGAAGACAACCTCCCGCAGCTTCAAAAAGAGCTTCAGGACCAAAAGAAGCCCATCTACAAGCGCTGGTGGTTCTGGACCATCATCGGAGGCGCCGCCGCCGGTATCGGAGCCGGAATCGCCGCCGGAGTCATCGCGGGACAGAACCAGCGGCTCTTGCCTGGCGTCGATGATTCCAACTATCGCGTACTGATGCCGCAATTATCGATTCACTATTAAAAATCGTGGAGACGTCCATGCGTAAAGCGACTATTGCTTCTTGCTTATTTGCATTCGTGCTTTCGTCAGCGTCCTGTTCTCAAAAGACCGTCTTAGCACTTGCGATCAGCAACATTCCCACAGGAACACAAAAGCTACTATTCACAGCAGAAATCAACGGAGAAAAATACAAAACAGACTCGTACAATATAAACTCAAGTTCAACAATTATCGGCATCGAAATTCCT
>CALMML010000273.1 GCA_937868485.1 uncultured Myxococcales bacterium | reverse complement strand
CCGGTGGTGCTGGAGCTGGGCGGCAAAGATCCGATGATCATCTGCGACGATGCGGATCTGAATCAGGCGGTGGGCTCGGCGATGCTGGGCGTGTTCACGGCGTGCGGTCAGATGTGCGTGGCGGCAGAGCGGCTGTATGTGTTCGACGGAATCTACGATCGCTTCGTCGATGAAGTGGTGCGTCGGGCGAAGTCGCTGCGACAAGGTCCGCCGTCGCAGGATGCCGGTGGTCAGTTCGACGTCGGTGCGCTGACGATGCCGCGACAGCTTGAGATCATCGATCGGCAGATCCAAGACGCGGTGAAAAAAGGCGCGCGGGTGCTCGTCGGTGGACGACGCAATCCGAGCCTGGCCGGGCAGTTCTTTGAGCCGACCGTCGTCGTCGACTGCGATCACACGATGGACCTCGTGAAGCAAGAGACGTTCGGGCCGGTGATGACGATCATCCGCGTGCGCAGCGAGGAAGAAGCGATTCGGCTGGCGAACGACTCCAGCTACGGGCTTGGATCGTCGGTGTTTACCAAGAACAGTCGGCGCGCAGAGCGAATCGCCAAAGGCATCTCGGCGGGCATGACGGTGGTAAACGACTACGGGATTGCCTACATGGTTCAGTCGGCTCCGTTTGGTGGCGTGCGGATCTCGGGCTTCGGGCGGATCAATGGCCGCGAGGGACTGCGCTCGTGCTGCCACATCAAGACGGTGGTGACGGACAAGCTGCCGATTCACATGCCGATCTCGCTGTATCCGATTCGCGGCGGAACGTTCCCGATGCTCGACGGTGCGGTGCGGCTGTTTTACGGAAATGGCTTGGTCAATCGCGCCAAAGGTGCGGTGCAGGTCGGTCGGAGCCTCTGGTCGATGCTGGCCGAGAGTCGTCGAGGCTAACCATGAGCGACGCCAGCGCGACGGAGCTTCGACATTCCACGGTGACGGCGGGCGGACTGCGCTTTCACGTCGCAGAAGCCGGTCCTGTCGATGGACCGCCGGTGCTGCTGCTTCACGGCTTTCCTGAGTGCTGGTATTCGTGGCGTCATCAGCTTCCGGCGCTGGCGAAGGCGGGCTTTCGGGCGATGGCTCCCGATCTGCGCGGCTACAACCTGTCGGACAAGCCGTCGGATGTCAGCGAGTATGGCGTCGATCGACTGACCGGCGACGTGGTGGCGCTGAGCAAAGCGCTCGGCTATCAGCGACTGGATGTCGTCGGGCATGACTGGGGCGGAGCGGTGGCGTGGCTGACTGCGTCGTTTCCCGCGACGCGACATGTGGTGCGGCGACTGGTTGTGCTCAATGCTCCGCATCCGGCGCTGTTTCTGTCGCAGCTATCGCTTCGGCAGCTTCGTCGCAGCTGGTACATGCTGATGTTTCAGCTTCCGCACGTTCCCGAGTGGTTCTTGTCGCACAACGACTGGGCGAACCTGCGCAAGACGTTTGCTCACACGAGGCTGCTTCGTCAGAACGTGTCGCCCGAAGACTTCGCGGTCTATCGTCAGGCAGCGAGTCAGCCGGGCGCGCTGTCGGCGATGGTCAACTACTACCGAGCGGTTCTGCGGCAAGATCCGCGCAAGCTCGCCGAGCTGTGTCAGCCCGTCGAGGCCGAGACGCTGCTGATCTGGGGTGAGCAAGATGTCGCGCTTGGCAAAGAGCTGACGGAAGGGCTTGGACAGATGGTTCCGAGGCTGCGCGTCGAGTATTTGCCAGCCGGACACTTTGTGCAGCTGGAGCAACCCGAGGCAGTGAGTCGGCTGCTCGTCGATGCACTGTCGAAGCCAATCGAGCAGCGCTAGGTGAAGCGGGAAGAGCTTCCGACGGAAACCTGAGCGCTTCCGTCGGACCGCACGTTAGAGCGGGATGTTGCCGTGCTTCTTGGGCGGGTTTTGCTGTCGCTTGTTTTTGAGCATGCGCAGCGCGGTGATGATCTTCTTGCGCGTCTCTCTCGGGCGAATGACTTCGTCGATGTAGCCGAGCGACGCGGCGGCGTACGGATTGGCGAACTTGTCGCGGTATTCGCGGACGTAGGCTGCGCGCGTGCCTTCGGGATCGGCTGACTGGGCGAGCTGTTCGCGATAGATGATGTTGACCGCGCCTTCGGGGCCCATGACCGCGATCTCTGCCGTCGGGAAGGCAAAGTTTACGTCGGCGCGAACGTGCTTGGACGCCATCACGTCGTAGGCTCCGCCGTAGGCTTTGCGGGTGATGAGCGTGACCTTGGGAACGGTCGCTTCGACGAACGCGTAGAGCAGCTTGGCACCGTGACGGATGATGCCGCCGTGCTCTTGGTCTTTGCCGGGCATAAAGCCGGGAACATCGACGAGCGTGAGCAGCGGAATGTTGAAGCAGTCACAGAAGCGGACAAAGCGCGCGGCCTTCACCGACGCGGCAATGTCGAGCACTCCAGCGAGCACAGCGGGCTGATTGGCGACGATCCCGACGGTGCGACCATCCATGCGGGCGAAGCCGACGACGATGTTCATGGCTGCTTCGGGCTGGATTTCAAAGAAGCGTCCCGAGTCCACGATGCGACGGATCAGCTCTTTGATGTCGTACGCGCGGGTGGCTTCCGTCGGAACCAAGCTGTCGAGCGCGGCATCTTCGCGATCCGCCGGATCCGTCGAAGCGACGACGGGCGGATCTTCAGCGTTGTTTTGCGGCAGATAGGACAGAAGCTCGCGCATCTCTCGCAGCGCGGCTTTTTCGTCGGGATAGCGCAGGTGTGCGACGCCAGAACGTCCCGCGTGCGTGCGTGAGCCGCCGAGATCTTCCTTGCTGACTTCTTCGTGGGTGACGGCTTTGACCACGTCGGGGCCGGTGATGAACATGTAGCTCGACTTATCGACCATCGCGATAAAGTCGGTCATCGCCGGAGAATAGACGGCACCACCAGCACAGGGCCCAAGGATGAGCGACAGCTGCGGCACCACGCCCGACGCCAGCACGTTGCGGGTAAAGATCTCGGCGTAACCGGCCAGCGACTCGACACCTTCTTGGATGCGCGCGCCGCCGGAGTCATTGAGCCCGACGACCGGCGCTCCGACGCGCATCGCCAAGTCCATGATCTTGCAGATCTTCTGCGCGTACGCTCCCGACAGCGAGCCGCCAAAGACGGTGAAGTCTTGGGCGAACAAAAACACCTGACGACCACCGACGAGACCGTAGCCGGTGATGACACCGTCGCCGAGAACCTTCTGCTCTTGCATGCCGAAGTCGGTGCAGCGATGGGTGACGAACTTGTCGATCTCGACGAACGTGCCTTTGTCGCAGAACAGCTCGACGCGCTCACGGGCGGTGAGCTTGCCGGCTTCGTGCTGACGCTTGACGCGGGCTGCGCCGCCGCCTTGCAGGGCTTCGGCTTCCTTCGTCTCCAAGATCGTAAGTGGAGACGGTCGCTC
>CALMML010000272.1 GCA_937868485.1 uncultured Myxococcales bacterium | reverse complement strand
CTCCGCTTTCTGCTCGCGTGGCGGCCCAAGCTGATTGGCCTGACGCTCACGTTGTTTCTGCGCTCACTCTTTGCGTGGCAGCGACGCTGCGCTCGGCGACAAGGAATCTCAAAACCGCTCTGCGGAGCCGTCACTTGCATCCAGAGATTTGGATCTGCCCTGAATCTCAACCTTCACTTCCATACGCTCGTTCCCGACGGGGTGTTCTTCGAAGATTCCGAGGGAAACGTGCAGTTCCATCTGCTCCCTCCGCCCACTGTGCCTGATCTAGAGAAGCTGGCCCGTCGGCTCATCCCTCGCCTACTCAAAAAGCTCGCCGCGGAGTCGGAGCAAACGGAAGATACAGACTGGATGCACCTGCTCACGCGGTACTTGCAAGCTCAATCGTCAAGAGCTGCACCGCCGATTGACCAACCCCGTGGCTTGCGAGTTTTCGCCGAAGGATTCTCTCTGCACGCGGGGGTCTCTGTCTCCGAATTGGACGGTGATTCACTCGAACGACTCGCTCGCTACTGCGCTCGTCCGCCGCTTTCACTCCATCGTATCGCCGTGGACCCGGACGGCCAGATCCTTTATCGAGCGAAGCACGCAGCTCCCGGCGCACCCAGGCGGCTGCACATGTCGTGGGCGCAGTTTCTCGGTCGAATTGCCGCGCTGATACCACCACCCCGCTCTCATCTGGTTCGCTATCACGGAGTCTTTGCGCCGCACAGCAGACACCGCGCCCGGATCGTTCCTAACCCTCCGCCTCTCCCATTGACAACGCCCGCCGCCACGCTCGCCGCCCCATCAGACACGACCTCTCCACACACGCCGCCGCCTTCCCGTTCCCGACTCGATTGGGCGTCGCTTCTGCGCCGAGTTTTCGCGATCGATGTGCTTCCTTGCGATCGCTGCGGCGGTCGCCGCCAGCTCCTGTCGATGATCACGGAGGCCAAGACCGCCCAGAAAATTCTCAACCACCTTGGAATGCCAGCCCAGGCCCCCCTCCAATCACCCGCCCGAGCGCCCCCACCCATCCTCGATTCAGCCGATTGGAGCGATCCAGTGTCGGTCGCTCCACTCCCATCGAGCTGGTCGAACTAAGCTCGCCCCCCAACAACAACACCAAGCTCTTCAGCCTCGCCAACGAGCCCCCTGCCATCGGCCTGTCCGCCGACCCATCACAGACACAAACACTTGTTATTTTCCCTACGGATCGGCGACAGTCTGGAGTAGAATGTTCTCTGCCGTCGCCGACTCAGGCACGGTTCAGGCAAACACTTCCCTGGCCATGGCACCAAAACCACGTTTGTTCTTCCTATCCACGCGCGGTGAACAATTGGATGAAGTATGGGAGAAATACAAAGCGTTAGATAATGGGCGACCAAAAGCAGTTGTTAGCGATGATGGCCGGGAGATGTTTGTTTTTTTGTACGGCACAGAACAAATTTCCAAGCCTGTTGGGGCTTTTCAGATTAGGCCGAACTTGGGCAGCGGAGATCAAATCAGCGCTCAAGACGCGCACTTTTGTCGCTGCCTATCCGGCGTATATAATATGGATGTTGCCACATGTTCAGTACAACTCAGAAGCGATGAACTGTGGGGTTTCCTAAGACAGTCGCAGAAGGGGCCACCCGGACCGACGATGTTCCGAAAAGTGTAAGAGATGCTTGTGAGTGCCGAGAGCGGCTGTTGGTGGTGTCCAAAGACACCCAGGATCGACTTGTTTCCAATGCCGCCTCCTGTGAATGCGCCCGTGGGGTTTGTGCGCGCTCCGGTCCGCATGACCGCGGACCCATCCGAGAAGCCGGTATCAACAGCCGCCGCGTTCACGCTGAAGTCCGTCTTCGTGCGTCCGGTGGCAGCGTTGTTCGCGCTGGACGACACGGTGCTCACCGCCTGGTTCACCACGGGGGCTGCCGTCGTGGGCCGAAACAGGCGAGCCCACGCGTCGGCGTACTGCTGAGCAGACAGTTTCAGTCCAGCGACTGTCTGGACCAACGTGTTGGCCGCGTAAAAAACTTGGACCTTCCCGTCTTTGCTGGGGGCCTTGGTCTGCGCGAGGCCCTGGACGAAGGCCCGCACCTCTTCGTAGGTCAGCGATAGGAAAGTAGTAGTAAGTTCGCCAACCTTCGAGACCATGCCCTTGGCGTCATACTGCCCCGCCTGCGGAGGCCAGCTCATGTCAGCAACGGCTGCCTCCATGGATGACGCGACATCTGGGCGCGTAGTCGCCGACGTGGACGGCAGCATCGCTGGGGCAGACGGTGCTGCATTCGCCAGTGCGAGGCCGATCTGGGCGTCGCTGACCGTCGGGATGCGGCTACGAATGATCTCGCCGCGTCCTTGTAGCTCGCTGAGCAGCGCAGCCGTAGCCCGAGCGTCATCACGAGTGCCCCGCAGCCGGCGCTGTATCTCGTCATCCCAGCGGGACCACTGCGCCAACGCGGCTGTGACCGCCCCACCCAGTACACTGGAGGCAGTATCTTCTTTTGGCATTTGTCGAGAGCCAGTTTAGCGGCTCACTAGCCAGCCTCGCTACGACATGTTTCTGATGGCCCGTTACGACTGAGTTTTTCAGTGCGGCATCGACGAGGCGCCCTCCGGCACGACAGCCGCAACCGGCTCCGAATCGCTCCACCGAGACGCCCCCGTACCCGACTACTGGCAGTGGGATCTTGACGCGCTAGCGGGGGCAGCAGCACTCAGCCATCTTGAACCATTGTTGGCCATGGTGACCAAGACTGCTTAGCATACTTGCCTGGTTTGTGGACGAAGGGGAGTCGGTGGTGCCGTGTTGTTCACGGTGCATGGTTCGGCGGCCGTCGGCTTTGCACCGACAAGGGGCGGCTGCACCCGCTGGTCGACCAGGGTGGTCTAGTCACCATGTTGACCAGATCGCCAACGCCAGGGTATGAAATCTGTCCTCGGGACAAAAACCATCCTTTATGTAAGTGCGCCAGCTTGGCAACACCATCACCCCAGAGGTGATGCGGCGCTGAGCCGCTGGCACACGTCCGCGGTGGCCGCGCTTCTCTGGGCGGCAACTCGGATTGCGGCGCCCCGCGAGACCGGCGCCGCGGGCGCCTGATGCCGCGGTGTGATAAATTCGCATCTGCAGCGATCTCGCAGACGGAGAAGGTAATGTCGGAACCTGGTTTCGCCTCGGAACGAGCGGCTCAACGGCAAGCGGACTTGCACTATCTGGACAACAGCATCGACATCGCCTTCTACCTGTCGTGTGAAGACAACCGGCCGCCCTTTTTCAGTCGGGCGCAGTGCAAGTTCCTGCCTTTCTTGAGCACCGATTTGCAGTTCCAGGACGAGCTCCGGCACCGGCTTAACGACCAGCTCTCGACTCGGAAGCTCGCCGATTGGCGGCGTCCCGAAGAGATACGCGCAGCGCTACAGCGAGCCACGGCCACCCTGCTCGACGAGTATTGCGGGATCAGGTTGTCGCCGCTTATCTCGATCGAGATACAACTATGCGGTGAGAACGCGACCAAGGGTCTCGTCATGAAGCAGACCGATTGGCTCAGATGGATTCCATACGGCCGCTTCCTGGTCGATAACTGCGCGAAGCTGCAGGTGAACCATCTGTTGCTCGTATATCAGCGGCTGGTCTTCGCACCGAGCCCGGCGCAGGCAGCCCTCGATCTGCAGATCCAGACCCCGCTGGACTTCCACATTAGCCGGATCGCCATCGCCGCCGATGACTCCGTACTCGCGGCGCACGAGGCCCCGCTGATCATCAAGACCCCGCAGGGCCAGCTGCGCCTGCCCAACGTGGCGATACGCCATTACCCGCGCATGCGTGCAGCCAAGGCGCTCACGCTCACGCTCACGCTCGCGAACCAGTCCGAGCTCACGCTGTCGCTCGACCCCAAGCGGGTCGAGACCGCAGATCTCAGCGAAGCGCCATACGTCTACTTCGTTGACATGGGGTCGACCTTCTACAAAGACATCCGCATCGAGCTGAAAGGACCCTACGCCGTGCCGCTCGATGGAAGTGACGCAGCGGCGGGCGCTAAGCGGATAAGCAGTCTCGTGAAAGATGCGCTCACGGAGCGGTCGCAGGAGGGCCTCGTGAACGCGCGCGGTCCGATCGAGACGAGTCGCATCACGCGCGAGCTGGGCATTCCCGAGTTCAAGAAAAAGGAGCTTGCGACTGCCGACACGACCGCTCAGGCCCGCTGGATCGCAGACGCCATCCACTGCCTCGCTGCAAACGCAGCAAAAAAGCGACGGGCGCTGGCCTACGTCGTCTGGTCCTTCCCGAACATCGACGGCAAGCTCCATCTGAAGGAGCTCGTAGAGCAGGTTGATGCGCTGACCCGAGACGTTGTGCTCTACGGGGTCATGGTGCTCAGCGAGCACGAAGCGCTGCGCCACCGCTTCCAGGGAATCCTCAGCTTCATGGCCAGCGAGGCGGCAAAAGGGAAGCAGGCCATCAAAAGCGCGCAGAGCACGAACGCAGGCAAAGAAAAGCAGCACCGTGCTGCCGAAGAGCGGTATCAAAAGGAGAAGAAAGAGTACTCCGAGCTCTGGTTCTTCAAGAGGTGGTTCGCCGAGAAGCCGATCGAGCCGGACGCCAAAGACTATGCTCCGGTCGAGGTGCCATCGCTGGCCGATTGGCAAGCCGACTTCCTGGAGATCGCCGCCGATCCGCAACTGCGGGATGTGGTCATCCTCGACGCGGGCGGCTACTCTCTGGACGTCTATTGTCAAGTCGATGGGAATGTATACGGACAGAGCTTTGCGGCCGGTGGCAGCGACCTAACAGAGCGGGTACGGGGCTTCCTGGCCCACAAGAGCGGTGAGTCGAGCGGGCAATATTCGCTCGCCAAAGCAGAGCGCGCGAAGTGCACCTACTGCAATCCATTGATGGACGGAGAAAAAGATGCCGAGGTTGCCGGCGAGATCGCTCGCTGGACGCAAGAGATCTACACCGAGCCGCTGCAGGAGGTGCTCAAGTGGCTGAGCGCACAAGGCAAACGAGCCGGGCTCCCGATGCTGCTCACCGGTGGTGCCATGCAGAACCACCACCTGCAGCAGCTCGTCTACGAGCTCTTCAAGAATAGCAAAGTGGCCTTCGTCCCGACCACCTCTATCCAGTTGACCGAGTGCATCGCGAAGCACGGGCTCGTGACCAAATCGGAGCTCGCACTTTTCGGGCGCATCACGCGGGGCTTTGGCCATGGAACGGCGATACTCAAGATCGCTTTCGACATCAGCGGTGGGCTCCTGACCGCCAAGCTCAGTGAGAGCCTATGAGACAGAATCCCGAGGCCGCACTGCACGAGTTGCTGGTCGCCCATCAGGTCTTCTTCCAGTCCAACGACTCCGTTGACTCGGTGAGCGAGTCCGTGCAGCACCATTACATAGCGCTCTTGTGGGCGCTCGCGGGCGCGCTCCCGGAAGCAGCCCGCGCCGATTTTCCCGTCCGGATTCTGTTTGCGCGGGGTCGTGAGTGCCTGCCCAAAATCGTGCACTGGACGTACCAATCCGACTCCCCCTCTCCTGTCATCGGACTGGTTGGCCAGTTCGGGAGTTGTGAGGCGCTCTTTACTGCTGCTGCTCCGCGCTTCTCTGCGAGGCTGGCAGAGTCAGTGAGGTGGACTGAAATGCCGCAGCTAGTTTCGTTATGTGATGCAAAGCTGGCCATCTCAGCGCTCGACGCCGTGAGTGATTTTCGCAAGCTGCCTGCGTTGATCCAGTGCGCCTCGGAGTGCGCGGGACCAGACTCTGGACTCCCGAAGTCGGTTGCGGTCGTCCTTCTATCGCTCTTCGTGCTGGCGGTTGTGCTCACGATCCCGCTTCTGCGTAAGCACCTTGCGAACGCTTCTGCGGAGTTTCAGAAGCTCGCCAGCCGCTACGCTGACCGACCGTGGGCTGAGAAGCTGCTCCGCCAGGGCACGCGTTCCAACTGGATGGTTGCTAAGGCCTGGCACTCTGCCAACCTCAGTGAGGACGAAAAAGCAGAGGCAGTGGACGCGCTGTCGGCGCTGATGGCGGATCAGGGATTCGCGCTAATCCAGCCCGAGTCCGGCGCCGACTACGACGAGCGAAAGATGCAGCTCGCGAGCGGAAAGGAAGGCTCTCTGCGGCGCCGCTACGTCTGGAAGCTGCAGCGTCCTGGCCTGCGGCAGGACAGCACGGTGATCGAGCATGCGCTCGTAGAAGCCGGGAGCGCGGAGCGCATTGCTCTTTGGCGTAGCCACGATCTACTTGCGACCCGCAAGTACCTAGACCGATACCGCAGCAAATATCCGACCCGACCGAATCTGGACATGGACCATCAGCTCGACTCGGCGTGCCTCAACGATGTCGTGACTAGCATCGCGTCCGACGAGGAGGTCGACGCCTGGCTGCAGGCGCTCGTAGATAAGGCCCCGGGCGAGGCCCTCGGTTTCGTCGTCAATCGGCTGGGCACGCTGTTCCTCGATGACGAGATGGTTTCTAGCGAGAACCTGCTGCACCGCAAGACCGCAACCGTACAGAAGATCATCCACCGCGGACTCCGGCGATCCGACGGCACGCTTCTTTTGAGAGCGCACGTGGAAGCGCAGGACTCGGACAATGACATTTAGAGCCGGGACATGACTGCACAGAAACAGACAGAGCTGGACCTTCACCAACTGCTGGCAGCCAGCATCTCGCTGGGGCTTCCCGATCAGCACATCGAAGGGGTTCTCCAAGAACTGCCCGAGACGCGACTGCTCGCCCCAGGTCTGGCCGACATCCAGATCGCGTCCGTATCCCGGCTGGGCCAGCACGACCGATTCCCGCGCTCGCACGACTGGGAGAACCTTCTGCCGCTTCTGCGCGAGGGCGAGGAACTCCTGTGGATCGTCCGCAAGGAGCGCAGCCGCTTCCGGTTCTACTTCGGCCTGAAGTCTAACATGCTGGTCGTGAGCCGCTGGGAGGCGGTGCGCGAGCAGCGCCACCACTTCCAGGCTCTCAGTAACCACTTCTGCCGGCGCGCTTTTCCAGAGAGCTCGCTGAAGGAACTCGATGCAGCGGAGGCCGATAAGCTGCTGTGGGACATACACCAGATCGATCTGGGTGGCATGGTGGTAGTGAGCGGTGCGCCCTCGCCCAAGAACCTGGAGCACGAGCGCAGATTCGAGGAGCGCGACGCCGAGCAGCGTCCGAGCGCCAGCCTCAACGATCCGCTGGAGGCTTTTCTCGATGAGAAAGACCTGTGTCTGGTATTCTCAATCTGCCGCGCCACGGCCAGCGAGCTGAAAGCTCAGATGCAGTTCCTGACCGGGGCGCGGAGCATCCTCCATCCCCACATCGCGACCGAGCGGACGATCAACGTCGGAACGCAGGTGGGCGCGCACCGGGACGAGAGCAATGCAACGAACGAGGGGCAGGGACAGCAGGAGCAGCGCGACATCTTGGCCAAGATGGTGCAGTTCTTCAAAGGGGCCAAGAAGGCCGACGAAAAGGAGCGCAAGACCAAGGACCGGATGCATGCCGCGGTGAACTACCAGTTCAGCACCACGACCACAAAATCGAGCGGCACGAATTGGAGCGAACAGCACGGCATGTCCCAGACCCTGCACGAGCTCCACGCCGGGCTCGAACTTCTGGACGAGTCGCTGAAGCTCAGCATCGATCACCTCCTCAACGCCGTAGGCACCGGCGCGTATTTCGGCGGCGTCTCGGTCTATGCGAAAGACCAGTCGACGACGCTCCGCATCGGTCGGGCGCTCGCCGGCAGCCTGGCCGGCTCGCACTCGCACGTGCGGCCCTTCCAGGTCATTCCCTACTCGGGCAACGAAGCGCACTTCGCCCTGCGCCACAACCTCGCGCTAAAAGATGTGCTGTCCGGAATCGCCCTGCTCAACACGCAGCAGGCCGGACTCCTCTTGATGCTCCCGGACACGGAG
>CALMML010000271.1 GCA_937868485.1 uncultured Myxococcales bacterium | reverse complement strand
GCGACGGCTCAGGCACCAGCGAACGGTCAGCCAGCCGATCGTGAGACGGCGCGAGAGCCGCTGTTTACCCACGCACTGTTTCGGATTGTGACGGCGCTGCTCGGGTTTCAGATCGTGCTGCTCGGTGGCAACTTGTGGTTTCAGTTCCGCAACTACGCGACGGGAATCCGTCTGGCGGAACAAGCGGGAGCGACCGCCGACATCGTGTCGCTCATCTTGATCTATTCGCGAGCGTGGGACTTTGCGGTGACCAAGACCTCGGCGCTGTTTCTGGGCTTTGTGGTGATTTATCTGGGCGCGCTGTATGTGCTGCGCTCGGCGGACAGCGCGTACGAAGTGACGCTGAACCAAGGTCCACAGCCGGGTGCGTCGCTGCGCTCGTCGTCGCCGGGACTGCTGATGGTGCTGCTGGGCACGCTGCTGGTGGCGCTGGTGCTGTCGAATCGCTCGGAGGTGGGCTTTCAGGTGGATCCAACCGGCGGAGCGGGCGGCGTGGCGGCGGTCAGTGCTTCGACTGCGACCGCTGCGGGATCTGCCAGTGCTTCGCCTGCGTCCGCTACAAATCCAGCTCCGACCAGTGCGACGGCGGCTCGACCGGCTGCGGCTCCGGCGGCTCCGGCTCGACCGGCGGCGAATCCAGCGGCGGCTGCACCCGTCGAAGATCATCGAATGCCGAAGCTGCTTGATCCGTAGATGCAGGCTGTTTGTCGCTGGCTGTCGCCGCAGAAAGTGAGCCCGTTGATGCTGAGAACGTCCGCAGTTGCGCTGGGTATTTCGCTGTGTGCGACGGTGGCAAGTGCCAAAGATGTGCCGGTGGCTCCGTCGGAATATCGCATGTTCAACGTCTTTGCGAGCCGAGGACTCGACAAGCAGTGCAAGGTCGTGACCGACGCCAAAGAGCTGCTCACGCAGTTTACCGCGCTGGGCGTGAACAAGCCCGATGCGGTGCTGCGACTGATTGAGCCGCCGATCGACTGGCAGCAGTCCGCTGTGATGCTGCTGTATCAGCCGGATCCTCCGCCCGACGTGGTGCCGAAGGTGCGGTCGCTGCTCAAAGACGTGAACAAAGAAAAGCTGACGCTGCTGTATCGCTACGCGGACCCGAATGAACCGGCGACGACGGTGGCGAGCACGGACACGGCCAAGCCAGTCGCTGGACCGCCCGCGCGACTGTTTTCGATCAAAGCGTATACGGTGGGCTCCGACGACACGCGCGATCGCTCGGGGTTCCGCAGTCCGCTGCTGCTGGTCGTGATTCCGACGTTTGGCTTTGTCACAAACAAGACCGCCGTGGACTGTACGCAGAAGCTGTAGCGTTTGTGGACGGGCCTTCCGGTTCGTCGCTCCGATGCGGTGGTGATAGGCTGGGGTGCCGATGTCGTCGCAACCAGACAGCCGCTTGCCTGAACTGGGACTTTCGTCTCATCGGATTCGTCGCGCGTGGATGGTGCTGGGTCTGCTGACGCTGACGTTTCTGCTGTACCTGATTGTGCAGACGCTGCTGGTGCAGTCGGGACTTCCGCAAGCGAGCGAGGCTCCACCGACGTTTGGACGGATTCCGCCGCCGCTGCTCATCAGCTTGGAGTTTGTGCTGCTGATGATCTGTGCGTGGCTGATCGATGGAGTGCTGGCGCGCAGGCGGCTGCGCTTTGGTGCCCGGCTGCTCATGTTGTCGCTGTCGCTGGCGGTGATTGGCTTTGTGCTCGCGGCGATGGTGGGTGCGATGTTTCATCCGCCGCAGCCTGAGTCGGGATCGATCGTGGACGTTGTGCGCACTCGGCTCAGCCACGGGGCGCTGCGCGGCGTGACCACGGCGTCGCTGTGGGTGCTCGGCTTTGTCTATCCGCTGTCGATTGAGCGCGAAAACCTGCGGGTGGCCGCCGAGCTTGCGCAGCTTCGCAGCCGTCTCGAACCGCACTTTTTGCTCAACACGCTGAACACGATCTCGGGGCTGATTCGCGACGATCCCGAACAGACGCGTCGCTTGATTTCCTGTCTCGGCGACCTGCTGCGCGACAGCCTGGAATCGAACGCAACGCATCAGACGGTGGCCGAAGAAGTGGCGTGGCTCCGTCGCTATGCCGAGATCCTGGAGATTCGTCATCACGGACAGCTTTCGTTTGAGTGGACGCTTCATCCCGAAGCGATGGCGCAGGTGGTGCCGCGTGCGCTGCTTCAGCCGATCGTTGAAAACGCGGTGCTTCACGGTGCGCTGCGGGCTGACGTGCCGGGTCGCGTTCGGATCAGCGCATCGATCGATCGATCGGAGCGGTCGCCGAAGCTGGTGCTCTCGGTCGCGGACAATGGTCCGGGGCTTCCGTCGGGGCCGACGCGAAAAGGTGCGTTTGGGCTTCACTCGGTGCGGCGACGGCTGCTGCTGGAGTGTCCGGGCTCGACGCTGACGTTAGACGGAGGCTCGTCGGGAACGACGGTGACGATGCGCATGCCACTGGATTCGCCGCTGCGACCCGTGACGCTGCCAGCTGAGGAGACGCTGCCATGAATCCGAGTGAGATCTCAGGTCCGCCGCTCCAAGTGATGATCGTCGAAGATGAGTGGGCTGCCCGAAGCTATCTAACCGAGCTGGTCAGCGAGACGGGACTGGCCGAAATCGTCGCTGCGGTGCCGAGCATCGAGCAAGCGCGTCAAGTCGTCGCTGCCACCAGCGTGCTGGATGCGGTCTTCGTCGACATTCACTTGGCGGGCGAGTCTTCGTCCGAAGCGGGGCTGCTTTTGGCGCAAGAGCTGACCCAGCGAAGTCCGGCACCGCTGCTGGTGATGGCGTCGGCGGCTCCTCAGCATGCGCTGACGGCGTTTGAGCTGGGCGTGTGCGACTACTTGGTCAAGCCGTTTGGTGCCGATCGCGTCCGTCAGTGTCTGCTGCGGCTGCGTGCGCGCTGTCCTCGGATTTCGCAGCTTCCCCGGCCCCCGGCGATTCCACCGCGCATCGTCGCTCGGGATCGCAAGCGGCTGGTGTTTCTGCGCGCCGAAGAAGTCTGGGCCTTCGAGGCAGAGTCGCGGCTGACCTACGTGCATACTCGCTTGGGTCGCTTCGATCTGGATCTGTCGCTGTCCGCGATTGAATCGACGGTTGGCCCGGCGTTTTTGCGCGTCCATCGCTCGTGGCTGGTTCATCTGGATCATGTGCGCGGCCTGGAACGCGACGAAGGAGAGTCGAGTCTCATCGTCGGTGATGAGCTAGACGGACAGCGTCGTCCCTTGACCGTTCCCGTCGCGCGTGAGCGTGCCCACATCGTGCGAGAACACCTGCTCGCCAGTGCCACCGGACTGCGCAGGACCTAGTTCATCGCACGATCTTTGGCCAAAGACTCGCGCGCAGCCTGGGTTCAAGTTTGTGTACTCTCCCGCGCGGAGTCCTTGCCATGGCGTTTGGATATCTTGCGATTGGGCTGCTGGTTGGCTTCTTGGTTGGCCTGACGGGCGTCGGCGGCGGCTCGCTGATGACTCCGCTTCTGGTCTTTCTGTTTCGCTTCAAGCCCGTCGTCGCGGTTGGAACGGACCTGCTGTTCGCAGCGATTACCAAGTGCGGCGGCGTGCTGGTTCATCACGGCAAGCACAAGTCGGTTCACTGGCGCATCGTCGCGCTGATGTCGCTGGGAAGCATTCCGGGATCGCTCCTGACGCTGATGGTGCTCCGTCAGTACGCTCGAGTGGGAGACGCGCAAAATCGCATCATCTCGGTGTCGCTCGGTGTCGCGCTGATCCTGACCGCGCTCGCGCAGCTTGTTCGCGGTCGGCTTCAGCGCATGGCGATGGCGCGGGTGCCCGATGCTTCGTCGCAGAACAGCTTTCGTTCGTCCGTCACAGTCGCCGCAGGCTTTCTGATTGGCACGCTGGTGACGCTATCTTCCGTCGGAGCCGGTGCGCTCGGAACGATTGCGCTTCTGGTCTTGTATCCGCGCATGCCGACGCTGCAAGTGGTGGGAACCGACCTGTCGTTTGCGATTCCACTGACGCTGGTGGCTGGGCTTGGACACTTGCAGCTTGGCAACGTAAACATCTCGCTGCTCGGGAGTCTGCTCGTCGGTTCGCTGCCGGGAATTTGGGTTGGGAGCCTGCTGTCTGCCAAGGTTCCTGATCGCTTTTTGCGTCCGATTCTCGCGAGCGTGCTGTTTGTCGTTGGACTCAAGCTGGTGATGTAAAGGAAGCGAAGGAATCCATTGATGCTCACGCAGGAACTGAAGGCGGCTCAGGAGATCGCACGGCAAGCGGGACAGATCCTCCTTTCGATCTACGCCACGGACTTTTCCGTCGAGTACAAGGGCGCAAGTGACCCCGTAACCGCTGCGGACAAGCAAGCGAATGCGCTGATTGTTCATCGGCTCCGTTCTCTGTTTCCCGAAGATGGAGTCGTTGCGGAAGAGAGCGCCGATCATGCAGAAGCGCTGTCGCAGCGACGGATTTGGTATGTCGATCCGCTCGATGGCACCAAAGAGTTCATCGCCAAAAACGGAGAGTTTGCGGTGATGATCGGTCTGTCCATCGACGGACAGTCGCAGCTGGGGGTCGTCTATCAGCCAAGCTGCGACAAGCTATACAGCGGGGTTATAGGGCAGGGCGCGCAGCTGGAGATCGCAAACGAGCGTCAGCCGCTGCGTGTCAGTGACATTGCACAGCCGCAGGATCTGCGCTTGGTGGTGTCGCGCTCCCATCGTCCAAAGAGCACCGAAGCGCTGATGCAGCAGCTTGGCATTCATCAGGAATTTCCGAGCGGTTCCGTCGGTGTCAAGATAGGTCTGCTCGCCGAGCAGCGCGCGGATCTGTACGTTCACGTTTCCGACAAAGCGAGCCTGTGGGATGCCTGCGGACCGGAAGCCATCCTGCGCGCGGCGGGAGGCTGCTTCACCGACTTGTTTGGTCAGCCGTTTGTCTACGGACAGCCCGAGCTTCGCACCACGCGCGGCATTCTGTGCTGCAATCGCGCCGCGTTTTCTCTCGTCCAGCCCGTCGTCCAGCGCATCGCCGAAGACGCAGGCTTCCGCGCCAAGTAGGAATCGCTTGGGAGCTGCGTAGGAATCGCTTGGGAGTCGCAGCTCCGCGCTGAAAACTACTTGCCAGCGTCTTTGCGGACCAGCTGAAGATCGATCGTGATCTGAATCGATTCACCGACGAGAACGCCGCCCGCTTCCAGCGTCTTGTTCCAGTTCAGACCGAAGTCTTTGCGGTTGATCGTGGTGGTCGCCACCGCGCCGCGCTTGACGTTGCCGTACGGATCCTTCAGCTCGGTGGTTGGCGACTCAACATCCAGTACCACTTGCTTGGTCACTCCGTGCAGCGTCAGGTTGCCCGCGACCTTGTACTTGCCTTCACCGGCCTTTTTGACCTCGGTGGACTTGAACGCAATCGTTGCAAACTTCGCCGTGTCCAGAAAGTCCGGGCTGCGCAGGTGTTCGTCGCGCTTGTCCATGCGGGTGCTGATCGACGAAGCGTCAATCGATGCTTCCACCGTCGACTTCGCGAGGTTCTTGTCATCGATCACGGCGGTTCCCGACAGCTTGGTGAACTCTCCGCGCACCGTCGAGATCATCATGTGCTTGACCGCAAACTGCGCGCTCGAGTGAACCGGATCGACTTCGTAGTTTGCCGCGTGAGCGAAGGCCGGAACAGACAGTGCAACCAGGGCGAGAAGGTGAGAGAACTTCATGGCGTGTATCTCCTTTGTTGATAGCTAGTCTGGGATTGGTTTCAGAATTGCACTAGAGGTCTGTTTTGAGCCAAACTGTTGCAAAAAGCGCAACAATGGATCTCAACCTTCTATCGCTGTTCGTCGAGGTCGCCAAGACCGCTTCCTTTACCACCGCCGGGGCGAAGCTCGGGCTGCCGCGCTCGTCGGTCAGTCGTAGCATTTCGTCGCTGGAATCCGAGCTGGGTGTGCAGCTGTTCAATCGGACCACGCGCAAGGTGTCGCTGAGCACTGCGGGAACCGCGCTGTTTGAGCGGGTTGCGCCGCAGCTTGTCGAGCTTCGCCGCGCGATTGGGAGTCTTCCTGAGCGCGAAGAGGAGCCCAAAGGAGAGCTGCTTATCACCGCGCCGACCGACATCGGAGTGACCTTCCTTCCCGAGGCCATTGCCGCATTCCGGCTGCGCTATCCAGCGGTGACGATTGACGCACGCTTGACGCCGCGCGTGGTGGACTTGGTGGCCGATGGCTTTGATCTGGCGCTGCGAGTCAGTACCAAGCCGCTGTCTGATAGCTCGCTGGTTGCGCGACGGCTGAGCGAGCTGGAAATGGCGCTGTATGCAGCCCCTTCCTATCTGGCGAGACGTGGTCATGTTCGCACCCCGGAAGACACGCTGGCGCATGACTGGGTCTACTTTCGGACGGCGATGCCGCCGCCTCCCTTTCCCAAAGCGGCTCGACGCAGCGGAGTCACCGGAGACGATCTTCTGTTTGTCCTGCAAGCCGTTCGCGCGGGCTTAGGAATCGGTCTTCTTCCTAGCTTTCTGACGCGCGATGATGTCGCGAGCGGTCAGCTTGTTCAGCTTCTGCCTCGTCATACCGTGAGCGCAGGAACGCTCTACTTTGTCTATCCCAAAGGTCATACGGTGCCGCGCAAAGTCATCGCGTTTCGCACGTTCCTGCTCGAATATTTGTCTTCCCGTCCGCTGTCTCTGCGCTGATGGAATCGGCCAACTCACCGACGAAAAACTCGCCGATTCGTTCGACAATCACGCGCGCTGATGTCTAGAGTCTTGACCATGACGATCTTGGCGCTTGTGGGATGGGTTCTGTTTCTGCTTCTCGCGTTCGTTCTGCGCTCTGTGATGCAGTATCGTGCGACCGGAAAGACGGGCTTTGTCGGGGTTCATGGTCGACCGCTGTCCGCCGCGTGGTGGGGCGGATTCCTGTTCGTGCTGGCGACGATCGGCTGTCCGATTGCGTGCGCGCTTGATCTGCTCGGAATGGTGACAAGCTCCGTCCGTCTGTCCCCCATCATGCAGTGGCTGGCGATGGCGCTGTACGGAATCGGTCTGCTCGGAACGCTGTGGGCGCAGGTGACGATGGGCGCGTCGTGGCGAATTGGCGTCGATCCCAGTGCGAAGACGCAGCTTGTGACGCGCGGTCCGTTTGGCTGGGTTCGCAATCCGATCTTTTCTTGCATGATGGTGCTGGCGCTGGGACTTGCGATCCTGGTTCCTACCTGGATGTCGTGGCTGTCGGTGCTGGCGCTGTTTGTCGGACTGCAGATTCAGGTGCGCATCATCGAGGAGCCTTATCTGCTGCGCACGCACGGTGATTCCTATCAGCGCTACGCCCAGTCCACCGGACGCTTTGTGCCGGGAATTGGTCGTCTTCACGCGCAATAGGAATCGGTTAGGAATCGGTTGGGAATCGGTTGGGAATCGATCAGGAATCGGTTACGCCAGGCGCGGATCGGTCTCTGCAGCCAGTCGCTGCGAGGCCGACTCTTTGACAAACTGCTGAAGCGCTGGACCAAGCTGCGCAAGCGGAAGCTGGTTGCGGAACGAAGCCCAGTCGAGCAGTGCGTAGAGCGACATCGCCGGATAGTCCCAGCGCGCAAGCAGACCCGCCGATACCTGCTGTTCCAGATACGACAGAATCAGCCGCTGCCGATCCGCAGTCCGCAGAAAGTAGCCGTTTTGACGATCGATGGGATGACCCGAGCGATGCAGCAAAAACGACTGAATCAGCAGGTCTTGCAGCGCATCGATCGCGCTCACGGTATTTTCTTCGTCCAGCGACAGGGAACGGAGCCCGTGCGTACGCTGAAGATACTGCACGATCATGCGCGATTCCCACAGCGGCTTCCCATCGATCAGCAGCACCGGAATTCGCTTGATCGGATTGACCGAAGACAGCCGCGAGTCTTGGTCTGTCTCTAGGTAGTTTACGATCTCAAGCTCGTAGGGAATGTCCGCCATATACATGCGGAGTCGTCTCACATACGGAGAAGTCAGCGAACCAAGCAGTCGATAGGTCATGGCATGTCTTCCTTGGCTTGAATGTGGAACAGAGACCATGCACCGCGACGATCCACAAGCGGAAGTCGCGGATCTCGTCCTGAAAGAATCGGCAGACTCGGGCTGCCGTGAACCAACACATAATCCCATCCGTTCGTGTCTCTGGTGAAGCGAAAATCACCGGGCGCATCCCACGACGGACTCGGCAGGTGCTTGCGCACTTTGAGCGGAAACTCGACCGGAAAGTACGGTGTCATAAAGCCGCCCTGGCGGATCTGAATGTAGCTTCCCCACTGGTTGAAGCAGTTCATGAGCGAGTCTGGATCACCGGGCGCAAACATCAGCGGAAGAACCTGTTTTCCGACGGGAACCATCGCCATCAGCTCATCGAAGCCGTGGTTTCTGCGATTGAAACGGACAACGTGCGCGCTGATGTCTGTGGTGTAGACAATCGACAGCGCCATCATGGCGAAGAGCACTCCTTTGCGCAGCGTCGACGTCACAATTGGTCCCGAGACGAGAAACAGCGCAAACAGACAGACCAGAACCGCCAGCCTGCGATTGATCGCAAACCAATAAAACGGACGGAGCAAGCTGCGCGGAAGCGAAAAGTACAGCAGCGCGATGATCAGAAATCCCCACAGCGCACGCGAACAGAGAATCGAGCGCAGCGTCGATAACAGACTCTGTCGAACGTCCGCTGGGGGCGCTGTTCTGTTCCTCAGACTGGACAAAAGGAGCAGCAGATAGCCTGCGAGCAACAGACCGGAATACAGGTGCTGATCTCGCTGCGAAGGAATCGTGTTCAGCGTCCAGCCCGAGATCATGTCAAGGTTTACAAAGAAGGTATTGTAGACGCCTTCATAGTCACGGAAGCTGTGTCCTCCGACGGGAATATTGGTCTTTTCGGCATTCCCATAGAGCTGCGCCCAGATTCCGATGAGTCCAATTGGAAGAAACGGAAGCGGCAGACAGAGCAGTCTGCGCAGCGAACACTGCGTGACGGAAAGCAGCGCGAGCACGCTTCCCACACACAGGAATGCGCCCCAGATCAAGATGTGGGAAAAGTACAAAGAGACGCCAAGGAGTGTGGTCAGAATTCCTTGCCAGAGCGACGGAGACTGTGCAAAGCGAACGACGGACCAGAGCGCGAAAAAGAGCAGCGGCAGACCTCCGACATAGGCCAAAAATCCGTGCGAGACATTCATGTTCCACGCGAGCGGAAACGCCAGCACTGCGACCCACGGATCGCGACCGAGCTGCCGAGCAAACAGCGCCACCGATGCGGGAAGCAGTGCAATCGCGAGCGACAGAAACAGCTTCTGCGCGGCTTCTTCTCCAAACGGAATTGCGAGCAGATACTCGACGCCGTACTGAATCCAGTAGGGCAGCGGAGCCAGGTTTTCCTGATAGTACGACCCAAAGCGGAGCGCGGGATCGTCCAGGTGACGCCACACAAACAGGTTGGCGAGGTGCCCCGGATAGTCGAGGAGCGGCAGATAGCGCGCGATCCAAATCGGTACAAGCGCCGCAGTCAGCGTCGCAACAAGTCCCCACCAAAGCAGCGGTGCGCTCTGCCATGCGCTCGCAAGTGTTTTGGGCCATCGACGCATCGGGCGCATTCTAGTCACAAAACGCCAAGGCTCGTCTATCGTGGCTGCGGTTTGCGTGGGTTGAACAAGGAGTGGCGATGACGCTGTTTCGTGGGACGGGAGTCCTGTTTGCGCTTGGGCTGGTCGGGCTGGCTGCGTACATCAATGTGCAGTCGCTCGTCGAGGCGTATGGAAGCGGACCTCCGTACTTTGGACGCACGACCAACATGGACAAGTGGAGTGATCCGCTGCCCGGTCTGCTGCTGCTCGATGCACTGGTGCTACTGATTGCAGCGGTCGCGATTTTGCAGTTTTTGCGCAGAAAGCAGGAACACGTAGCGCTGAGCACGGTGCCAGAGCCCTCCGAGATCGCCAAGGATCTGAGCGACGGAGCCGATCCATAACCGAGCGGGTGATCGCAAATTTTTTTCGGAAAATATTGGGAAAAAATTGACCCATAGATCCGCGCCTTAAACAATCGTTTCCACGGGGAGGAACACCGTATGGCCCTACTGGAATTCGACGACAACCACAACCACGCCAAGATCAAAGTGATTGGTGTGGGCGGCGGCGGCGGAAACGCCGTCAGCACCATGATCGCAGGTCGGCTGGAAGGCGTAGACTTCATCGCCGCCAACACTGACTTGCAAGCGCTCGAGAGCAACCAAGCTCCCATCAAGATCCCGCTGGGATCGAAGGTGACGCGCGGACTCGGCGCGGGCGCAAACCCTGAGATTGGCCGTCAGTCGGCCTGTGAGGACCGGGACCGCATCGCGGAAGTGCTGCGAGGCGCGGACATGGTCTTCGTCACTGCGGGCATGGGCGGTGGCACGGGAACGGGCGCTGCACCAGTCATTGCGGAAGTGGCTCGCGAGCTGGGGGCGCTCACCGTTGGTGTCGTCACCAAGCCGTTTGGCTTCGAAGGCAAGAAGCGTCGTCGTCACGCTGAAGAGGGCATTGGCGCGCTCGCGGCTGCGGTTGATACGCTCATCACGATTCCCAACGAGCGGCTGCTGTCGATCGCGGGTCAGAAGACCACGATGCTCGATGCGTTCCGCAAGGCAGACGACGTCCTGCTGAACGCGGTGCAGGGCATCTCGGATCTCATCACGATTCCGGGTCTTATCAACGTCGACTTTGCCGACGTCAAGACCATCATGTCGAACATGGGTCGCGCGCTGATGGGAACGGGCCGCGCGAGCGGAGAACGTCGTGCGATTGAAGCCGCGCAGCAAGCGATTAGCTCGCCGCTGCTCGAGGACGTTTCGATCACGGGCGCCACTGGCATCCTCATCAACATCACCGGCGGTCCCGACCTGACGCTGTTCGAGGTCAACGAAGCCTCGACGCTGATTCAGGAAGCGGCACACGAAGACGCCAACATCATCTTCGGCTCGGTGATCGATCCGTCGATTGGCGATGAGCTGCGGATCACCGTCATTGCCACGGGCTTCGATGCCAACTACGCCGACGTCGAGCCGACCATTTACGATCGACGCACGACGACGACGACACAGCATCAGGTTCCGATTGCGTTTGTGGCCAAGCCGGAAGTTGCGCCGCCTCCGCCGCCGCCTCGTGTGGAAGTGGCTGCATCGGGCCCTGCTCGTCGAGACCGGGTTGCTACGCCGGTGACGACCCAGATGCCTGCGATGCAAGCGCGTCCCGCTCGCTCGGCGCTCGGCACTCGTCTGAACTTTGAAGACGAGGACTTTGATACGCCGACTTACCAGCGACGCGGACATCAAGCCGCAGCTCGCGAGTAATCACTTCCTGCCTCTGGCCCGGCATCGCTCCGGGCCCCACCCCGACTGCTTCGTTACTCCCCCGCGTAACCGTTACTTGCTCGAACGCTGACCGATGTCGTGCTTACGACATCATGCGCAGCGTCCACTCCACACCAAGCGCCCACTCTGCGTCGCAGCGCTTGTCTTCTGACCCATTTCCGTCGCTGGACTTGCGTGCCCGCTCTCCGCTCAGGATGCCCAAGATGGCGGCCTGACCGGCGCTGCGAGCAGGCGATCCCTCGCTTTTCACTTCCTTGGGAAGAGGCGACGACTGGGTTTTCTGCTTCTGGCTCATGAAACGACTCCTTGTTTCGCGTTGAGCGCCCCCGACTTGACGAACATCCTAGGCGATGGGTCTGACAGTGCTGCCGCTCAGAACGAGTGGCCACTCGACCATTGTGGGGAAGCAAGCTGCACAACGCGAACAGCACACCAATGTAGCGCTCCTTTTTGCTAGCTGCAACTTTTTCGGATGCAACAACTGTGTGACAGCGGGCGCTGGTGTTTTAGAGATAAATGGCGGACGCGGGTGCGGAATGGGCGGATTCTTGGGCGGTCTTGGCGACGGCAGATGGTGCGGGCAGCGGACGAACTGAGCGAGCGACTTCGGACAGGGTCTTGGCCAGCTCACTGCGGCGCGCTTGGGTCGTGCTTTCGAAGACAACGGTATACAGATAGTGTGCGTCGGCAAAGACCAGCAGATCTTGCAAAAGCTGTGGCGCAGCTTCGATCGATACTGGGCTAATCGGCGACGGCACTGGCTCGGCGGGAACGGCGGGCGCTTTGGGCTTTTGGCTGCTCAAACAAAACGCGAGCCCATGCAGGCCGTGATCGGACGTAATCGGGGTGACACCGCCGTCGCTTTCAAAGGACAGACCTTTTTGGCGATAGCGCTCGATGAGCGACGTACAAAGCTCTTCGGGAGACACGCTGCGCGGCACTGCGGGATGCATCACCAGCATGGCGCGGTGAGACGGAAAGTCGGGTGGATAAAAGCGTGTGCTCAGCCCAGCGGCGATGCGGGTCCAGCCGAGCGGCGGCGTATACAGATAGCGACGCTTGCGATAGCCAAGCCCAAGCCGCAGCGTATAGGCGAGCTGTCGAATGAGGAGCCCGGTGCTCTCGAAGGCAGTGGGCGAAAAGACCGGCGCATCCAGCACATCGACAGAGTCATCGCCAAACACCGCCGCGACATGAATGTAGCCAAGCTGCTCACCGTGACGAACAAACAGCGCGGTCTGGGCGGCAAGCTCTCCTTCGGCGGTGACAAAGGTCTCGGGCAGCGACGCGCGCAGCGGTGTCAGCGTGGGGCGCTCAGCCAAGATCTCGCCGACCAGCTGCCTGAGCGTCTGTAACGGCTTGCGCTTTTCTCGGTAACGAATCGGAAGCAGTCGCAGCGCGTCGGGCGGCTCGAGCAGCCACTGTCCGTCACGCTGAGACTGGTAGTAGCCGGGTGGGCAGACGATCACCTGGGCATTGTAGCCGGTTTTTGGGGGCTACTCGCTCCAGTCGTCCACTTCGTAGAGGAACTTGGTCTTGCCGATGAGCTTGCGGTTGACCGACGTGCTCTGCACAAACACGATGTACTTGTCGAGCGCGGTCGGCTTGATGCGAGCGGAGCCTTCTCCCTCGGCGGGAAGGCCAAGCAGCTCACGCGCGGCAGCCCCAGCGAACATGTCGCCGGTCTTGCGGTCCGCGAGGATGATTTCCTTATAGCCCTGGATCGTCTCGGTCTTGGTGAACTCGTAGAAGCCGCGACCCTTTTTGAAGGCCAGGCCGTTGTCGGTCACAAAGTCGCGGATCGAGCAGTCGTGATCGACATCGAGGATCTGGAAGCGTCCAGGTGGCACCGCGCGGAGGTCGGCTGGCGTGAAGGTCGCCGACGGCTTGCGCTTCATCATCTGGTCGAACATCTTGTTGAGGCCACGGTTCATGCGGCCTTCCTTGATGACTTCCTTTTCGTAGCTCTGAAGCTGCTCGGGGCTGGCCTGCTGGTAACAGACCGCCATCACGAGGTCGGTGATGTACGAAAACTGATCCAGCGGAACGTGGAAGCCGCCCGACTTGTGCGCCAGCTCTTCGTAGAACTTGGTGGCGTGCTTTCGTCCCAGGCACTGGACGCCGTAGACGGGAATCTTCATGCCTGCCAGCTTGTCGATCTCGGTGCGCCAGTTGATCTTCTTGGGGTTGTCCGCCGGGCCGTGCGGCACATCGTCGCCAATCAGCACCAGACACTTGCGGGTGTGCGGCAGCCACGACAGGCTCTGCGCTTCGTGGAGCACCAGCTCGTAGCACTCGGGCAAGTCGCCGCCGCCGGTGGGCGAGACGTTCTGCACGAACTTACAGATGGCATCGGCGTTGTCGGATAGATCAAACGCCTTGGTCACGTACGTCGAGCCCGCATCGCAGTAGTCGCCGTGCGCGATGATGCCGATGCGCATGTTCGGCACGTCCTTCAGAAGGCGCGTCACCGTCTCTTTGATCTTGCGACGCACCTGCGTCAGACACGGATACATGCTGCCGGTGGTGTCGAAGCTGAACACCACCTCGATTGCGTAATCAGCCATGGAATCTTCCCCCTAGAAGAGCGCGTGATGTTGGGCGAGCAATGCACATCCCCCGGAACGCGCGGCGCATCGCTTGATGCGTACCCTTCGCCACCCGCAAGGACACTTGTCGCTATCGTTTACTAGACCGCGCCACTTGGGCTTCTGTCAAGCTGCGGGAAAGCCTTGGGCTTGCGACTTCCTGCGACGGAAAGAGCGCACTCGGTAGCCTGTCTGGCCAAGTCCGCGGAATCGCTTGGGAATGTGGCGGACCGAAACGGTTTTGGCCAAGTACGGCTATTCTTTTGCGATGCACATTGTACGGATTCAGCGCGGGGCGGCGCTGACCGTGTCGCTCCTGCAAGAGCAGCGGTACGAAAAGGACAAAGATCTCGAGCGTGACTTGGCCTCGGCGCCGCTTCTGCTGCAGCAGATCATGGGAACGCCGATCTATCAGCTTGCGACGTCATTCCGGCTTCCTGGCGACGAGCGCGTGTCAGGTTTGTACTTGGACTGCGAAGGGCGACCGCTCATCTGCGAGGTGCGACTGGCGCGCAACTTGGGATCGACGCGAGAGCTGCTGGGACAGCTGCTCGATCATGTCTCTGCACTGTCCACGTATCGGATCGAAGATCTGAGCACGGCGCTCGGCGGCAAGCTGGAAGAGTCGCTGCGTCAGATCTCACGCGGGGAAGTCGAGCGCTACGCGGCGCTGTGGCAGCAAGTCAGCGAAAACCTGCGCGCGGGCCGTGTCGGAATGGTGCTGGTGCTGGATCGCGCACCGTCTCACCTTCAGCGCATCTGTCGGTATCTGTGTCAGAACGTAAAGATTCAGTTTGTGCTGCTGACGCTGAAGCGCTTCCGTGCAAGCGATGACAGTGACATCGTGGTTCCGACGCTGGTGGCGCAAGCGCAGCAGCAGCAAGCGCAGGCCAACTTGTTAGAGCTGGCGGTGCAGTTTGCGCAGCAAGGGTACGCGGTGGTTCCGCTCGATAGCATCAAGCACAGACCAAACTGGCTGGCGCTGTATCCGCGTGGCTGGCCGGCCTCTGTTCACTATGAGTTCCTGATTCATGCCGATCAGGACTGTCGCATTGGCGTCGAGATCCACCTAGAAGATCGGGATCTGCCGCAGCTTCGGGAGCTGTCGCGATATCTGGGATCTGCGGACATGCAAGACGCGCTAAAGGTTCACTTTGACAGCGCGCGCATTCACTGGGATCCGCTCTATCTGGGCTGTGGACGGCTCTCTGTTCTGTTTGATGCGGCGAGTGATCCCGACGGACTTTCCGCTGCGATGTCGGTGCTGATGGAGCTGACGTATGCGCGCATCAGCGAGCGACTCCGTTCGCTGAGCAGACCACCCGACCCACCACGCGGCTAGGACGCTTGGGATGGCTGGCTGCGTGTCACCGCGATGTCTGTCTGTTCATCCGTTCCACGCAGGGTTAGGAATTCGGTAAGATAAATCCCGTTGGGGGAATCATGAGCGACAGAGTGTGGCAGTCTACTGGTCGTCAGCAGTTCTGCATGGACGGGGACATTCAGTGGCTGCGTCTCTATGGC
>CALMML010000270.1 GCA_937868485.1 uncultured Myxococcales bacterium | reverse complement strand
TCGGTAGGTGATGTTGGCGGCGCGCTCTGCATAGGTTCCGCTTCCCATCTCTGTAATCGGACCCCGGTTGAAGTAGGGATAGCGAATGCTCAGATCCGGTCCCATCTGCGACATCCACACGTAGGGATGAAACTCGATGAGGAACAGACGACCGCCGGGACGCAGACTCTGTTTGATCACAGAAGCCCACGGACGCAGATCAGGAAGCCAGCCAATCACACCAAAGGAAGTAAACACAATGTCGAATACTTCCTGCACATGAGCGCGCGTATCGTAGACGTTGCACTCTACAAAGCGCGCAACATCGGAAAGTCCGACAGCCTGCGCAAGCTGCTGCGCCAGCGAGATGGCTTTGGACGAAAAATCGACGCCGACCACGCGGGCTCCTTTGCGCGCCCAGGACAGCGTATCAAGCCCAAAGTGACACTGAAGATGCAGCAAGTGCTTCCCGCGCACATCACCGAGCAGGCGCTCTTCCAGCGACGTCAAAGACGACTTTCCGGCACGGAATCCGTCCACATCATAGAAGCGACTCTGCGAGTGAACATCGACGCGCATGTTCCACGCAGACTGGTTGTCACGAAAAAAGGAATCCCAGTTAGGAACCGATGCATTGGACATACGCAGACTGTACGAAAACTCCAGCGAAAGTGCGAAATCATTCGGCTGCGGCTTCCTTACTTGTCGCGAAGAAGCAGGCTCAGTTCTTTGCGAACGGCGGCTTCCTTTTCAGGACTGGTGAAGCGACCCACTCCCGCCGCAAGGTAAGGAATCAGCGTAGGCAACGCTGCGCGCGTCAGCGCATCTGGCGTGACGCCCACTCGCTTGCACTGCGCAGCAAGAACCGGCCATGGAAAGCCAGTGTACTTGCGCAGAATGTCAAAGACCTGTTGGGCGACCTCCGAGAGCGCTGTCCCTTCTGGAGGTCTGTTCATCATGTCATCTTGCCCTCTAGCCTCGCTTGCCACTCATCCAGCCGCGAAGCAGGAGCCATGATGAACTCGCACTTTTCATCGCCTCGGCTGATGCAGCGAATCTCTCGACCGTGGACTTCTAGGCCGAAGGCATCCGAGCACCATCCCGACGAGTAGCCCGCACTGAACAGACAGCCGCAGGAAGACAGGGTTCGGCCTCTCTGCTTGAGCGTCTCGGATTCAAACGTGTTGGGATGAAAGTAGTGAAGGTAATAGGAATCATCGACCGCCGGTGCGCTGTCTTCCAAGATGTCGACGAGCGCCCAGCCTGCATGCGCAAAGTGAACCGGACCAGAGCTTAGCCGATCGAGTCCATCGTGAAGTCCCAGACGCTCTGAAAAGCGCCGCGAGTCACTGCGTCCAATCTCACGCGCAGAGTTGTAGATAAACTCACGGGACACACGAATCAGCGACGGATAAGGAAGTGAGTGTGCGTGCCGTGGTCCTTCTGTGGTCCCGCAAAGCCGCAGCGAAAAGGATGCGGTCTGTTACGCAGTGGAAGCCGACAAAAGGAAGTCGATGGCTGCACAGACTGCGGCGGCTTGCGCGCGATTGCACTCATCGGCACTGGTCTTGGGACTGTCTGGATAGACCTCTGTTGTCGTCGTAAAGCGCGCTTCGGTGTAGCCCGAACAGAGCCCAAGCGATCGCAGTGGATACAGGATCACACCGGGTGCAACCACGGACGATCCAATGATCTCTCCGCGTTCATCTGCTGGTGCAATGTGTGTGACACGCGCCACCGCTGCGATCACCGCTTGCTGAAAGGCGAGCTGCGGATTTTCGCTGTCTCCCACCACGTAGAAGCCATCAGGAATGTGTCCCGGTTCAGAGCTTTTTCCGTCGCGTGCAGCCAGCGCCGGACGAAACTCGGACTCATCGCTGTCTGTGGTTTCATGCAGATCAATGTGCAGCGCGATCTGCGATCGAATCGGTGCAAGGAGCTGCATCAGCAAGGCCGACTCTGGCGCAGGACTTGGATCTCGAAAGGAACGATTGGGATCGACAGCCTGCGGATTCCAGCGATGAATGCGCTCATACGCCCACGGACTCACGCAAGGAATCACCAGCAGGTTCACCCGCTCGGCGTAGTGCGCAGCGTGCTGCTCTGCAAACAGGAGCGCACCATGAACGCCGCTCGTTTCGTAGCCATGCACACCGCCTGTGATCAGCACAATCGGATGATCGGGCTGCCAGTTCCGACTCCGCAGCGCATACAGCGGATAGTGCTCGGGTGGATACAGCAGCTCTCCGTAGCTTGTGACATCCCAGTGCTTGCGCAGCCGATCGATCGTAGTCAGGACGTCTTGGGAATAGCTACGCTGCGCACGCTGAAGTGAAAGCCACTGCGCACGCTCTGGATCGCCCCACGGCTGACCCGGCGTTCCGATGGGATAAGGAGTCTCTGCGGTCATGAACTTTTTCTTGGCTCCTGCTTGAAAGCGACGTAGATGCAGTCTGTTTGCACTACGGATAGATGCAGTCTGTTTGCACTACGGATAGGATACTTCCTCGTAAAGTGGTCTGTTAAATGCAGCTACTTTGCATGTGTAACGCGACCGAACCAGCGTCATTCACCCACGGAGGACAGCGCATCCATCTGCGCAGCTTCCGCCAGCACACGCTCTGCTTGTCGAACATGAAGCGCTTCGATCATGCGACCATCTACCGTGATCACACCGCGCGCTTCGGACTGCGCCTGCTGATACGCAGCGACGATCCGCTGAGCGCTCGCAAGCTCCTCTGCTGTGGGACGATACGCTTCATTCACCGGCGCAATCTGTTTGGGATGAATGAGCGACTTGCCATCAAATCCAAGCGCGCGTCCTTGCAGACACGCAGCACGCAGTCCTGCTTCATCTTCCAGATCAAAGTGAGGACCGTCGATGACTGCGATTCCTGAAGCCCGCGCAGCCAGTACACAGCGCGACAGAGCATACAGAAGCGGAGCGCGATCAACAGCGCTTTGACAGCGCAGCTCCTTGGCCAAGTCCGCCGTTCCGACAATGATTCCGGCCAGGTGATGGGAAGCTTGACGATGACGCACATCAGCGATCGCGTCGACGGACTGCACACCACGCGGAGTCTCTATCATCGCCCACAGCGCAAGCGATGAAGGAGCCCCCGATCGCGCCAGCAGAGCCGCCGCGTGTTCGATGTCCGCAGCACTGCTGACTTTGGGAAGCACCACTCCGTCCGCACCTGATGAAGCCACCGCAGCCAGATCCGCTTCCGCCCACTGTGTTTCCAGTCCGTTTACGCGAATCAGGACTTCACGCTGACCGTAGCTGCGCGACTGCGCCGCCAGCACCGCAGCATCCCGCGCCGCCAGCTTTCGTTCCGGCGCCACCGCATCTTCCAGATCAAAGATGAATCCGTCAGCCAGCAGCGCTTTGGCTTTTTCCAGCGCACGCGGATTCGAGGCAGGCATATACAGCAAGCTGCGACGCGGACGAACGGCACTCATGGTCGGAATCTCCTGTCTGAACAGAAAGACGACATGATGAACAAACCTTGGGTGCAGGTCTACTTTGCAATCCGTAGATCTAGCTACGCAGCGACAGCCGACGGACTTCGCTTGTAACAAACGCTGGACCCAAGTGCGCGTAGATCTGCGTCTGCTTGATGTCCGCGTGTCCCAGGATCTGCTGGAGCGCGAGCAGACTGGCTCCGCTCATCATCAGCAGCGACGCAAAAGTATGTCGCAAGATGTGCCACGGAGCACTGGGAAGCGGAATCCCAGCCGCCCGATACAGCGCAACAAGACTCGGCGCGCGCTGCGGCATCGTCCACATCCCGCGAATGAACGCAGGACAGACCAGACCTTGCATGCTCGACGGACAGCGTAGCTTCCACGCACGCAGCAGCTCCGCAAGCTCTGGTGCGATCGGAATCGTCCGCGCCTTGCCACTCTTGGTTGTCTGCTGTCCAAAGCTGCGCGCCACGGTCAGACAGCCCGCATCAAGCCGCACATCTTGCCAGCGCAGACCCCAGATCTCACCGACGCGAAGTCCGACGTATAAGCCCAGACCAATCGCCACCGCAAACGAGCCATCCCGGACTCGCAGCGAGCCCTTTTCTTCGGCCACCGACAGAAGCCGCAGCGCGTCTTCCTTCCCCAAAAAGTCCAGTCTCTGCGTCGCGGCTGGCATGCGTAGACCCTGCACAGGACTGGACACAATCAGTCCTTTTTGCTGCGCCCACGACAGAAGGAGCCGCAGACTCGCCAGCTTGTTGCGCGCCGTGTTGGGACGAAAGCGACGGATCAAGCGATTGCGCAGCCGCTCTGCTTCATCGGGAGTCAGCGCGGACACTGGCCGTGCGCCCAAGTCTTTGACCAGCGACACAAACAGATAGCGCTGCTTCTGCTGCCACTTCGTCAGATCGCGAATCCGAGGACTGTCGTATTCCGTCACAAAGCGCTGAACCAGCTCCGCGAAGGTTGTCTGCGAAAGCGATGTCGGCTCAGGAATTCCCAGCTTGCCGCGTGCGATGCGTGCTTCGATCTCAACCAGCATCTTTCGCGCTTGTACTTGGGACGGCTGCTTCGAGGCTCTCTGCTTGCGTTTTCCATCGCTGTCCACAAAGCGCAGATACCAACCGATGAACCTGCCATCTTTGGACTTCCGAATCACTTCCCCCATGCGCAAATCCCCCGCGTGTGCCTTCCGTGGTCCACCTATGCAGCGCAGCATCCCGTCGAGCACGGCCATCCCCAAGCCATCGTTCGACCTGCGCGATCACGCAACCTCGCGAAACGATTCCGTTTTGTTAGGCCAGCGGACACTCGTAGATAAACTCACGGGCTGCTTCTTCGCCAAATGAATCACTGAGCGCATCGAACCAGGACAGATACAGGCTCTCTGCTCGAACCATTACGTAGCGATCACCACCGACGTGAATGGTTCCTTGTTCGGGCGCACGCACCAAGTCGGAAAACAGCGTTTCGACGAACTTCTCGGCGCGCGCAAACGGGGGCTCAAAGACAGCAGGAACGCGAACACTCCGTAGCATCGTGGACTCCGTTCTGCGAGGGATACCGCTCCTTTAGGGTATCACCATCCCGTCGTCCACCGCGTGGCTTTTACAGGCCCTTCTTCACTTGATCGAGTCCGTAGCGACTGCGATCCAGGTTCCAGCTTGATCCGAACAGATAGTCTTTGGCCGCATCTTTTCCGAGCAGCGTCCACTGAAAGTATGCCGTCGTCAGCTTCACCGCGAGTCGCAGCGTCGTCGCACGATCCGCGCTGGCCAGCCCACAGCTATCGGGATACGCGGACACAAAGTCACCGAGCGTTGCGCCGCCAAACGTAATCGCCGCAGCCGAACCACCTGTGCGATCGTAAAACGCTTCAAAGTTTGCGCCCGGCGGAGTACACGGCGAAATACCCGGCTCGCTGCTGACCTTGCTGATCAGCTCTCCGAGGATCATCAGCGGCGCATCTTGGCCTTGGCTGATTGACGCAGCATCCGCCAGTCCGTCGAGCGGCTCGACGTAGCTGAGGACCGCGACCGGATCGATCACCAGCGCCGATCGAATCGCCAGCTTCGTCTTGCTGAGCGCAGACAACGCCACTTCGCCACCGAGCTGATATCCGAAGATTCCGACGTGATCCGCGATCAGCTTGTCTTTGATCTCCGACGACTGGGTCAGGTGCGGAAGCAGCGCCAGCACACTGTCGCGATAGCCCACCTGCTTTCGCTCATCACTCACTTTGACGAGCGCCGTCGCAATGCCGTGGCTGGCCAGACGATCGGCGTAGCTGCGAAGCTGCACAATCGGCAGGCTCTGCGCGGGCAGCATCACCACCAGCGGATAGCTCGGATTTTTCGTCGACGGAGTCATCCCATCATCGCTCGGCCAGACCAGCGTCAGCTTGTTCTGCGCAAGCCCAAGCGCCGTCGGAACCGTTAGCTCTTGGCTCGCCACCTGAAACGGACCCGCTTCGTTTGGATCGGTGCGCGGATTGAGCAGATCCGGCGGCACCGTCATGTCCACCACGGGCGGCGTCGGTGTGCAGCTTCCCGCGTCGGCACACAGCATTCGCTCCGTCAGCGAAAACGAACAGCCCACCAGGACTGGCAGCGTCACCGCGCACACACTCAGAGCCACACGCAACGAAGTTCGCAGTTGTTTCATCGGTCGAGCCACGGGGTCGAAACCTAGAGCCCCTCGCGCAAATCGTAGCACGCGCTTTACCTTCCGTTCCTTGGTCTGCTAAAGCGCTGCCATGCCCATCTCAGCAGCCCTCGAGTCAGACAGCGATCAGGTAGAGCACGCTTCGCCGCTCGCTACGGCTCGGACCGCTTCGACACGCAGCGCGATTCCATCCGTTGACACGCCGGTGATGCGTCAGTACTTGGAAATCAAAGAGCGCTATCCCGACTGCATCTTGTTTTTTCGCCTCGGTGACTTTTACGAGATGTTCTTCGACGATGCCGTCGAAGCGTCGCAGCTGCTCGATCTGACGCTGACCGCTCGGGACAAGCAGAAAGAAGTGCCGGTTCCGATGTGCGGTGTTCCGTATCACGCGGCGCGCGGCTACATCGGACGACTGATTGCGCAAGGCAAGAAGGTCGCGATCTGCGATCAGATGGAAGATGCGCGCAAAGCCAAAAAGATCGTCCGTCGCGCCGTCACGCAGGTCGTCACACCGGGCGTCGTGCTCGAAGAAGATCAGCTAGAGCCCAAGTCGTCGAACTATCTGTGCGCGCTGTGTCCAGGCAGTGGTCGCGCCGGGCTTGCGTATCTCGATGTCTCGACGGGAGAATTTGCCGCGTGTGAGCTTCCAGACAGCGAAGCGCTCGACGAGCTGTATCGGATCGAGCCAGCAGAGCTACTTCTTGTCGAATCGCGGGAAGCCAAGACAACTGGCGCGGTGGCAGCCCCTGTCGATTGGTCCGCCAAGATCGCGCTACGAATGAAGATTCCGACGGGACAAGCGCAGCGAACCGATCCAGCTGCCGACGTTGCGATGCTGTCTGAGCTGACGCCTGCCGATGGTCCAAGTGATCGAGCGCTCGACGAAGATCCCCTGTTGTGTGCCGCAGCGGCGGCCTGTCTTCGCTATGCCCGCGCCACCCAGCCGACGGGCGGCCTGCCGATCTCGACGCTGCGACGCTATCGTCCGTCGGACTGCATGATCCTCGACGACGCGACCAAGACCAACTTGGAGCTTTTACAGACGCTGGTGGAGCGCAAGCGCCAAGGCTCGCTGCTCGGTGTGCTCGATCAGACCAAGACCGCGATGGGCGGACGACTGCTGCGAAGCTGGCTGCTTCAGCCGCTGCTCGATCTTGCGCAGATTGGTGCTCGTCACGATGCCGTCGAGTGGCTCGTCGATCGCCAAGCGACCCGTCAGTCGCTGCGCGAGGTGCTCAAAGGCATCCACGACATCGAGCGCTTGACCGGACGACTTTCGACGCTGCTTGCGACCCCGCGTGATCTGTTCAGCCTCGGAAACAGCCTGCGTGAGCTGCCTCGATTGATGGATACGCTGCGTGCCGCGCTACGCGTTCCCACCGAGAGCTTTCCGTCGGATCTCCCCGCACTGCTGTCGCTGGGAAATGACCTGGCTGAAGATGTCGCAGCGACGATTGCCAACGCCATTTCCGACAATCCGCCGGTTCAGTGGCGCGACGGAAGCTTTCTACGCCGAGGCTATCACGCCGAGCTAGACGAGCTGTCCGACCTGTCCCAAGGCGGCAAACAGCACATCCTGCGCATCGAAGAGCGCGAGCGCGAACGGACCGGCATTTCGTCGCTGAAGGTTCGCTACAACAAGGTCTTTGGCTACTTCATCGAGATCACGCGATCGAACCTGACCAAAGTCCCCGCCGACTACATCCGCAAGCAGACCACCGTCAATGGCGAGCGCTATGTCACCGACGAGCTGGCCGAATATGAAGCGAAGGTGCTGCACGCCGAAGAGCGTCGCGTCGAGCTAGAGCTTCAGCTCTATGAGTCGCTACGCAGCAGCCTCGCGACGCAAGCAACCAGGCTGCTCAAGCTGGCACAGAAAGTCGCGACGCTCGATGTGCTGTGCGGTCTGGCTGAGCTGGCGCATCGATCTGGCTATCTTCGTCCGACGATGACCCGCGAGCTGCGAATCGACATCCGCGAGGGTCGGCATCCCGTCATCGAGCAGCTTCGCGAGCGTGGAACCTTCGTGCCCAACGACACCACGCTCGATCCCGACGGTGAACAGATCCTGGTGCTGACCGGGCCCAACATGGCCGGTAAATCGACGGTGATGCGTCAGGTCGCGCTGATTTCCATCTTGGCGCAGATGGGATCGTTTGTTCCGGCAGCGCGGGCCGAGCTGGGTCTCGTCGATCGCGTGCTCACCCGCGTCGGAGCCAGCGACAACCTCTCGCGCGGCGACTCCACCTTCATGGTCGAGATGCGCGAAACCAGCAACATCTTGGCCAAAGCCACCCGCCGCTCGCTGGTGGTTCTCGACGAAATCGGACGAGGAACGTCAACCTACGACGGACTATCGATCGCCTGGGCCGTCGCTGAATACCTGCACGATGTCTCGGGCTGCAAGACCCTGTTCGCGACGCACTATCACGAGCTGACCGCGCTCGCCGCCGCCCGTCCACGCGTCCGCAATGCCCAGGTCGCGATCCGTCAGTACCAAGACGAGATTGTCTTTTTGCACAAGCTGCTTCCCGGCGGAGCCAATCGATCGTACGGCATCGAAGTGGCGCGTCTGGCCGGCCTGCCAGCCCCGCTTTTGTCGAGAGCCAAAGAGATCTTGCGCGCGCTCGAAGACCAAGCCAGCAGCCAAGGAACCTCGTCGCTGCCCGCGCATGGAGTGCCACCGCTTCAGTCGGGACAGCTGTCGCTGCTGCTCGGCGGAACACCGCTTGATTCGACGCCAGCACCGACGCGACAAGCCACGGTCAAGCTACCCAAGCATCAACAAGAAGTGATTGATCGACTGCGTCACCTAGATCCCGAAGATCTGTCGCCGCGCGCCGCGCACGATCTGCTGCGACACCTGACCGCGCAGCTTCGTAGCTCGTAGGCTCTTCCCGTCGAGACACCGGAGCAACATCCCCGCGTAACACACGTTCCTGTTACGATGAGCGGACTTACACAGCCTGTGGAGGTTTCGCTCATGACGATCGCATTGTGGTGTTTGCTCGTGGCAGTGATCCTGCCGTACGTCTGGCTGCCAGTGGCATTTGGAGAGCGCCAAAAGCAGTTCGGTTCCGTCGACAACAAGCAGCCGCGCGGCCAGGTCGCCAAGCTCGAAGGCAAGGGTGCCCGCGCCTACGCCGCCCATCAAAATGCTTTTGAAGCGCTCGCCGTGTTTGCCCCTGCCGTGCTGACCGCAGCGGTCGCCAAAGCCGATGCCACGCTCTCGGGAGCACTCGCTGTCACCTGGGTTGTCTGTCGCGTGCTTCACGGCGTGTTCTACGTCGCGGACATCGACAAGGCCCGCAGCGCCGTGTTCTTCCTCGCGTTTCTGTCAGCGCTCGGCCAGTTCGCCGTCGCTGCGATGGCTCACTAAGTCCCGCACGACCACCCGCCCCTACCTTCCATCCGTTTTGTCCGCACAGTCACCGAGCGACGGTGGCTGTAAGTCCTTGTGCGGCGCGTAAAAAGCAAGCTAAAGTCCGTTTCGAAAAGCTCTAACCCCTGTCATTTCGGGTGCTTGACATGCTGCTATACCGCTGGCTCAACGAGGCTGTTGAAAACCGTGGCACGGCCAAGGCGCTGGTTTATCGCGATACCTATCTCTCGTGGCGGGGCATGCAGCACCGTGTCGAGCGTCGCGCCCAAGAGTTCGCGGCGATGGGCATTGAAAAAGGCCACTGGGTCGGGCTGATGCTCGGCAACGTGCCCGACTTCGCGATCCTGGCGCTGGCACTGTCGCGACTTGGCGCAACCGTCGTACCGCTCGATCCAACGACGGGCGTGCGCGATCTGACGCTGTTTTTGGAACATGCTCCGCTGCGCGCGCTCATTACCCGGCCTCGTGGAGGCAATGAGCTTCCGTCGAGCCAAGCGCCGATCGTGCGAACCCGCAAAGACGCGCGCTTTGAACCGGAAAGCCGTCGCAGGCTGCAAGGAACGCTGCTGACCTGCTCGATCTATAGGCGGGATGAAACGCCGCCGTCGGAAGCCGAAGCGGTGCTGCTGACTGCGGATACCTCCGGCGATCCCAAAGGCGTGCTGCGTACCGTCGAAAACATCACCGCCAACTGTGAAAACATCGCGGCGAGCTTGGATGTGACGGCAGATGCCAAGATCCTGACGACCGTTCCGCTGTTTTCGGCCTATGGCTTCGATCTGGGCCTGTGTCTGGCACTTCGGTATGGCGCGACGCTGTACCTCGAAGACGAGATGTCGCCCAAACGGATCGCCAAGCTGATTCGCGAGCAAGAGATCGACTTTCTGCCCGCAACGCCGCCGATCTATTCAGCGCTGGCCAAGATGCCGACGGCCAGACCGCTCAAGACCAAGGGTGCTCGATTTTTGGCAACGGGCGCACAGCTTCCCGAAGCGGTGGCGGAAGGCTTCCGCGAGCGCTGGGGCGTTCGCGTGCTGCCGATGTATCACACCACCGAAGCGGGCGCAGTCAGCCTCGATCGCAAAGGTCTTCAGCCCGAAACCGTCGGAAAGCCGATCACTGGCGTCGAGCTACGCATGGGCAAAGCCGACGATGAGGGTCGCGCGCCGATCTGGATTCGCTCAAAGGCCGTCGCGATGCACTCTGTCGGCCCGATGTCGCACATCAAGCCCGGCGATGCCAAGAAGAAGTCCGAAGCGCGCAGCGTGCCGATCGGAGCCATCGACGCAGAAGGATTTTTGCGAACCGGCGACCTCGGCAAGATCGACAAGACGGGACGACTGACGCTGCTCGGTCGCGAAGACGACTTGGTCAAGATCGAAGGAAAGCGCGTCGCGCTCGGTGAAGTCGAAGGCTGCCTGGAGTCCTTCCCCAAGGTCAAAGCCGCGCAAGCCAAGGTATTCACTGACGAACACGGCAGCACCATGGTGGTCGCCAGCGTCGTGCTCAGCGGTCGCTGTCGAGCGGAAGATCTGATCGATCACTGCGCCAAGAACCTGGCGCCTTACAAAGTTCCCCGTCGAGTCGAAATCTGTCTCGCCCTGCCTGCTGAAGCTGGAGGTCAAGAATGCGCACGTTAAGGACCGCGTTCATCTTCGGACTGCTCGCCCTGCCGCTCGCCTGCAATGAAGCGCGCCTTGGCGACACCGAGGTAAATGGTGACGAAGATCTGTCGGATGGCACCCGTTACTACGACCTCAAAGGGGTCGACTTGTCGCGGATTCGCGATCGTGACGCATCCTGCGCCGAAGTTCGCGCCGAAGCCACGCTTCAGAAAAAGCCGGTCGATATCATCTTCGTGATCGACAACTCCGGCAGCATGACCGACGAGATTCGCTCGGTTGAACAGAACATCAACAAGAACTTCGCCGACATCATCGGCAAGAGCGGGCTCGATTATCGCGTCATCATGGTCACGAGCCATGGCAACGCCAGCACGCAGCAGTCGGTGTGCATCAGCGCGCCGCTGTCGAAGCATGCGTCGTGCTCGCCGGTTCCGGCGCAGCCAGGCAACAATCCGCCGCGCTTTTATCACTACAGCATCGAGATCGAGAGCACGGACTCCTTCCAGCGACTGCTCGCCTCGGTGAACGGATCGGTCAAAGATCAGTACAACCTGGCACCGGGCGGCTGGCAGACCTGGCTGCGCACCGACGCATACAAAGCCTTTATCGAGATCACCGACGACACCTCTGCGATGTCTGAAGTGGACTTCGATACCCAGTTGCTGGCCAAAGCTCCGACGCAGTTTGGCACCAAGGCTGCACGCAACTACGTCTGGCACAGCATCATCGGCATGAAGGAAAACAGTCCCGCGACCAAGCCGTGGGCTCCTGCCGATCCGGTCCTCAATGCCATCTGCACCAAGGGCGGTGGCGCGGTGGCTCCCGGCGTGCAGTATCAGCGTCTGTCGATCATGACCGGCGGTCTGCGCTTCCCGATCTGCGAGTACGCCAACTTCGATGCGGTGTTCAATCACGTCGCGACGGGCGTTGTCGCTGGAGCCAAGGTCGCTTGTGACTTTGCCCTTCCGCCACCACCGCCGGGTCAGCAGATCGATCTGGGCACCGTGCTCGTCGACTACACCGCGGGCGGATCAGGCCTGCGCACGACCTTCAAGCAAGTCGCAGGCGCAGCAACGTGCGGGCCCAACTCGTTCTACATCGATCAGGGCCGCGTCTATCTGTGCCCAGATTCCTGCAACGTCGTCCAAGCCGATACCAAAGCCAAGGTCGAGGTTCTGTTCGACTGTCTATCCGTCGTTGGCTAAGTCCGCGTCTGCCTGACCTCCCCTTCCTTTTCGCGCTCCATGCCTGCTCTTTCATCTCTGTCAGAGAAGAATAAGAGGCATAGAACATGTCTCTTATGTCCTCACTCCGTTCCGAATAAGAGGCATAGAAAACGCCTCTTATTGTCGACGCACCAGACAAAGCAGATGTTCTCGACGAGGAGGAAGCGGCTCGACCGTGCGAACCACATGAGGTCGTTCCACCGACGCAGACGCGACCACTTCCAGCTTGGTTGACTCCGCTGCACGCTCGATGGGAGCTGCGCCATCCAGCAGCGTCTCCTCGACGACGGAATCACCGACCAAGATGTAGCACTGACCGCCTACTTTGAGCAGTCGCTCCATCGCAGACAGCCAGTTCCAGGTATCCGCTTCGTGAATCTGTCGACGCTTGCCGAGCGGCAGCCGATGTCGTCGCGCGGCCATCTCATCACGCTCGATCGGACTCGGATCGATTCCGAGCCACGCATAGCGGCGCAGGTGATGGTTTAGGTAATCGTACGTTCCCAGATACGGCGGCGAGGTAATGACGCGATCAACCGATCCCGTCGCCAGCTTACAGCCCGCACTCGGATGAAGCACGGTCCGCGCGTCCCCCAAGATCAGCTTGGGCGGAATGGGCTTTTGCTCCGCAGACCAAAACGCACGCTCCAGTCGCACCAGCTCTTCGGTCTTGTTCTGCAGCCAGCGCGACACCATTCCTTTTCCGATGTGACGCTCGACGGATGCAGTGCTCGACTCGCTGCGCTGATTGGACGCTTTCACCACCAGCGCGGAAAACACGAGCAGCAGCACTTCACCAAGCGGCGCATCTTGTTCGCAGACGCGCGCAATCTCGGCCCGCAGACCACACAGCTCCAGATAGACATGCGGCGGATAGGAGCGTGGATCGTCATAGTTTCGCGGTGGCGACAGCCGTTTTTTGACCCGCGCAAGCGACGCTTCACACACCTGTGCGGCACGCTCGAGCAGTGGCTGCTGCATGCTCTTTGGCAGCGGCGTGGCCTTCAAGCGAGACAAGCGCAGCGACAGCGGACTCACGTCACAGCCAATCGTCTGGAGTCCTTTTCGAACCCCTTCCACCAGCACCGTTCCTGATCCCACAAACGGATCGAGCAGCGTCTGTCCATCCGTCAGATCGCGACACAGATGACGAACCAGCAGCGGATGCGTTCGTCCCGCGTAGCTATGAAACAGGTGCGGTCCCAGCGTGGCTTCAAACAGCGGACGATCCACCGCAGGCACGCGCTCTGGAACACCAGGAATCAGCAGAGCCTCGCCCAGGACTTTCGTAAGCTCGGAAGCGCCAAAGGTTCGCAGGTTGTGGCCGGGTAACGAGAGCGATCGCCGAAGCTTCGCAGAAGGGTCCAAGTGGGTCAGCATGAAGGAAAGCCTCGACGGAGACTGCGCTCGAACGATCGAGAAGTCAGCCTCTCAAAACGCGACGCACAAAGCGATCGCAGCTGTGTGTCAGTCCTCACCAAGCGACTGACAAACGTAATCGGCAAAACCGATGGTTGCCGTGTTTGGGGCGTTTGCAGTATGTAGGGACGCATGGCGACTCGTGAAACCGGGCAACATTATCAGGATCCAAAAAAAGCGCTGTGGTGTTTGAAGAAGCTGCCGCTGCTCGCGGACATTCCGCATGACACGCTGCAGCAGCTCGCGGACTCCGTTCAGCTTCTGGATCTTCGACGGCGACAAGTGATTTACCTGCCCGGCGATCCGGGTCAAGCGGTGTACTTTCTCAGCGCGGGTCGCGTCAAGATCAGCAAGGTGACGCGCGATGGCAAAGAGCTGACGCTCGACTATCGCGTCGCAGGCGATCCGTTCGGAGAGCTGTGCCTTATCGAAGGTGGTGCGCGCGAAGACATGGCCGAAGCGATGGATACGTCGCTGGTCATCGAAGTAGAGCGCGGCACGTTCGAGCGACTGGTTCAAAAGGAAGGTCTGATTGGCTTCCGTCTGGTCAAGATCCTGGCGCAGCGACGACGAGAGCTGGAAGGCAAGATCGAAAACCTGATCTTCAAAGACGTAAACTCGAAGCTGGCCGAGCTGCTGCTGCGGCTGGGACAAGACTATGGCGTCGACGACAGCCGAGGCACGCTGGTCTCGCTGAAGATCACGCATCAAGAGATGGCGAACCTGATTGGCTCGACGCGAGAGACGGTGTCGCTCACGCTCAGTCAGTTTAAGCGCAGCGGACTCATCGCCACGGAAGGTCGTCGCGTCATCCTGAGTGATCGCGAAGGTCTGCGCGCGCTGGCGTAAGCTGCGAAGCCTCTCTCTCCGACGCTCGATCCGGCAGTCCCAGTAACACCAGAGAGAGCCCAAGCTCTTTCACAGAGACAATCCGCTCGATGGTGTCGATCTCGGGATGCACACGAAGCGTCTCGATGTTGCGGATGGTTCCAATCGACAGCTTGCAGCGCTCCGCAAGCTGCTGACGGCTCAGACCGCGCTCTTCGCGACGCTCTCGCAGCATCGCGGCAAACGTTCGTCGCCAATCCAGGCTGTAGCGATAGCGACGACTGCGCAGCGGGGGACGCGCAACCTGAGCCAGCGTCGCGCTCACTTGCTCGACGGCGTGTAGCGCTTGTCGCCACGTCTGTTGCTGGCTGTGAGACGACAGCCGCACCAAATCACCCAGCTGACTTGCGGCTTCGGAAAGGAATCGCTGCGCCTGCCACGCCACACGACTGCGATGACAGTCAGGCGCAAGCGGCGCTTCAATCGACAGCGTCATGGTCGGAATCTGCATGCCGAGGCGAATAACAAATCCCCAGGCCGCGTGAACGTCGTTACCTGTTTTCTCGCGCAACTTTACTGAATCAAAGGCCGCGCAGTTTCCGACGGGAAGAGTTTGGCTCTCGACGAAGCGAAATCTCACAGAAAAGGGGTAAAGTTGCACGCGAGGTTTGGACTGTGTTCATGACCGTGTAGCGGACGCTGTCTCGCTCAGGACTCCGCGCGCTCTGTCTCGTCATCCTCTCCCGCTTCACACGGAAAAGAGGCCGGAGCAGCAACGGTGTATTTGCTCGCACACGCATCGCAGTAGGTCTTGCCGGTGCGAACGTGATAGGTCGCACGCTGTCCTTCCGCAAGCTCACACAGACAGTCATCACAGATCGATCCAACGCTGAGCATCAGCGTTTCGTATCCTTCCAGCGGAAACGCCATGCCCCCAATCTTCTTTGGGAATGGCTTGTCTTTGACGATCTGCTTGCGGAACGCCTCGTTCACCGTACGTAGCGCAACCACTCCGCGCTCGCTCACACCATGTCGGCGCGCAACCTCTGCGAGAATCTGTTCGCGGTAATCAAACAGATCATGAGAGATCACCATGTAGTGATGTGCGTTGCGCGGACGCTCTCCGAAGTAGACAGGCTCTCCCGTCAGGATTTCGTAGAGAAAGTTGTACTGTTTTTCGATCACGCGCTGCTTGGTGACATCGTGAAAGAACGGACCCAAGCGAGGGTCAGCAAACGCAAGGGAATAGAACTCATCCAAAATCGCGGTCAGCTTTTCGCCGTGACCTAGCTCGGCCCACAGCTCTGGATTGGGAGCCAGTGCGCCTTTCCGAACTCGCTGCTTGTAATCTGTGGTGTCTGACATAGAGCCTCTGCACTGGGACAGACCTCGCGTCCCAATCGATCGCAAAGCATACTGTACGGACCGCAGATTGTTCGCGCCTTCATCGCAATATGAATCATTTCAAATACTTCATATTGTGACAGGAATCAGCTCTACCGCGTGGCGCTGACTTGCTGACGGAGTCTCTCGCGTGCAGCCACCAAGATCTTCCGCGCAGATTCCTCATCAGGAACCATTTCAACGGGATACGACTTTCCGGTCAGAAGCTCTGTCGCGCGAAGCATCAGCGTCACGGTGGTACGCGCGACAATTCCGATTCCGTACAGCGCGGTGTGACTTGGGAAGATCCGCTTTTTCAGCTGCTCGGACTGATACTTACGCGCTTCAGGAGTCGTCGTAGAACCCAGCCGACAGTCGATGAGAACCAAGACGTAACCGTACCGATCAACGACATCTCTGTTGATCTCGTACATCAGCTTCATGTCTTCGAGCGTGGTGGGTCCACACGATCGAGCAAAGACCAGATCTTCCTCAAGCCGGATCTCGGAAAATCCGCTATCGAAGATTCCTCTTTCCCGAGGAATGATCACTTGTTCTGCCATGGCGGCCTCTCGCGGAATCGGAACCATCAGCGTCGCATCCACACGCGTACACACAACCCAGAACACCGGACGCGATGAATCCAGTCGCAAGGTATCACGGCGCGCAGGGAAAACCGAGCGGGATGCAGCAGAATCCGTTCTGTCTCACGAAGAAAAGGAATCCGCGCACAGGAATTCGCACAGCAGAACGTCGGCGCACTTGCAACAGTACGAGGAGAAACGAGCCAGAAAAAGCAGAAGGAAGACAGCGAAGCGGAGGGCGGACTACGCAGACTCACCCGACGTCACATCAGGCTCCGCACGGAGAGCAGTAAACTCGCGAACGCGAAGAAGCAGAAGCAGTGCAGCCGTGCAGCCGAGCACTCCGGCAGGAAGCTGTCCGGTCTCTGGCATGTGCCAGTTGATGAAGCTCGCGTAGATGGCCAGACCAGACAGCACAATCGCGGGAATCAGCGCCCACAACTTTCGCTGAAACAGTCCAGCTGCCAGCACCATGCACGCAAACATCAGTCCGCCGTAGGCCAGCAGGTCTGTGGCCATCTCAGCGGCTTGTTTGTGAATGAACGGCGCACGCAAGACCGGGAAGCTGAGGGTACAAGCGAACAGCACGAAGGTGCAGCCAGCGATGTCAGGAGCCACGGTTCGACGAACGGACATGGTCACAGACTAACGCGGACTGCGGAGGATGTCAGGGCTTTCTACGAAGAAGCCGTAGCCAGCGAAACCTGACACGGGAAAGTGACTGACTTACACACGGAGCGTCTACACGATCCGTAGCAAGTCAGTCCGGGCTGATTTAGTGAGCAGCCTTCTTCGCCTTGACCGCAGGAGCGGCGGCGGGGGCAGCGGCGGCCTTCTTTTCGGCGCGGACCGCAGCAGCGGCGACTCGGCGGTTCTTGATGCGATTCTTCAGTCGACGCTGCGCCTTCAGACGACGCATCTTCGGACTATTGCGGCTGTCTCCACGACCCATGGAAAAATCCTCCGTGTACTTGATCTTCGAATGTTGAGAGCGGCGAAGCGCTGCGAGTGACGACCGTTGGCGTCAGAAATGCTGTAACACTTACCGCGACTTACGGACCTGCCACTTTTGCGCACGGCCTGCGCTTCTGTCAACAACGGAAAAACTGGCGGGATTGGTGGTAGACTCCCGGCCAACGATTCGGAGGAATATCGGTATGAATAAGCAGGGCAAGCACGATCGGCGCTTTCGCCGGGCCGCCGTTCTCGGCGCGGGTGTGATGGGTTCGGGCATTGCGGCGCACCTCGCTGGCGCTGGGCTGGATGTGCTCCTTCTGGACATCGTGCCGCCGGACTTGGCGCCGGCAGCAGCGACGGATAAAAAAGCGCGGAATCGCTTTGCAGCAGGCGGTGTGGATCGTCTGCGTACCTCGAAGCCGTCGCTGATCTTTCATCAGCGCGACCTCGAGCGAATTCGCGTCGGCAACCTCGAAGATGACCTGGCGGAAGCCGCCAAGGCAGACATCGTGATCGAGGCTGTTCGCGAAGATCTGAACGTCAAGCAGGCGCTGTTTGCCAAGATGGAGCCGCTCCTCGGTGCGCAGACGGTGCTCGCGTCGAATACGTCGGGTCTGCCAATTGGCAAGCTGATGGCCGGTCGCTCGGCGGATATGCGACGACGCTTCCTGGTTACGCACTTCTTTAACCCGGTTCGCTACATGCGACTGCTTGAGCTGGTGTCCGGTGAAGAGACGGACCCGGAAGTGCTCAGCCAGGTCGCAGAGTTTGGCGAGACGCAGCTTGGCAAAGGCATCGTCTACGGCAAAGACACCACCAACTTCGTAGCCAACCGCATCGGTATCTACGGAATGATGGGCCTTATCGCCGAAGCGCTGGCGGCTGGCTTTACCGTCGAAGAAGTGGATGCAATCTTTGGTCCGCCGCTCGGTCGTCCCAAGAGCGCCGTGTTCCGCACCGCCGACATGGTGGGTCTTGATACGGTGATCGACGTTGCTCAAAACTGCTACGACAACCTGATCCACGACGAGTCGCGTCAGACCTTTGCGACCCCGGACGTCATTCGCGAGATGGTCCGTCGCGGCTATAAGGGTGACAAGACCGGCAAAGGCTTCTATCAAAAGACCAAGGAAGGCCTGCTCGTCCTCGATCTGAACACGCTGGAATATCGGGCGCAGCAGAAGGCACGCTTTGAGTCGCTCGGTGCCGCCAAGAGCCTGACCGATGTGGGTGAGCGTGTGAAGTCGGTGCTGGCAGGAACGGATCGCGCCGCGCAGCTGGCGTGGAAGGCGACCGCCCTGCTCTTTTCGTATTCGTCGCGACGGATTGGACCGCGCAGCGAAGCCGATGGAAACCAGCAAGATGCACCGATCGCCGATGATCTGTTCCAGGTCGATCGCGCGATGCGCTGGGGCTACGGCTGGGAAATGGGCCCGTTCGAGATGTGGGACACCGTCGGTGTCAAAGCCAGCGTCGAGCGGATGGAGCAGAGCGGCATTCGTCCCGCGCAGTGGGTCTACGACATGCTGAGCGCCGGTCGCAGCTCGTTCTACAGCGGCGAGCCGGGTCAGAAGGTCTACTACGATCTCACCGCGAAGAAGGAAGCTGCGCTGCCGAAGTCGCCGCGAGAGCTGCCGCTCGCGGGTCTGTCGGCGCAAGGGCTGGTCATTGACAAGAACGACGGCGCGCGGCTCATCGACCTGCAAGACGATGTCTACGCGCTGGAGTTCCAGACCAAGATGAACTCGATCGACGCGGACGTGATCGGCCTTCTCAATAAGGCGATCGAGATCTGCGACGTGCGCAAGAAAGCACTGGTCATCACCAACGAGTCCACCGAGGCATTCTCGGCGGGCGCGAACCTGATGCTGATCGTGATGGCGGCGATGCAGGGCAACTGGCCGATGCTTGAAAAGGTCATCGCCGACTTCCAAAATGCCAACCAGCTGCTGCGCTACGGTCCGGTGCCGGTGGTCGTCGCTCCGTTTGGTCTGACGCTCGGCGGTGGTGCGGAAGTGACGCTGCACGGTGATGCGGTGCGTGCGTATTCCGAGCTGTACATGGGCCTGGTCGAAGTCGGTGTCGGTCTGCTCCCCGGCGGCGGCGGCTGCAAGGAAGTGCTGTGTCGTCTGACGGCGAACCTGCCGGACAACGCGGATCCGTTCCCGGCGGTGCAGCGCGCGTTTGAGACGATCGGCCTGGCCAAGGTCGCCACGTCGGCGGAAGAAGCCCGCAGCCTCGGCTTCCTGCGAGAGTCGGACAGCGTGTCGTTTAACCGCGATCACCTGACCTACGACGCCAAGCAGCTTGCGCTTGGTCTGCTGCGCGCGGGCTATCGTCCGCCTCGTCAGCGTCTGGTTCGTCTGCCGGGTCCGTCGGGCTATGCCAACATCCGATCGAGCCTGCAGATGATGCTCGAAGCGCACCAGATCATGCCGCACGACCTGACCGTCGGAAGCGCGCTGGCCAAGGTGCTGACCGGCGGCAACACCTCGCCGACGGTGAAGATGACCGAGCAGCAGCTCCTCGACCTAGAGCGAGAGCAGTTCCTGGCGCTGTGCGGTGAGCAGAAGACCCGCGACCGCATGATGTACATGCTCCAGAACAACAAGCCGCTGCGAAACTAAGCGCACTGGCTCCGCCGTCGGGCGCTCCGACGGCGCTTCGTCCGTCCACGGTCCCTCTCTCCTTTCCCGAAGGAGCCAAGCCATGTCCAGCCTGTGGGACGTTTCCATTCTCAATCGTGGTGCAGCGTGGGTTGATGTGCAGGTCACACTGGAGCATCCCGACGCGGGCCCGTTCCCGGAATCGCCGGGCTTTGCGCTTCAGCTTCTGCTCGTGCCTGCATATGGATACGACGCTGCGTACCAGCGACAAGCCAAGGCACCGCTCGGTCACGAGTTTGGACTCGATGAGTATTACGATGCCGAGCTGGTTTCTCGTCGAGCATCTGACTACATCCAGTCGGTGTGCATCTACAAAGCCGTCAACGTTCCGTTTGTGGAAAAGAAAGTTCACGCTGGCATCGACAAGCGCGTGATGGCGCAAGGCATCAAAAAGCAGAGTCCTGGCTGGGATGCCGCGTGGCAAGACGAGTGGCGCGCCTACTGGGCAGACTCGACACGGGTGCCGTACGCGCTCTATCGGATTGAGGTCCGCGATCCGCGCTGGATCGAGCACCTACGGCCCGGTCAGTCGTTCGATACCGCTGCGTGGTGTCCGTCGGGACCGTGGGTTTCTAAGACGCGCAATCGTCAGCTCCCGACGCCAGCGGATGCGCTCCAGAAGCCCTGGCTGCAAGACTTTCCGCTGTCGGAGACGCCTCGCAAAAAGCGAGAGATGGATGCGCCGATGATCGAGCGCCTGGCGTCGATGAGCGCAGCGCTGACGGGCCCTGAGCTGGCGTCGGCGATCTCGCTGCATCAGCAGTTTCTGAACGCCAACAACCGCTACGGATCGTGGCAGCTTCTGTCGGTATCCGGGCTGCCGATGTGCATCTATCAGTCGAGCGGAGACAACCAAGGCCAGCAGCTTGTCCTTCGCCTGAAGCAGCTTCGTCCCGATGAGTCGCTGCGAGGTCGCGATCTGGCCCGCGCCGATCTGTCGGGAAGCATCTGTCGCGGCGTCGACTTCCAAGGCGCAAACCTCAGCGGCAGCGCGGCGGTCGATGCATTCTTCGACGGAGCAAGCTTCGCGCGGGCCAACCTGGAAGGCATCGACTTTTCGGGTTCGAGCCTGCGCGGCTGTTCGTTCGTCGGTGCCAATCTTCGGGAAGCCGACTTCGAGCACACCGATCTGACCGGCGCCGACTTCACCGATGCAACCCTGACCAAAGCACGCTTTCCGGGAGCCATCCTCGACGGAGTGACCCGCAACGGCACTGTCGCCCCAACCCCAGCCCGTACCGAAACAGCCAAACCGTCGACGAAAAAATCGACCTCTTCGACGAAAAAATCGACCTCTTCGACGAAAAAAT
>CALMML010000269.1 GCA_937868485.1 uncultured Myxococcales bacterium | reverse complement strand
TGTTCATGGAAAACGGCGACATCAAGAACTTCCGTCTGTCGAACCAGTGCTCGGCGGGCAACGGCATGCTGCTTCAGGCGATGGCCGATCAGTTCGGTGTGCCGATTACCCAGTATGCCGACGTGGCGTTTAAGGCCGATCTGGCACCGAAGTTTAGCTACGGCTGCGCGGTGTTCCTCGATTCGGACCGCGTGAACTTCCAAAAAGAAGGCTATGCCAAGGAAGAGCTGCTCGCGGGACTCGCGCAGGTGCTGCCGAAGAACGTGTGGCAGTACGTGGTGCAGATTCCGCGCATGGCGAGCCTCGGTAAGCGCTTCGTCCTGCAAGGCGGCACGCAGCACAACCTGGCGGCGGTCAAAGCCCAGGTCGATTACATCAAGGATCGCGTCCCCGGTGCCGAGGTCTACGTTCACCCGCACACCGGCGAAGCGGGCGCAATCGGCGCCGCCATGGAGACGCTGCGCGTCGTCAAGCGTCGTGGCAAGAGCACCTTCATCGGGCTCGATGCGGCGGTGGACCTGAAGTACACCTCGACCACCGACGAGTCGACGCGCTGTCACTTCTGTCCGAACCTGTGCCAGCGCACCTTCATCGATACCGAGACGCCCGACGGCAACACCAGTCGCTACATCGCGGGCTTTTCCTGCGAAAAAGGCACGGTCGAGTCCGAAGAAGCGATGCTCGCGATCACCAAAGAGCGCAAGCGGCTGATGAAGGAGTTCCCGAACCTGGTGGACTTCGAGGCCAAGAAGCTGTTTGCGCACTTCTACGACGCCGAGCCGATGCCGACTGCCGACACGCTCATCGACGACGTGGAAGTGAAAAAGGGCCTGTTTAGCGTCAAGCGCGTGCCGGTCCGTCGTCCGTTCCAGCGCAGCTCCGAAGAGTCGTGGAAAAAGCGTGCAGCGGTCCGCGTCGGCATTCCCCGCGTGCTCAACATCTGGACGATCGCGCCGTTTATCCGCACCTACCTGGAGTCGATCGGCATCCAGAAGCACCACGTCGTGTTCTCTGATGAGACGACGGAAGAGATCTGGCAGGAAGGCGGCAAGTACGGCTCGATTGACCCGTGCTATCCGTCGAAGGTCGCGCAGGCTCACATTCACAACCTGCTGTTTCACCAGCACAGCGACAAGAAGCCGCTGCACTACATCTTCTTCCCGTGCATCACCCACGTTCCGCCGGGAATTCACAAGGTGATGGACAGTGCGTCGTGCCCGATCGTCGCGGGTGTTCCCGAGGTGCTCAAGGCCGCGTTTACCAAGGAAGTCGACTTCTTTGCGACGCGCAGCATCAAGTACCTCGACCCGGCGCTCACGTTTACGGAGCCGACGTTTCTGCGCAAGCAGATGTTCGACTGCTTCGGCGCGCTGCTCGGGGTGACGGAAGACGAAAGCGACTTCGCGGTCGAGCAAGCCCACAAGGCGATGACCAAGTTCGACGCCGAGATCCAGACGCGCGGCAAGGCGATCCTCGAGCAAGTCGAAGAAGACAACCGCGTCGCCGTCCTGATGATCGGTCGTCCCTATCACAGCGATCCGGGCCTCAACCACGGCGTGCTCGAAGAGTTCCAGGTGCTCGGCTATCCGATCCTGTCGATTCGATCGATTCCGAAGGACCCGCGCTGGCTGTATCGCTTCTTCAAAGAAGACATCGACAAGGGCCGCATCGACGGACCGCTCGAAGTGACCGACGTGTGGCCGGAAAACTACTCGGCCAACTCGGTGCAGAAGGTGTGGGCGGCGAAGTTTGCGGCGCGTCACCCGAACGTGGTGGTGCTCGATCTGTCGTCGTTCAAGTGCGGTCACGATGCGCCGACCTACGGCCTGGTTGACTCGATCATCGGAGCGAGCGCGACGCCGTACTCAGCGCTCCACGACATCGACGCCAACAAGCCGGGCGGCTCGATCAAGATCCGCGTCAAGACCTACGCGCACAGCCTGAAGCTGCACGAAGAGCGGCTGGAAGATGTCGCGAAGAAGGGCGCCGAGCTGCACCTGAAGATCGAAGAGAAGCGCCTTCAGCTTCTGGAGCTTAAGCAGCAGCAGCTGGCCGAGCGCAAGCAGCAAGACCCGAGCCTACAGGCCGAGATCGAGCAGCTGCGGAAGAAAGTGGCCGACTATGCCGCGCGGTTTACCCCGCAGAGCACGACGGAAAAGGACAAGAGCCTGATCCGCATCGGCGTAAAGAAAAAAGGCGAAGAGCAGGTCGTCCGCCTGTAACCGATTCCCGAGTCACCCAAGAGGGAGCAAGCAAGAGCATGGAAACCATCCAGGTCGAAGAGAAGCGTCGCGTTCGGTTGCCCGTCATCGGTAAGCCGGAGGAGTCGGGGGTGGATGTCGATGGCATCCTCCGCGAGTTTGAGGCGGAGCAGCGGGCCAAGCTCGGGCTCGACAAGCGGGACCAGTGGCACGATGAAGTCCACCAGCGCTGGACCGCGTCGCAGCGTCCGCACACGACCATGCTCTGCGGTGGTCTGACGATGGCGCAGGACTACCTCATCTCGGGCGCGCTCGAAGGCATTGGCTATCGCGTGGTGCCGCTTGATGTGCCGGACACCGACGCCCTGCAGGTTGGCAAAGAGTTCGGCAACCGAGGCCAGTGCAACCCGACCTACTTCACGGTCGGCAACCTCATCAAGCACCTGCTGTATCTGCGCGACGTGAAGCAGATCCCGACCAAAGAGATCGTCGAGCGCTACCTGTTCGTGACGGCGGGCGCGTGTGGTCCGTGTCGCTTTGGCACCTACGTGACCGAATACCGCAAGGCGCTGCGCGACGCGGGCTTTGATGGCTTCCGCGTGCTTTTGTTCCAGCAGCAGGGCGGACTCAAGCAAGCGACCGGCGAAGATGCGGGCCTCGATCTCAACCCGAAGTTCTTCATCCGCCTGGTGCTCGGCATCATGATCGGCGACGCCATCAACGCGATTGGCTACCGTCTGCGTCCCTATGAAAAGGTCGCGGGCAGCACCGACAAGACGCTGGAAGCGGTCAAGAAGATGTTCTTCGAGACCCTGCGCACCAACGGCAACGTGGTCGGGGCGCTGTTCAAGGCCCGCGCGATGCTGCGTCAGGTCGAAGTGGATCGCACCCAGGTCAAGCCGAAGGTGTCGGTCATCGGCGAGTTCTGGGCGATGACGACCGAAGGCGACGGCAACTACGCGCTCCAGCGCTTCCTTGAGCAGGAAGGCGCCGAAGTGGACATCCAGATTGTGACCAACTGGCTGCTCTACAACGTGTGGGAGCACGTCTACGACACCAAGCAGCGCATGAGCCTGCGCAACGAAGACCGAGGCAAGCGCGGCCTGGCGGGCACAAACCCGATCAAGAAGCTGGCGATCCTGTGGGTGGCGGACAAGGCGATCCGCGCGATCTTCCAGACGATTGCCAACTCGATCGGCCTGCACGGCTACAAGCTGCCGAACATGGACGACGTGGCCGAGGCCGCCAAGGACCTGTACAACAACCACCTGCGCGGTGGGGAAGGTCACATGGAAGTCGGCAAGCTGGTGCTCAACGCCGAGCACAAGAAGTGCACGATGACCCTGTCGGTCAAGCCGTTTGGCTGCATGCCCAGCTCGGGCGTGTCAGACGGTGTTCAGTCGTACGTGACCGAAAAGCACCCGAACGCGATCTTCCTGCCGATCGAGACCTCGGGCGACGGCAAGGTCAACGTCTACAGCCGCGTGCAGATGATGCTGTTCAAGGCCCGGACCTTTGCTCGCAGTGAGTTCGACGAAGCGCTGCGCGAGCACGGGGTGACGGCAGAAGAGGTGCGGGCGTTTGTGGCCAAGCACCCGACGCTGTCGAGCCCGTTCTTCCAGCCGAGCCACCATGTGACGCACACGGCGGCTGACGTGGTCCACCATGTGGCGCCGCTGATGAAAGAGGGCCTGGTAAAGGGCACGCTGCTGTCGCTCGCGAAGCGCCTGCGCGGTCACGAAGACCACCACGCCCCCGTTCCGCAAGCCGCCAACTAGCCGCCGGCTGCGGACCGCTCGCTTGTAGCCCCCGCTTTCGCTCGCTCTCGTTTCCTCCCCTACATCCCACGCGCTGCCCGACCGCCTGAAGGTGAATGAAGACCACCTCCAGGTGAACGCCCCCTCACGCCCAAGTGAATCCCGACCACCTGAAGGTGAATGAAGACCACCTCCAGGTGAACGCCCCCTCACGCCCAAGTGAA
>CALMML010000268.1 GCA_937868485.1 uncultured Myxococcales bacterium | reverse complement strand
CGAGATCGCTGCGAGGATCGATCGGAACCAGACCTCGCGGCAGGTGCGCAAGGGAAGCGGTAAGCTCCGGCTGGCTGTCAAAGCCGATCCGATCGGCCAGCTCGCTTGTGCGAATCGACAGGCGTGGCAGGTCCGCCGGTGGTGGCGCGGGATGCTTGACCAGCTTGGGATCGATCGCCGCGGAAAGGTCCGCCGCCGCCGTCATTCGCTTCGAGGTGTTTTCGATGCCAAAGCGAGTCCGCAGCGTGGCTCCGACGGAAGCGTGATCGTACACCGTCGAGTCCACAAAGCCCTGACGCACCGTCGGACCAATCAGCAGCGTCGGAACCCGAAAGCCCGCTTGGGTAAAGTCAGCCAAGTCGTCGGCCAGCTTCGGGGGTGCAACGTGATCGTAGAAGCCGCCGTGCTCGTCGTAGGTGATCACAAACAGCGTCTTTGACCACTGCGGGCTCTGCATCACCGCCGACACGAGCGTCGCAATCAGCGCCTGACCGAGCTGGATGTTGTGGCTTGGATGATCATCGTTTGTCAAAAAGTCGGGATCGATGATCGACAGCGACGGAAGCGTGCCGTTTTTACAGTCCTTGAAGAACTCGTCGATCTTGACGGTTGGATTGACGCTGAGCAGCTTGCCCGGATACCCCGCCCAGTACCACGGCACCGGACCGGCGTAGTAGTTCTTGCCGGTCAGCCCGCGCTGCTTGAGCCGTTCCCACAGCGTCGTCGGGCCACCGATGGCAAAGCCGCTGTTGTCCTTTTTCCCGCCCGACGAGCCCGCGTGTAGATAGAAGCGATTGGGCCAGGTTGGACCCATCACCGACGCAAACCAGCGATCGCAGACGGTAAAGTGATCGGCCAGCGCGTAGTAGTACGGAAGCTGGCTGCGATCGTGAAAGCCCATCACATCGGGACCGTACTTGTCGCCGTGATGCGCAATGTATTCCTTGACGAAGCCGTCGTTTTTGCCGCCGCCAAACTGCTTGTGACAAGAATCCCAGCCGTGCGGCGGATCTTTGGGCTCGTAGGTTAGGAGCTTGCTCACCTGAATGAGCTTGCCGCTCGCGTCGGGATTGGACTCGCGGCCCGTCAGTCCGTCGGGACGGCGCGTACCGGGATAGCGCGCATCGCTCGTCAGCGTGCCCAAGTAGTGATCAAACGAGCGATTTTCCATCATCAGCACGACGACCGCGTCAATCCCCGCCAGCAGCTCACTTGGCGACGACGGCAGCGGCTCGGACAGATCAGGCGGCAGCGCGAGGTCTGGACTTGGCATCCCCAGGTCAGGCATCGGCTCGTCGAGATCTGCGAGCAGCTCACCGCCACCGCTCACACAGCCCACGGTCAGCGCAGACAGCGACACACCAAGCTGTCGCAGCGCAGATCGCCTGGAAATTCCGTCACGTCGGTGCTTGTTGGTCATCGCATCCTCGCAGGGTCGGTGGTGGAAGCGGGACGATAGGTCAAGGTCCGGCTGTCAGACAAGAGCGCAGGGACTCGGACGTGCCGCACAAGGTACGGAACCGCGCGCCCTCGTCGGTTGCTTCGTCGCCTGTCACTGCTTTGAAACGAACCGGCCCAGAGGTCGGGTAAAATGACGGCTTCTGGCTGCGTCCGTAGCGCGTGGCCACACAAGGGGGAGTCGTGCAGCTTGTTTGCGGCAGCGAGGTCTGCCAAGTCACCGTTTTTGCGCGCGGGGCCGTTGTGACTCGTCGCGTCGAGCTTCCGAGTGAAATCAACCTTCCCGATGGCGATGTCGAGCTGCTGATTCCCGAAGTGACCATCCGCTCGGAGCCGGGCAGCTTTCGCGCGCAGCTTGAATCGGGACGACGATCGGTGGTGCTGGTCGATTCGGTGGTGGTTCCTCCGACGGGACCTGCGCAGCTTGGGGTCAGCCAGAGCAAGCTCGACGAGCTGAAGCTGCGCATGGATCGCGTGCAAGCGGAGATCGATCGACTCTCGACGCAGCGACAGCGACTTTCGAAGCAGTTTCCCGATCCCGCGCTGCGCACCACGTCGCTGGTGGAAAAAGTTGATGAGCGGATTGCCGATGCGATTGCGACGGCGGGACTGCTCGCGGAAGTGCAACGGCAGCTCGGGGAAAAGCAGCAGGCGCTGGAACAAAAGCTGTCAGAGCTGGCGCAGGAAAAGGCCGCCGCAGAGCTACGACTGGGGCAAGCTCCGTCGAGTGAGCGACAAGGTCGCAGCCAGCCCACCCGCAAAGTGACGGTGAAGCTGACGGGAAGTGGTCCGATTGCGACGCTGTACGTGTCGTATGTCGTCCCGGCGGCGCGCTTCTTTCCAGCCTATACGCTGCGGCTCTTCGACGGTGGCAAGCGCGCAAACTGGACGGTCGAAGCACATGTGGCGCAGCTCAGCGGCGAAGACTGGACCGGCGTGCGACTGGCTTTGTCGACGGCGGACTTGATCTTTGATGCGCGACTTCCAGAGCTTCCGTCGCTGCGCTTCGGTCGCGTACAGCCGCCAGCGAGGCGCGGCTATCGTCCACCACCCGACGGACTGGATCGACTGTTTGCGGGCTACGACCGCGGCTTTCTATCGGGACAAAATCCGACCGACGGAGCCCCGCCGGAGTCCAGCTCGCTGGCGATGCCCGAACGCACGCCGCAGACGGATGCGCTGCAGTTTGACGACAGCCTGAGTGACGAACCCACCTGGGCCACGCGCGCGGAGACGGCAGAAGCAGAGCTTAGCAAGAAGGCCGGACCGCCACCCCCTTCCCCGCCGCCGTCGCCCTTTCCGATGCAGAGTGGAATGCCGTTTCCGCCGCCCGCGCCGATGTTTTCGATGCCCGTGCCCGGTGGAGCGCCGATGCCTCCGCCTCAAGCGGCGATGCCAGCCAAGTCAGGCGGACTGTTTCGCGGCGAAGGTGCGATCGGCTCGATCCAAGGCAAAGAAAGAGCGCTCAAGCGCAGTCGCAGTGCGCCACGCTCGCTCGTCGGCAGCGGCTTCGGTGGCGGGGGCAGCTACGACGACGATGAAGGCGGACCGTTTGCCGACAGCGCGGGCGCTGGACAGTCCATCGAAGAGCTTGCGCCAGTGCCCGAGCCAATTGAGCCGCAAGATGCGTGGCTCGACTTCGATCAGCTGCTGCTGTGCGGGCCCGAAGATCCGCTGTTTCGAGGCAAGCTCAAGCGACGCAGCGACGATCAAGCGCAGAGCAAGCTTCAGCAGTCGGTGCGCACGCTGGAACAGCTGACTGCGCCCAGTGGGCTCATCGATCCACTGCAGTCACGCGGGCAGTTTGATCATCGCTACGATGCCGAAGGTCTGCTGAAGATCCCGTCGGACGGAAAGCTACATCGGGTTGCGATCTTGTCTGCCGACGGACAGCCGACGCTCCGGCTGGTGACGGTTCCGCGAGAGCGCGCCGATGTCTACCGTGAGGCCGAGCTACAAAATCCCTGTCACGCCCCGCTGCTGGCTGGTCCCGTCGATGTCTACGTCGATGGCGGACTGCTGACGACCGATCACATCAGCCACGTCGATCGCGGCGGCAGCCTGCGCGTCGGAATGGGCGTCGAGGATCGCGTCCGGGTCGCTCGCAACGTTCGCGCCGAAGAAGAGAGCGCCGGTCTTCTCGGTGGCTCGACGGCGATGAATCACACGGTATCGATCGAGCTGACATCGTCGCTGGGACAGTCCATTCAGATCGATGTGCTGGATCGCATGCCGGTAAGTGAAGACAAGTCGCTGACCGTCGAGCTGACCGCCGAAAAGCCCGCGCACACGCCCTATGACCAAGTCGAGCGCGGCGTACCGATCCGTCGCGGCATGAAGTGGCGACTGACGCTGCCGCCCGCTGGCAAGGCCAAGATCGAATACCAGTACCGTCTGAGCTTTTCCGCCAAGAGCGAGATCATCGGAGGCAACCGTCGTGACTAACCAATCCCCGACGAAGGAAGGACAGCGGATCGAGCTGGATACCAGGCCGCTGCGGGTCACATTCTTCGAGGATCGCGCTGAAGTGGTACGCGCGGCTCAGGCGACGGTGCCCGCCGGAACGGTGCTGATCAGCCTGCGCGGGGTGACGCCGCTCGTCGACGATCAGAGCGTGCTGCCGCTGGTCAATGGCGCAGCCAAGCTGCTGTCGACGCAAGTGACCCGCCGCAGTCACGAAGTCACCGTCGGTAGCGATAGTGAGCTACGCGAGTCAGAGCACGATCAGAAAAAGGCGATGGCTCGTCGCGTGCTTGCCGAAAGAGCGCTGGAAGTTGCGCAGGTTCACGAAGGACGCTGTGCGGCGCTGATCTTGGCCTGGGTGATTGCGCTGGGACGGGTTCCGCGCGGTGCAGCGACGGAGCTTTCTGGCTGGCGGATTGCGCTCGGACAGCTTCTCGACAGCCAAGAACAAGCGCTCGACGGACTGTACGCGGCCCAAAAAGAGCTATACGACGCACGGCTCGACGAAAAGCGCGCGCAGCTTCGCTACCAAGCGGCCCGTCGGCTGCGGCCTCGACGAGAGTCTACGGTTGATCTTCAGCTGGAAGTGCCCAGTCCGACGGAGATCTCGCTGGAAGTGACCTACATTGCGCCGTGTGCGCTGTGGCGGCCCGAGCACTTGGCGCGACTTTCAACGCACACCGACGGGACACACATCCTGACGATCGTAACCTCGGCGGTGGTCTGGCAGCGCACGGGCGAAGACTGGACCGGCATTGCCGCCCGCTTTTCGACGGCGCGACCGGCCCAACATGCATCCCCGCCACTGCTGAGCGAAGATCAGCTCCGGCTGCGACGAAAGACCGACGCAGAGCGACGCACCGTGATCGTCGAAGCGCGAGAGCAGAGCATCGCCGTCGCTGGCATCGGTCGCGGCAGCCAAAACGTCGAAGAGATGCCCGGCGTCGATGATGGCGGCGAGCCGCTCACCTTCGATCCAATCCGTCCCGTGACGCTGCTATCGACGGGACAGCCGAGCCGGATTGAGATCTCGCAGGTATCCGTCGCAGCGCAGGTCGAGCGCGTGGTCTTCCCCGAGAGAGGCATGGCTGCCCACCTGCGCGCCACCGCTACGCTGACGGGCGCAAGGCCGCTGCTCGCCGGTCCGGTCGTGCTGTCACGGGGCACCGAGCTATGCGGTCGCGGACGAACCGGCTTCGTCGGTCGCGGCGAGCCGTTTGAGCTGGGCTTTGGTCCCGACGACGGACTGCGGGTGCGACGCCAAGTCAGCGAGGAACGCGAGCAAGCTGCGCTCACCGGAACCCAGCGCATCAGCCGCACCGTCAAGCTGTTCGTCAGCAACCTCAGCGGATCGTCTCGCAAGCTACTTGTCACAGAGCGCGTTCCCACCAGCGAAATCCGCGAAGTGGAAATCAGCGTCGACCGCACGAGCGGCATGCGCTGGGACGGAAAAGACGGCTTCGCGCACTTTGATGTCGAGCTGCCTGGACGCGCCACGCGAGAGCTGCTCCTCACCTATCGCATCGAAGCGCCGAGCCGCGTTCAGCTTCCCTCGATCTAAGCCCCGATTCCTGATCGATTCCCAAGCGATTCC
>CALMML010000267.1 GCA_937868485.1 uncultured Myxococcales bacterium | reverse complement strand
GTACCAGCTGCGCGACAGCTCGTCTTTGTCGGCCAGACCGAAGTCGATGACCTTGACCGAAAAGCGCGGAAACGCCGCCACTTGCAAAAGCTGCTCTCGGAGCGTCACCGACGACTCACCTCGCCAGTCGTTCACGCCGTCGGTGTCACTGCGCGCCACGACCATCACGTTATCGGGCGCCAAGTCCTTGTGAATGATGCGCTTTTCCCCATGCAGCCACGCGAGCGAGTCCGCAAGCTGCACCATCAGATGCAGCTTTTCCGCCAGCGCCGCTTTTTGCGCCAGCCGCGCATCCAGCTTGTCCGTCGGGACTCGCAGCGAACTCGGCGAAACTGAATCCAGAGGCCGAGGCGACAGCATCCGATCCATTGCCTGACGGGACAGCTGCGGCAGGTCGGTCAGACCATGCTCGACCAGCTCCATCACCACCACTTCACGATCGACGAAGCTGAGCAGGCTGCCACGCTGCGACTTCGGACCTTGGCAGCACGTCTTCGCCGGTGGACGCAGCAGCTCGACGCCACGCTGCTCGACGTCTTCGGCGGATAGCTCATACCCGCAGCGCGAACACGACAGCAGCGGATAGTCATGCCCCAGTCGCTCAACGCGCTGCAGAAGCTGACCGCAGCCTCGTGGACAGAGCGGATGATAGACGACCCCGCAGCCACACATCGCCAGCGGAGGCACCCGCACGATGTCGAGCGTCCGAATCACGTTCACCGAGCGAACCGTCGTCAGCTCTTTGAGAAGATCGATCTCTTGCTTGAACAGTCGCTCGTCGGCCAGCGTCGCGTGATCATGCAGAATCTTGATCGCGACTGGACGAACATTGCGACGAGCGCTGCGCTGCCAAGCCTTGTAGACCTTGGCGAACTTGCCACTGCCAATCAGCACTGGAACGCTCGTCCCGTCGGACTGCGTCTGCGCCAAGATGTCGTAGCTGACGTTGGCTTGAATCGACAGCGACTGCGTCAGTCGCGCGCTGATGGGAGCCGCCGACATCGCTAACGAGCCTTGCGCGTCGAGATCGCGAGCCGCGACAGCCCGGCGGTCTTGGCCAGCTCCATCACCGACACCACGCGACCGTGCGCGGTGGTCTCGTCGGCGTGAACGATAATCTGCGTCGCCGGATCGCGACCCTTGGCATCCGCAAACAGACGGGCCAGCTCGGTTCCATCGACGACTTTGCCATCGACCATCATCTTTCCGTCTGAGCCAATCGCCACCGTCACGTCTTTGCTCCCCGGACTCACTTCTTTGGTCGCGCCTTTGGGCAGGTTCACCCGCAGACCCGAGCGCGCTCCCGCATCCGCAATCACCGACGAGGTCACCATGAAGATGATCAGCAGCACCAGGAAGATATCGGTGAGCGGCGTGATGTTGATCTCTGCGAAGATGCCATCTTCGTCGAGATCGCTCTCGCTGCCGGGAACCTTACCGATGGCCATGTTAGGCCGCCTCCTCGTTGGCTTCCACCGTCCCTTTGGCTTTTCCGTCCGTTTTCCCGTCCGCTTTTCCGTCGGTCGCTTTTCCGTCGGTTGCCTTGCGACTTGGCTCCGGGGACTTGCTGTGTGCGTCGATCAAGTCTTCCAGAAACTCTTCAATCGTCAGCCGTAGCTCGATGTTCGTTCGCGCCAGACGAGACTGAAAGTAGTTGAACACCAGCAGCGCCACCACGGCGATGCCAATACCAACCGCCGTCGCAATCAGCGCTTCCGCGATGTACGGACCGACGACTTGAATGCCCGCTTGGTTGCTTTCGCCGATCTTACGAAATGCGCCCATGATGCCGACGACGGTGCCAAACAGACCGAGAAACGGCGTCGTCGCACCAATCGTTCCCATCACCCACAGCGGACCACGTAGCGACAGGACCATGCGCTGACGTTCTCGCTCGACGGCGGCACGCAGCGCGTCTTCGGAACCTCGTCCCAGTCGCTCAAAGCCAGCCAGCATCACGTCGGCAAGCGGTGACTTGCTGCGCTGACACGCGGTGCGCGCATCGGGAATGGCTCCTCGATACAGGGCGCGACGGACTTGCTCGGACAGCTTGCGCGACGCATCTGCCAGGTTCCACAGCGTCAGCGTGCGCTCGATCGCCACCGTCACGGCAGCCAGCGAACACAGGATCATCGAACCGAGCGTCAGCAGCGTGATCCGATCCGCGCCCTTCATCCAGTCACGCAGCGAGTCAAACGAACCTGGCTTGGTGGCCGCACCCGAGGCTGCTTGCGAAAGTAGAGCGACACCCGAAGCCCAGTCGAAGTCAGAAAGGAAGGTATGCATCAAGCTCACGAGGCACCGAATTTGCGCCTAAGTTCGCAATTTTAGCCATAGATGACCCGATCCGTCACGGGATTCGCGATATAAACCTCTCCATGTCGGTTGCGCTGTCGTTCGAGCTTGCGGGGCGTCTGGCCCGTCTGACCATGTGTCGTCCCGAAGCCAAAAATGCGCTTCGTCCTGCGGAGTGGCAAGCGCTCGCCAGTCACCTCCACGAAGTGAAGCAGCGTCCAGACGTTCGGGCGGTGCTGATCTGCGGATCGGACGGTGCATTTTCGTCGGGAGGCGATCTGAAGTCGATGCCAGAAAGGCTGGCGCTGCCGATCTCTGTGCGACGAGAACAGCTGCTGCGAGACAGCCAAGTCATTCGGACGATCTACGAGCTGGATCTGCCGGTGGTGGCGTCGATTCCTGGCGTCTGCATGGGCGCCGGGCTGTCGCTCGCACTGGCCTGTGATCTGCGCATCTGCGTCGATTCTGCGACGTTTGGAGCGGTGTTTCATCGCGTCGGACTGTCGGCAGACTTTGGGCTCTCATGGCTGTTGCCTCAGACGGTGGGTGCGACCAAGGCCATGCACATGCTGATGACGGCGGCGGTGCTGACCGCGCAAGAAGCCAAGTCCGCCGGGCTGGTTCATGAGGTCGTTTCCGATTCAGATCTGGAGGCAGCGACGCTCAAGCTGTGCGAAAAGCTGACGCAGGGACCCAAGATCGCGCAAGCCGTCACCAAGCAAGCGCTTCATCGCAGCGCAACCGTCGATTTGGCGACGATGCTGGAATGGGAAGCGCACAGTCAGAGCCTGCTCAGCAAGACCGCCGACACCGCTGAAGGCGTCCATGCCTTTATCGAAAAGCGCAGAGCCATCTTTCGCGGCGAATAACCGATAGCCAGCGCTACAAATCAGAACAGCAGAGAGACGGCTCGCTACGATGTGCGCAAAAAGTGGGAAACCCGGCTCTTGGCCCACTCGTAGATCTTGGCGGCGGGCTCGGCTCGGCTTGGATCGCCCTGTTTGCCGATCGTCACCAGCGTGTCTTTGATCGGCATGGCAATCAGCGCTTCCGCGAACTGACGAATCGGCGCTGGGACTTCGTGGTCTTTGCCAAGCTGCACCAGATGATCCATGTAGCTGCGTCCGTAGCTGTCGTCGGCTCGGTGCCACAACAGCGCGTTCACCGCCATGCCCGCTGCTCGGCGTGCGTAGACCACTCCTTCGCGCTGCGACTTTTGTGAAAACGCTCGTCGAGACTGAAACAGCTCATACGCTCCAGCACGCAGCCATTCTTCGGAAGTTAAGCGATAGAGCCAGTGCGTTGGATCTTTTTCAGGCATGGAGTTTGCGCAAGCTTGCGTAGTAGAAGTTGGTCCGAGCGGCTCTGCAATATCAGCGATTGGTGCGGACAAGGTGCCAAATTTCGGGGCCGTGCTAACGTACGTTCGATTCCAGTCACGGAAAGACGCTTCATGCTCCCGGAAAAGAAACTGTTCATGCTCGATCTGCTCAAGGATGCGTGGGTGCAGGTCTTCCTTGATCCGCGCCGAGACGGTGTGGACCTGCCACGACACTTGCGGACCGAGCCTCAGCTGGTGTTGCAGTACGGCTACAACATGCCGCTGCCGATTGCTGACTTGGTGATTGACGACGATGGCATCAAAGCGACGCTGTCTTTTCAGCGGACGCCGCATGCAACGGTGATTCCCTGGTCGGCAGTGTATGCAATGCACGATGGTGATCAGCGAGGCATGGTCTGGGAAGCAGACGTACCCAAAGACCTGGATGCGGCCCCTGCCCCACCGCCCGAGCCACCGCCTCCGCCAGCCAAGCCTGGTAAAAAGCCGCGTCCGAGCCACCTCAAGCTCGTTCCCTAGTCGATCGACCCAGCCAAGAAAGGATCGAAAGCACCATGTACCCGTGCGCACGCCTCTTTGCGTTCGCCTTGTGCTCGGTGACCGTGCTGTCACCCGCAATCTCCGTCGCCCAGCAGAGTGTTCGCCCGGCGACCAATCCATCGACCTCTGATCCAGCGGCTCGGTCGCTGACCATCGACGACGCGCTCAAGCTCGGCGAGTCGCAAAACCGAGATCTTGCAGCCGCACGCGCCCGACTCAAGGGCTCGCACGCGGATGTCGAGCGCGCAATGGCAGCGCTTCTGCCGACGCTCAACGTCCAAGGCCGTCTGATCATCAACGAGCCGGAAGTCACGGTTCCGTTCGATCAGCGCGTCCAGACCTTTTCCGGGCTGGTCCAAGGCGGAGCCGTCTCCGATGCGTCGCTGGCACTGGCCAAGGAAGGCAAGCTTCAGCAAGGCGCACTCACCCAAGCGCTGGCGGATTACTGTCGAAATGCGACGGGAGCCAACCGCGACACCGTCGACTCGCTCTGTCAGCAGCTTATCAATCCGGCGAGCCAGCTTGGCAAGACGCCACCGACGACGGCAGAGCTGGACGCGATGCTGACCTCTGCCAATCCGCAGATCGTGATTCAGCCGCGCCTACAGCTCGACGCAAACATCGTCGCCAACGTCCCGCTGCTCGTCCCGGCGGCGTATCCGGCGCTGCAAGGTGCCAAGCTCGCCTATCGCGCCCAGGAACGTCAGCTCGATGTGACGATGGCGCAGGTTCTTCAGTCGGTGGCAACCGCGTTCTTTGCCGCCGCTGGTGCCGAAGAGCTGGTCGCAGCCCGCACCAACACCATCGAGGTCGCGCAAAAGACCGTCGACAATGCCAGGGTTCGTCTACAAGCTGGCGTCGTCAACAAGGTCGAAGTCACCCGCGCGGAGCTGGCGCTCATTCAAGCCAAGCAGCGCTTGCTGGAATCGCAAGACAACCGTGCGTCGGCATATCGAATGCTCGCGACGATGATTCGCCAGCCAGCGGGAAGCTTCAAGGTCGTGCCGCCCCCCGAGCCCAGCACCGAGATGGGCGCCGAAGATCAGCTCGTGGATCAAGCGCTAAAGAGCCGCCCGGAGCTGCTGAGCCTGGATCTATCCAGTCGAGCCGCGTCGTCGCAGGTTACGTCGTCGTGGCTGCGCTATTCGCCGAACATCTCGCTGTTTGGCAACATCCGTCTGACCAACGCCACCGGCTTTGCGGGTCGCAGCGACAGCTACTCCTTCGGAGCGCAGCTCGACTGGCAGGTCTTCGACGGCTTTGCCCGCGATGCGCAGCGTCACCAGTTTGAAGCCCAGCGTCGCGATGTCGAGCTACGGCTTGAGCAGCTTCGCGACAGCATCAGCGACGAAGTCATCAACGCGCGTCGCAACGTCATCACCAAGCGTCAGGGTCTTGTCACCGCGCAGCGTGCGCTTCAGATGGCCCAAGAGACGCTGAACCTGGTTCGGCTCCAGTACGAAGCAGGAACCGCGACGCAGCTGGATCTGCTGACCTCGCAGGATCAGATGGACCTGGCTGCCGTCGGTCTGGCGCAAGCGCGCTTTGACCTGTCGCTGTCGCTGATTCAGCTCCGTCGCTTGATTGGCTCGCCGCTGGTTGGCTAAGCACTTGATGGCGTCTTCGCGCGCCATCGAGCGTTATCAAGCGAAAAACCCACCAAGATGAAGCTCATCTGGTGGGTTTTCGTCTTTTTGCCCTGGTTTTGCTGAAATCAGCGACGTTTGGGCCTACATCGGCGGTCTGCTGGTGGAAAGACGCGCCGTGTCCGCGTTAGAAGTTCTTATAGAACTTGCCCTTCGGAGCCGCGTCGCTGCTGACCTCGCCCTGTGCGCCGACCTTCTTGCCGCCTGCTTCCGCCGAGACATCGCCTTCGGCTTGGGCATGAACGCCATTTTTGTCGACGCTGGCGTGTGCTCCGACATCTTGGTTGAGCGTCACCGGCCCGATCTTTTCCTTCGCCGTCGCATGGATGTCGCCGTACGCACGCGGTCCGCCCGGTCCCACCGACGCTCCAGCCCCGGCATCGGCCTTCCAGTCGACTGGCCCGGTCTTGCCTTCGGCGTGCACTTTGCCATCGACCGACGCGCTGGTGCCCTTTTCGTCGGCGTGAACCTTGGCTCCCGCTTCCGTCGTCACCGTCGTGTTCCCGATCTTCTGTTCGGTCTTCGCTCCGACGCCCGCATCCGCTGAGCCATGCACGCCCGTCTTGTCCGCCGTCACGCCCGCTTTCGCGTCGCCTGACACCGTCGTGTTTCCGACCTTGGCATCCGCATGTCCGCTCACTTCGGCGTGTGCCTTCGCGCCTTCCGGTCCCACCGACGCTCCGGCACCGGCATCGGCACTCAGGTTCACCGGCCCGGCTTTTCCTTCCGCATGCGCTTTCGCTTCGACTGACGCAGACGCTCCCTTTTCGTCGACATGCGCTTTGGCGCCAGCTTCCGCCGTCACCGTCGTGTTCCCGATCTTCTGTTCCGTCTTCGCTGCGACGCTTGCGTCCGCCGAGCCATGCACGCCCGTCTTGTCCGCCGTCACTTCGGCCTTGGCATCACCCGTCACCGACGTGTTGCCAATCTTGGCGTCGGCATGCGCTTCCGCTTTGGCCGAAGCCTTGACGCCTTCTTTGCTGTCCGCCGTCACGCCCGCTTCCGCCGCTGCTTTGACGTTGGCTGGACCGACTTTGCCTTCGGCGGTGGCCTTGACGCCCGCTTCGGCACGGCTGCCTTTTTCGTCGGCGTGAACCTTCGCTCCGGCTTCCGCCTTCACGTCCATTCCGCCGATCTTGGCCTGCGTCTTGGCCGTGACGTTGGCATCGACGGAGCCCGTCGCGCCCTTTTCATCGACCCGACCCTTGGCCGCAGCATCCGCGTGAATGTCGACGGGGCCAGCCTTGACATCCGCCTTGGCCGACGCTTCGCCTTGCGCGTGCGCCTTAACGCCCTCTTTGCTGACCGACACTGCGGCATCGGCCTTCGCTTCGGCTTTGACCGGACCGGCTTCCGCCTTGGCGTTGGCATTCGCAGTGGCCTTCAGACCGTCTTTGTTGACGACCGCATCCGCCGAGACATGACCGCTCACCGGCACGCCCGCGACGTTCTTTTTGAAGTCGCCTTCGACGTGCGCCTTGATGCCGTCTTTTCCGACGGTCACTTCTGGCTTGAAGTTTTCGACGCCGGCCTTGCTTGCGGCCTTGGCAATGTCCTTGGTCGCTTCGCCCACTGCCTTGTTGAGCGCTTTTTCTGCGCTCTTGGCTGCGTCCTTGGCGACGTCGGCGGCGGCCTTGGTTGCATTCTTGGCTGCGTCGGCGGCGCTCTTGGCGGCACCTTTGGCTGCGTCGGCTGCACCCTTGGCTGCGGCGCTTCCACCCTTGGCCGCTGCCGCTGCTTGCTTGGCGGCGCTGGTGGTTGCTGCTGCTGCTTTGGCTCCAGCCCCCGACGAGTGCTTCGAACGAGGCGGCGTCGGACCGGCACCATTGAGCGCGAGCCCTTCATGCACGATCTCGATCGTCTCGATCGCGATCTCGTTCTTGCTGGCATCCCAGTCGGGCGCTTCCCACTTGCAGACCCACGCGTTGGTGAAAGTCCACGTCGCGACGGCTTTGCCGCCGGGGCCCATCTGGATGATCGCTCCGTCGAAGCGGCGCAGATCGCCGGTCGTGTCGCTGATGAAGCGCTGACGCTTGCGCCACATCTCCGGCCCCGCCGAGCCCTGCTTCAGTACGATGTTCGGGTACTTGGTCCGTCCGACGAGCTTGTGCTCGGCAGCGTTCCAGCCACCTTCCGCCATCGGTACCACTTCTGCCTCAGACTTGAGGCCGGTAGCGGAGCGGAAGTGAGCGAATCGTTCGCCCTCGATCTCGACGACGAAATAGTAGACGCCAGAAGGTCTTTTCCGTCGAGCGATTGGTGTCGATCTTCCCTGTTCG
>CALMML010000266.1 GCA_937868485.1 uncultured Myxococcales bacterium | reverse complement strand
GGGGAAGGGTCGAGACCATCGCCAAACGGGTCAACAAGCCAATGGGGAAGGGTCCAGACCCTGCTGCGACTTCCCCGCGCCTTGTTGTCGGAGGCCGGGAACCAGGACGTGAGCCACCGGTTGCGGCTGAGCTAATCTGGTTTGAAGTCGCGGTGAATCAGGTTGGATCGGTGGGCTGCGGAAATGCCTGCGGCGGCTTGCAGATACATCCGTAGGCAGCGGTCTAGGGATGCCGCATCGCGCACCGGATGTTGCTGCTGCCAGTCGACAAGATCTTGGCCTGCCACAAACTCCATCGCGATGAAGATCTGGCCATGTGGGGACGCGCGATCCTCACCCACTTCGTAGACGTGGACCACGTTGGGATGCGAAATCCGAGCCATCGCTTTGGCTTCTTTGAGCAGCCTTGCCCGGACAAACTGGCCTCGGTGAACATCCTCGCGCACGACCTTGACGGCGACCTTGCGATCGAGGTCTGGATCGTACGCGGAATAAACCGTCCCCATTCCACCTTGGCCCAGGCTGCGCAGCACCACATAGCGACCGATGCGGGTGGGCGCTGGCGAAAGCTGCGAATGTTCAAGCGTCGAGACGCTTCCATCCATTCGAGCCTGCGCAGCGTCTTCTCCTGCTTCTCGCTCGCTGTCATCGGTTGTGCTGTCGCTGCGGCCAGCCATCCCGCCCCCGCGCCCCATCGTCACATGGTAGCACGGAATCGGGCGTTCATTCCGACGGAGCCGAGGTGTGAAAGGCTAGTACTTCGGGCCCGCAGGAACCATGGGCCGAGTATCCCACGGGCTGGGCGTACGAACGGGCTTCTGGACTTTCTCCTTGCCGTCGGGCACACGCTCGACTTTTTCGGTCTTGGCTTCGTCTTTGTCGGACGCAACCGCCGGGGCAAAGGGGAACAGGAGGCAAGATGTTACGCCGACCAGGATGCCAACCAGCAACTGCTTGAATGACATGGCGAACCTCCGTGAACCGAAGCCACCGCGCTCACTACCACGACCGCAGAGCCTGCGTAAGCAGCCAGCGACGTTCAGTTCAGCAATCCAGAACTCGAAGTGAATTCTGTACTTGCACAGTTCAACCGATGCATGTCTGTGTCAAGGGTCAAATTTCACACATGACGCTTTTTTCTTGCCCCATCGTACTTGTCGTCGGACCTGCGCAAGGGAGGGGCTTGTGGCAGGGCGGCTGCGTTGGCACCGGCTGATGGCTGGTTGGGCCGGGTTCCATGTGATAGGGTGCCGCGCCTAAGAACCCTGATGCGCATCGCCAACCTCGTCGTCGATACTGAAGTGCTCCTGGCCCCGATGGCCGCCGTGACCGATCTGCCGTTTCGGACCATCTGTGAAGAACACGGGGTCGGTCTGACCATCACCGAGTTTCTATCGGCGCGTGCGCTGTGTGAGGGCGCCAAGAAGACCACCCAGAAGATGACGGCTTCACTGGATGGGCGACGGTTCGGGGTGCAGATCTTCGGTCGTGAGCTGGATGCGCTGGCCAAAGCGGCGCTGCTCGCCAAGGACATCGGGGCTGCGCTGGTCGATATCAACATGGGCTGTCCGGCCAAGCGCGTGGTCGCGGGCGCTTGTGGGTCGGCGCTGATGAAGGAACCGGAGCTGGCGCAGGAGATCGTCAAGGCGGTGCGGGCTGCGCTGCCTGCGGACATTCCTGTCACGGTGAAGCATCGCGCGGGCTGGGATGAAAAACACCTGAACGCGCCGGAGTTTGCGTGCGCCATGGTCGAAGCCGGGGCGGCGATGATCACGGTTCACGGGCGGACGCGGACGCAGGGCTTTTCGGGCAAGTCGTCGCTTGAGATCATCAAGAAGGTCCGCGAGGCAGTGCCGACGCACATCCCGGTGGTGGGAAATGGCGATGTGGTGTCGCTGTTGGACTACGTGCGGATGCGGACAGAGACGGGCTGTGACGCGGTGATGATCGGTCGCGGCGCGCTGGGGAACCCCTGGCTGTTTCGCGACATTCGGGCGTGGCTGCGGGGCGAGCCAGTTCCTGGGGCGCCGACGGTGGAAGAGCGGAGCGAGGTGTTCTTGCGACACTGCGCGCTGATGCGCGGACGGACCGAGGAAAAGCGACTGATTCACGAGATTCGCAAGTCTGTCGCTTGGTACACCAAGGGTCTGCCGGGCTCGGCGGACCTGCGCGACCAGAGCAAGGCCCCGCGCGATCCCGATGCGCTGATTGCGGCGACGGTCGGTTACTTTGCGGAGCTGGCCAAAGGTCGGCCTCGGCTGCGGGTGGCGCTGTCGGCTCCCGACGAATCTGCTGCCGCTGCGGTGGCGGGTGATGCCGAGCCGAAGGCGGCCTGTGCATGAAATCGCAGAACCAGTTGGTATGCATTGCGCTGGTCGGTGAGGAGCCAGCGACTCGGCGTCTTCGTGAGCAAGTGGCCGAGTCTGCGCAGGTCGAGACCCCGCTGCTGCTGGAAGGCGAGCGGGGCAGCGGACGGGAACACATTGGTCGGCACATCCACGCAAGCTCGGCGCGGCGGGCGGGCGCATTCATCCGCATCGATGCCGAGTACGCGGACTCCGAGCGAGCGATCGGAAAGCTACGGCGTGCCCATGGCGGGACGCTGCTGGTCAAAGATCTGCCCTATGGCTCGGCGCGGCTCCGGCGGGTGCTTCAGGGTCTGCTGGAGCGTCGCGAGCAAGAGCAGGCGACGGACCGTCCCGAGCCGGATGCGGATCGTCCACGGCTGATCCTGACGAGCGATGTCGAGCTGCCTCGGCTGCTGGAGTCTGGGGTCGTGGCGGCGGAGCTGCTGGGGCTGCATCAGGTGACGCGGCTGCGGATCCCTCCGCTGCGAGAGCGATCAGGGGATGTTCCCGTGCTGGCCGAGCATTTTTTGACGCTCCTTTCCGATCAGCTTGGGCAGACCCGGACGCTGCGGGGCCGCGCGATGGATCAGCTGCTGCGCTATAGCTGGCCGGGGAACCTGGCGGAGCTGCGGGATGTGGTCAATCGCTCAGCGCTGCGCAGTCGCGGTCAAACGATCGAGCTGTGCGATGTCGAAGCGGTGCTGCCGCCGCTGCAAGAGCGTGTGCCCTTAGAGCAGCTGTCCCTGGAAGAGACCGTGCGGGTGAAGCTGCGGGCGCTGCTGCAGCGACTCGATGGCTATCCAATTGCGGATCTGTACGAAGAAGTGCTGAGTCATGTCGAGCGGCCCTTGCTCAAAGAGGTGCTGTTTCGCACAAGTGGCAATCAGCTCCGGGCTGCCGCGATGCTGGGAATCAACCGCAACACGCTGCGAAAGAAGCTGCGAGAACGCGGAATTGACTGTGGCGAGTCGGACGCAGCGCCTTTGCCAACCAGGTCGTCAACTTAGCAACGGACGTGTTGCCACTGACCCTGCTGTCGATGAGGATATGCGGTCATGGTGAACCTACGTACCTATGTTCTTTTGTGCGTGGCGATCTGCGTCGGATGTAGCAGCACGCTGCTCGACCAAGACTCGTCGGATCCCACTGACCTGTCGCAGCTTAGCGCGATTCGCATCGATCCGCCGAGCGCGACCCTGGAAGCAACAGAGCAGCTGGCGGCGAAGCAGACCTATCGGGTCTACGGTCAGTTCCCAAGCGGTGAGCGTGAGATCACCGACCAGACCAACTTCGGGCTGGAAAATGCGGGGGTCGGATCGTTTGCTGGGTCGGTCTTTACCTCATCGACGACCCAAGGTGGGGTGACGAAGGTCCAAGCATTTGCGGGCACGATGTCCGGTTCAGCGCAGCTGACGGTTCACTTTACGGCATCGGTGGTTGTGCCGCCGGTCAGTGGCACGCCGATCCCGACCGATCCCGGACAGAAGTTCCAGGGCACCCCGCAGGCGAGCCGCGCGCCGCAGATCGTCTATCCAAACGGCGGTGTGATGCTTCCGCCGAACATCCAGCGGCTAGAGGTTCACTTCAAGCCGGGCGCAGCGCAAAACACGCTGTTTCAGCTGAGCTTTGTCAGCAAGACCACGGCGGTGACGACGTACACGCGCTGCGGGGCCATGGTGGGCGGTGGCTGCATCTTCCCGCTCGACCCGGCGACGTATGCGTTTGTGGCCAACTCGAATGCAGGCAGTGAGCCGGTGTCGATTGTCGTGCGCGGCGGCGATGACAATGGATCGGGCTTTGGCGAGTCGGCAGGGCGTCCAGTTCAGCGATCTCAAGGGCCAGTGAGCCGCGGTCTAGACTACTGGACCACGTCGAACAACACCGGGATCATGCGCGTCGACTTCGGCAGCAGCACGCTCACGCCGTCTCTGTTTCTGTCGCCTGCGCAAAATGGCTTTCCGACCTGCGTGGGCTGCCATGCGATCTCGCGAGATGGCACCAAGATGGTGTCTTCGCTGGGCGGACAGAACGATGGTCGCTTGGTGTTCATCGCGGACATGCGCGCCCCGGCGGCGAGCCTTTTGACGCTCAATGGCTCGGTTCCCGCATCGACGGCGAACCAGATTCAGTTTGCGTCGTTCAGTCCGGCGGGTGATCGCTTCGTTGCGGTCTACGGAGACACGGCCACGCTCGCGGATCGCAACAAGCTGTGGATGCACAGCGGCACCACTGGACTGCGCATCCCGAGTGAGTCGATCCAGCTGACCTATGAGCCAGACCATCCCGACTGGTCGCCGAGCGGTGACACCATCGCCTATAGCAAGGTTGGCATTCACCAGACCTCGCAGCGACCGTTTAACTGCGGCATCGACATCGTCAAAAAGAGCGGCTCGGCCTGGGGACAGCCGACCTCGGTGGTGCCGATTGTGGCCAGCAAGAACCGCTATAACCCCAACTTTGCGCCGGACAGCTCGTTTTTCATCTACAGCGAGTCCACCTGCAACGCGGGCAGCACGGGCGATGAGTGTGACGGCGACGCAGACCCGAGCGCGAAGACGTTCGCTGCCCAGCCGACGGCAGGCGCCAAGCTGGTGGCACTTGGCAAGGCCTCTGCGCAAGGCGTGATGGATACCCAAGCGAGCCTGTCAGACACCTATCCGCGCTTTTCGCCGTTCCAGCAGAAGCAGGGAAACGGTCGGCTGTTCTGGGTGACGATCTCGTCGCGACGTAAGGCGGGCCTGCGTGATCCGGGCAGCTACTCCGGCGGGCTGCAGTGGCTGTGGATGTTCGCGGTCGATCCCGACAAGATCGCCGCTGGAGAAGACGGCAGCTATCCGGGCTTCTTTCTCCCGTTCCAAGACCTATCGACCTCGAATCACATCGGTCAGTGGACGCAGAAGGTCGTCGTCGGTCCGGGCTAAGTGGTCGATTCCTGCCGCGCACAAGCTTGGGTCGGGCTGCTAATGGTTGACGAAGCGTGCGCTCAAGTGGAATCTCACTGCCCACGGAGAACTAGATATGGCGCTTTCTTCTGAGACTCGCTCGCAAATCGAGACGCTGCTTCGGCAGCACACCGTCGTGCTGTTCATGAAAGGCAACAAGCAGCAGCCGCGCTGCGGATTTTCGGCCAAGGTGGTCGAGATCCTGGATGGGCACGGCGTGGACTTCCGCGATGTGGACGTGCTGTCCGATCCGGCGCTGCGTGAAGGAATCAAAGAGTTTTCGAACTGGCCGACGATTCCGCAGCTCTTTTACCAAGGCAGCCTGATTGGCGGCAGCGACATCGTGCGTCAGCTGGAAGAGAGCGGAGAGCTGCTTCCCTCGCTGGGCATCGATCCGAGCAAGGTTGTTCATACGCCGCCGAGCATCTCGATTTCGCCCGAAGCGGCAGCCGCGATCAAAGACGCTGCGAAGGAAGCCGAGCCGGGTCAGCAGCTGCGCATGGTGCTTCAGCGCGGTGGCCAGTCGATCGATCTGTACTTTGACTCGCCGCGTGCAAACGATCTGACCGTCGAGCAGCATGGCATCACGGTGCTGTTTGATCGGGCATCGGCCAAGCTGGCCAGTGGCATTGCGATTGGCTTTGTCGATGGTCCTGGGGGCGGCTTCCGCATCGACAACCCGAACCTGCCCGCGCGGGTGGGGACGCTGACGCCCGCCGAGCTTCAGAAGATGCTGACGGCCAAGGTGCCGCTGCGACTGCTGGATGTGCGGACGGAGCGCGAGCGCACGGTGGCTCGCATCGCCGGGGACGAGTGGATTGAGGAGCTGGCGCGCACGGAGCTTAACAGCCTGTCCAAGGACACGATGCTGGTGGTGTACTGCCACCACGGTACGCGCAGCCACGCCGCCGCCGAGCAGCTGGTGGCAAGCGGCTTCCGCAACGTCTGGAACCTGAGCGGTGGCATCGACGCTTGGTCGCGTCAGGTCGATCCGAGCGTCGCTCGCTACTAACGTCTACTGCGCCCGGCCAGTCCTGTCTGGGCCAAGTCGTGTAAAGCCAGCTCAACCAGCGTGGTTCCATCCGCTGGGCGTGCGTCGTATAGTCCCGCCCATGACGACCGTTCCCGGGTCTTCGCCGCGTCCACAGGCGCCGCCGCCACTGCCGCAACAACTCAAGCCCCGTCGCGAGCTTCGCTTGGCGAGCGCGCAGGCTCACGAGCTTGGGCCCGTGTGGACCCAGCCCTTTGGCCGGCTGCTGCTTGGTCAGGTCGCTCCGGTGGTGGGCAAGACGACGCTGCTCGATGTGATGTGCCACAGCGGCTATCCGGGTCTAGAGCTGCTGCGACGCTTTCCCGAGGCGCGGCTGTTTGCGGTCGATCCGTCTGCGGCCCTGATTGAGCAGGCGCGACGCAACGCCGGAGAGCTGCTCGGGCGACGGGTGTTTCTGCGCACCGAGCCGGGCGAGCCGAACCTGCCGTTTGACGAAGCGGTCTATGACTTGGTGGTGTCAAACCTCGGACTCTACGACGCTGCGCAGCCGCAGCTGCTGCTCAAAGAGCTGGCGCGCGTGGCCAAGCCGGGGGCACAGGTTGTCGCGACGCTGCCGCTGCGGGGAACCTTCGCGGAGTTTTATGCGCTGCTCGAAGCGGAGCTGACCGGGCGCGAGGTCGAGCGCAAGCGGCTGCTTGGACATCTCCAGAGCTGGCCGGATGTGGAGACGGTGCGCGGCTGGGCCAAGCTGGCCGGACTGGATGAAATTGAGCTGGTGGTGTCGCCGTTTTCGCTGCTGTTTGCGGGGGCGGCAGAGCTGTTCTACTCACCGCTTATCGAGCACGGTCCCATGCCAGCGCTGCGGGCGCTGTGTGGCGATTCTCGCGGCGAGCTGCAGGCGGTGTTTTCGGCGCTGCGTGAGCGCATTGAGCAGATCTGCGGGGGAGAAGGCAAAGATCGCGTGGGACTGCGATCGACGCTGCGAAAGCCGCTGGTTTTGACGGTGCGTGCCGCCTGTCTGCGGGCTCGACGACCGCTGTAGCTGCGTGCGTTGGAGTGGCTGACTGGACGAAGCGTCGGCGGAAGGACAAGGCGCGCGTGGGAAGTGTCCCCGAATCGCTCGCGTGAAGGGCTACGAGTTGTTCGGCAGGAGCGGATCTTGGCGGTCGAGCAGCTTGCGCAGGTCGCCGCGAAACTCCCAGTGCCAGCTTTCGCTCGGGACGGTGCGCTGAAAGCCGTAGCGATAAGCGTGGCGAGACAGCCACGAGCGTACGCGCGGCAGCTTGGTATCAATGTCGAGCGCATAGCCGCTCTGGTGATTGGAAAAGCCCGGTCGCGCGGCAAGCGGTCCTTTGCCCCGACGATAGAGGCCGAACACTTCCTGCTGCTGTTCGTTGGTGCGAAAGCCGCTGTTGAGCTGAAGCGTCAGCCCAAAGCGGGTGGCGGCTTGCTGCATCCGTAGATAGGCGAGCGCGGTGTGAACCTCGGCGCGAACCTTGGTCGGCTGCTGCGTGGGCATTTCCACAACCAAGAGCGGCATGGGCTGACCGTTTTGATAGCCGAGCACGGGCTCGCTTTGGACGCCACGCTTGTGTTCCATCACAGACCCGACCACTGCGGAGGACAGCCAGGAACGATCTTCGACCGTGTGCCCAGCCACCTTGAGCGGACAGTTCACCAGCGCCACTGCGATTAGCAAAGGAAACCCAGACATTACACTCATCATAGAAACACTTACGGAAGTGCGGAAGCTACAAATTCTCGAAATTCGCCAGAAATTCGGGGGTCGTTCGCCAAATTTCGCAGTTCTCGGCTAAGCTCGCCGCCGCATGTGGGCAAACGTCGCCACAGCTTCTCGTCAGTTGCTTGGGATCGTGCGCGCTTGTGCGGGCGTGGGGTCTGCTGTGGCGGTGGCGCTGCTTGTGCTGGGGTTGCCCGCGTGTGGGGATCCATCGCCGATTCGCTTGCAGCCCACGCAGCGCGTGATGTCTTGGCAGCCGCCGGTCGAAGCGATGGTTCCGGGTCACGTCCTGGTGGAGCTGCGACGAGGGGTGCGACTGACTGCGGAGCCATCCGCTGGGACGCCGCTTGCCGTGGCGGATGCAGACGTGGTGCTGGGTGGTGTTCGCTTGCGGCTGCTGCGGGAGCTTGCGCCCGAGCCGGTGATCGAGTCTGCGCTGTGGCAGGTGAGTCCGCAGGCGGGCGCGATTGTGCTGCTGGAACGACCGGACGCAGATGAAGCGATGACGCGGCAGCTGGTTACTCAGGTGGCGACCGATGCCAAGGTCCGGCGAGCGGAGCCGGATCGGATCCGTCATGCAACGGCGATTCCCAATGACGCGCAGTGGCTCAAGCAGTGGTCGCTGCCGCTCATTCACATGCCGCGTGCGTGGGATGTGACCAAAGGCTCCGAAGAGGTCACGGTCGCGGTGCTGGACACCGGCATCGTGCATGGTCATCCCGACCTGGAGCCACGGATCGTTGCTGGCTATGACTTCATCTCACGTCCCGAGAGCGCGGATGACGGAGACCGCGTCCGTGATCCCGATCCGACCGACACTGGATCGATCGACAGCAATCGTCTTCATGGCACCCACGTCGCGGGAATCATCGGGGCGGTGACGGGCAATGCGATGGGCATCGCGGGCGTCGATCAAAAGTGCCGGGTGATGCCGGTGCGGGTGCTCGGCGTGCGCAGCGGAGACGGCATCGACAGCGACATCTCGGACGCACTGCGCTGGACGGGCGGGGCCAAGCTGGGAACGATTCCCGTCGTCAGTCGCCGGATCGATGTCGTCAACCTGAGCTTTGGCGGACCAGGCATTTCCTTTACGCTTCAGCGCGCAATCGACGAGATCATCGCGCAGGGCGTGCTGGTGGTGGCTGCGGCGGGCAACGGAGGAACGGACGCGACATCGTATTCTCCCGGCGGCCTGGACAGCGTGATCACGGTCGGTGCAGCCGATGAGATGGGCCGACGCGCGGTCTATTCGAACTACGGTCCGCGTGTGGATCTGCTGGCTCCCGGTGGCGGTCTGTCCGAGCTGGACTATGAGCCGGACATGACGAGCCTGGCTCCTGAGGGGATCTTATCGACCTATCGCGATGAGGGCATTGATGAGCCAGCGCGTCCGCCGTTTACCTATTCGCCGCTGGTCGGGACGTCGCAGGCTGCGCCACATCTTGCGGGGGCCGCGACGCTGGCGAAGGCGCTTGTGCCTGGGCTGCGGCAGCGGACGTTTGGGCTGCTTGCGCGGACGGCGGCAGATGCGCGCTATCGCTGTCTGCAAGACGATTTGGGGGGCTGCGGGGCGGGACTGCTCGACGTCGAGAGCCTGCTGCTGCTGACCCAGCTTCAAAAGCGCTGCAGCTGCGTCGGCGATCAGTACTGCGTGGACGGAATGTGTCTGGCTCCGCCGCTCGTTCATACGTCGATCTGGGATACTCCGGTGGTCAAAGGCGGCTTCTGCGCGCTGTCGTCGGTCACTTCATCGGATGCTTCGGCGCGTACGCTCGCCGTGTGGTGGCCTGGCCTGGGCGTGCTTGTGCTGCTTGGCCTTTTTAGGCTAAAAGCCAGACCGAAAGCATGAACACCGACGATGTGGTGGTGACCGGGCTCGGCATTGTGTCTGCGCTTGGACCGAGTGTGGACTCGTTTCGAGACGGAATTTTTGCGGGCCGCTGTGGAATTGGACCGCTTTCGCTGTTTGAGTGCAAAGACGCTCGCAGCCAGCTGGTGGCGGAAGCCCCGACGCCACGCTTTGATGGGCTGTCGCTGCCTGCGGTGTGCTCTCGACCGGATCGGTTTGGTCTGCGGGCGGCCTTGGATGCGGTGTCAGACGCGCAGCTTTCCGCAGCGGAGCTTGCGCAGGCTGCTGTGCTGTTTGGGACAGGCACCGGCGGCGCGATAGAGACCGAGGCGTATCTGCGTGCGCTGCATGAAGGCGCGGTGCCCTCGTCGGGACTGCTGGTGGCGCACCAGCCCGCGAGCGTGACCGACTTGGTGGCACAAGCGGTGGCGACGCACGGTCCGCGTACGACGGTGATGACGGCGTGTAGCTCCTCCGCGATTGCGATTGCGCAGGCGCTCGACTGGATTCGACTGGGCCGCTGTGACGTGGCGCTGGCCGGTGGGGCGGAAGGCTTGTGTCGTCTGACGATTGCGGGCTTTGGAGCGCTGCGGGCGACGTCCCCCGAGCCCTGTCAGCCGTTTGACAAAAACCGCAAGGGCCTGAACCTGGGCGAAGGTGCGGCGGTGCTGGTGCTGGAGTCTCGTCGGCATGCCGAGCGTCGAGGGGCGCGGATCTTGGCGAGGCTGCTCGGTGCTGGGATGAGCTGCGACGCGCATCACATGACCGCGCCACAGCCGGAAGGCAAGGGCGCACTGCAGGCGATGACGGCGGCGCTGCGCGATGCCAAGCTGGACGCTTCGGCGATTGGCTACATCAATGCGCACGGGACGGGGACTCCGCACAATGACTCGGCGGAAAGTCATGCGGTGCGCTCGCTGCTTGGGGACCGAGCGGGACAGGTTCCGATGTCATCGATCAAGTCGATGGTGGGACACACGCTGGGAGCCGCGGGCGCAATCGAAGCCGTCGCGTCGGTGCTGTCGCTTCAGCATGGCATCTTGCCGCCGACCAAGAACCTGCGCGATCCCGAGACGGACTTTGGGCTGGATTACATCCCGGAAGTGGCGCGGCAGAAGCAGGTAGATGTGATTCTGTCGTCTAGCTTTGCGTTTGGAGGCAACAACGCTGCGCTCCTGTTTGGCCGGGGGTAGTGCGTCGCTGGTTCGGATCGGATCGACGGAAGCGCTGCGGTCCTTGGGCGGCGTAGCTGGAGCGCGCTTCGAAACTGGCTACACTGATCTCTTGTGTCAGAGCTACTTCGCTCAGGTCTGGGCATCGTCTATTGGGATCGTGGCTCATCGGTCGTGATCCTGCGGCGCTCGTCTCGTCCGGTGATCGACGATGCCGAGATGGTTTCGTTTTTGGATCGGCTCGACTTGCTGCTGCCGGTGCTGCGTCGCAAAACGCTGGGACTGCTTCTGGACATGCGCGAAGGTCCGATGCGAAACGATCCAGAGTACGAGCAGCGACTGCATCGCTCGGTGGTTCGACTGGTCGCGGGCTTCCGTCGGGTGGCGATCCTGATGCAGACATCGGTGGGGCTGTTGCAAGCCAGTCGTCTGCGCCGAGAGCGCGGCCTGCTGTCGTCGGAGCCGCATCCGTTTTTGAGCGAAGCCGATGCGCTCGCGTACCTGACCGAGCCCGATCGCGCCGCGTAAGCAGGGCGGGGCGATCACCTGGGTGCGGGTGCGACCGATAACTCGCCTGGACAAGAGCCTTCCCGTCGAGCTACGCTAATCGGTAAGACCTTGTCGAAGCTAGCCGCGATCACAGACGCCTTGTTCCGCCGGTTTGGCCGTTATCGCCGAAGGGGCTTGGCGGCACCTGTGGAAAGTCCGCAGCTTGTGCATGTGCGGTCGCGGCTGTTCCGGTGTGCGCTCCAGCTTCTGGATGATGCGGCGGGCGCAGAGCAGGTGGTCCATCAGGCGCTGCGGCAAGCGTCCGCAGGTGGCCATGCGCTGACGGATGCGCGTGAAGCGGTCGCGGGTTCGTCCTCGCTGTATCCAGAGTCGGACTGGCTGCTGCGTCAAGTGGTGAGCCTGTCGGTGCAGCGGCTCAAAGCGCTGTCGATCGTGCCGGTGCTGCCCCCGATTCCTGCTGCGGCGCTGGGGGAATCACCCGACACGGCGCAGGCTGAATCAAGCGAAGGCGGAGCGGCAGCAAAGTCGAGCGAGCATCAGCGTCGCGATCGACTGACGCGCGCGCTGCTCAAGCTGCCGGTCGAGATGCGGGTGGCGCTCATCTTGGTGCTGATGCAGGGTCGATCGGTTGCGGAAGCGGCGTCGCTTTTGGGCTGTCAGGAAGTGACCTGTGCTTTTTGGCTCAGCCACGGACGCAAGCAGCTACGACGGGCGTTACAGCGCGACCTGGCCCCGGGGACCGACTCGGGTGGTCTGTTGCGCGTGCTGGTGTCACCGGAGACTCCTTATGACTTGCGCGGAAACAAGAAGGC
>CALMML010000265.1 GCA_937868485.1 uncultured Myxococcales bacterium | reverse complement strand
AAAAGGCCGAGGAGCAAGCGGGGAAGTGGCCGCGCGAAGGGGCGACGCTACGGACGTGGAAGAAAAAGAAGCAACGGGACGGGGCGGGGCGACGGACGTGGAAGAAAAAGAAGCAGCAGGACGGGGCGGGGCGACGGGTGGGGGGGCGGAAAGGGCGTGCGTGGGCGGCGCGGGGCCGCGTGGATCGAAGGCTAGCTGGAGTAGGGGAGGGACGAGGTTCCGTCCCAGGTCGAAGACGGAATGTGGCTGCCGCGCTCGATGCGCTCGGCGTCGGTGCAGCGGTTGAGAAGCTGCGACTCGGTCTGCGGCGTGCCCATGAAGCACAGGCCATCGGCCATGTCGGTCTTGGTGCCGCCATCGCCGGTCAACATCGGATCGCCGTCATCCATGAAGTAGTTGTTGGCGTCGGCGCAGCGGAGCTGGCTGGACATCAGTCCGAGCGCAACCACCAGGAGCCCACTGCCCCATCGAACCGAGAACCGCTTTGAAGTCTGTTGTGACATCACTGGGCCTCACAGTACTTGCGTCGGCAGACCCCGGTGCCGCACGTTCCGGCGGGGCACTGCTGACAGGTTAGGTTGCCTTGGCTGACGTTGTGCTCGAACAGGCAGCTGCACGGCTCACCGGGGGCAAAGACCGTCATGGTGGTGGAGTCGGTGGCGCGCGTGACCTTCATGGCGCACTGCGGGACAAAGCCGTTTTGCACCTGAAGCACCAGCGAGTCCTGGCCTCCCACGGTGTTTTTGCCCAGGAAGATGTCGGCGAGGCGCGCTCCCTTTTTCGACAGCGGCTGGCTGGCATTGGCCGGATCTTGGCGCAGCACGGTGTGCAGATAGCCCCACAGTGGATAGTGGCCGTCGCGCACGTTCTGCTTTTCAAACGAAGTGGAGCGGCGATCGGGGAAGAACGCGCCCTTTTGACCGATGGCTTGGAAGCCGAGCGGACGAAGCTCGCTGCGGCGGCGATCGGCGATCGTGGTCGGGAGGATGCCGATGCCGTGCTCGCTGTCGGTGTAGAGCGTGTTGATCATGTCGTCCAAGCTGACGGCCACCGTGCCCTTGAAGCGGGCTGGGGCGAGCTTGACGCGCTGACCGAGGAGCAGCGTGCCGGAGTCTTGGGTGCCCAGGTGGACGATCGCGGCATCGGACAGCCACGGCTTGATGTTGGCGGCGCGACCGGCTCCGAAGACGAAGTGCGCTTCCTCCGCAAGGATCGCGGGCTCCGTGGCCGACTTCATCATCGTCAGGATGTAGGGCGAAACCGGTCCCGGCGTGTCGATGATTCCGCTGGGGCTGCTGGACGCATAGGCGGGGCAGCTCTGCGGAAAGACGTCGGACAGGACCAGATCGGCCTTGGTGCCCGCCGTGTCGAGATCGCACTCTTTGGGCTCGGTGTCGCGCGGATCGAGCGTGAAGAACAGCGCCTTGCCGCGCATGCAGGATTCGGTGGCGCAGCTGGCGGGGAGGTTGTCCTTGACCAAGATCTCCAAGCCTTTGCAGCTTGGACGGATCTGGTAGACGACGGTGGTCCGCTGGCTGTCCGAGCGCTGCAGCAGGCTCGCTACCTTTTGGACCAGCGGCTCAGCTGATGGAGTCGCGGTCAAATAGGTAGGCTCAGGTAATGAGCTACAGGTAAGCGCCTCGGCCTGACTCGGCAAGGCAGAAGCGGCGAGAAGCAACAACGCAGAGATTTGCTTGGCCGACATGTCGGCAAGCCTAACATATGTCGTGGCAAAGCAAGCTCATTTCACGGACTGAGCAGTGGGGGAACGACGGAGAAGGTGCGATGGCCCTGGACCCACGCGCAACTCAGCCCGCCCGAGGGTCGATAACTTTGGGCAAGACAGTGGTTCACTTGGCCAGCAGGCGCGTTCCGAAGATGACATGGGAAGTCAGTGTGGCTCAGCTTCGGGAAACGTCATGGGCATGATACGCTGCAAACGAGGCAAATAGACGATGGCGGCGCAAACCAGGACCCGGCCCTATATCTCCAGCCGTTTTGTGCTTGAACTGGATGACTCTGGTTCCAGCCAGTACATGGGAACGCTTCAGACGATCGAGGGTGGCACGTTCAAGTCCGATCTCCTCGAAGAGAAAGTGGGCGGCCACGGTGCGGTCATCAAGTACCCAGGCCGTCCGAAGTTCGATGACGTGACGATCCAGGTCGGAATGGCGATGGCTCCGCGCTTTTGGCGCTGGCTGAAGAAGAGCTTCAGCTACGAGGCGGAGCGCGTCGACGGTTCGCTGGTGGCGCTCGACTTCGACAACAAAGAGCGGTGGCGACGACGGTTTACCAACGCGCTCATCAAAGAAGTGACGTTCCCGACGCTCGATGGTGCGGCGAAAGAGCCAGCGTACCTGACGGTGAAGTTTGCCGTCGAGAGCCTGAAGGAAGAAGCCTCGGGTGGCAATCAGTATCCGAGTGAGCAGCAGTACAAAGACGAGTGGGAACGTCAGCGGATGTGGCTGCCGTCGATGTTCACGTTCAGCGTCGACGGAATTAGCAAAGATCCCGCCGAGACGTGCAAGATCGACAGCTTTACGATCAAGCAAGAGATCATCGAAAACCCGATCGGCCGCTTTTTGGAAAACCTCAAAGAGCCGGGTCGCGTGGACTTCCCGAACCTGTCGGTGACGATCCTGCAGCGCGACGCGAGTCCGTGGATGAAGTGGTGGGACGCGCTGGTTCGCGAAGGCAAGCACCTTCCAACTCAGCAGCACGACGGACACATTTGGTATCTGCCGCGTGACTCCGTCGGATCGGGACAGCTCAAGAACAAGCCGCTGCTGACGCTGGATCTGTTCGGTGTGACGATCCTTGGGCTGGGTCCGGTCAAGCACGACTCGAAGCAGCTTCAGCTTCAGAAGGTCAAGCTGGACCTGGCGCTCGAGCGAATCGAGCTTCAGGGCGGCGAAGGCACCGTCTAACGTCCGCTGGCATTTCTCGACACAAACCAACGCACAAGAAGTCGGCTAGTATGGCCGAAAGAGCTTCGCTCGACTTGTGATGGCGCGCCGCAAACCAACCAAAATCGGTCACTACCGCTTGGTCCGAGAGATCGGACATGGTGGCATGGGCACCGTCTACGAAGCCGAGCACGAGCGGGTGAAGAGCCGCGTCGCGGTCAAAGTGCTGCATCCCGAGTATTCCAAAGATCCGCAGATCGTCGCGCGGTTCCGGCAAGAGCCGATGGCGGCGAACCTGACGCGTCATCCGGGCATCACGCACGTCCTCGAAAGCGATGTGTTGCCGGACGGAACGCCGTATCTGGTGATGGAGTTTCTGGACGGTCAGTCGCTGCGCCAGCGGCTGCGCAAGGCCAAAGGCGGGCTGCCGCAGCTTCAGGTGATTCGCTTTGGGCGTCAGATTGCCGATGCGCTGTCGGCGGCGCACGCGAAGAAGATCATCCATCGCGACATCAAGCCGGAAAACATCATGCTGGTGCGCGACGATGCGGTGCCGGGCGGAGAGCGGGCCAAAGTGCTCGACTTTGGCATCGCGGTGGTGGCGGAAGATGCGTCGCTGTCGATCTCGCAGTCGAACACGCAGATCAAGACGAGTCCGTTTGCGTCGCTGCTCGGGACGGCAACGTACATGGCGCCGGAGCAGTGTCTGGAAAGTGGCCGGGCGGTGGTCGACGACAAGACCGACGTCTACGGGCTGGGCATCCTGCTGTATGAGTCGCTGTGTGGGCAGGCTCCGTTTGTGGCGCCCGAGATGGTGAGCGTGATGCACAAGCACATCAGCGAGCCTCCGACGCCGCTGTCGCTTTTGCGGGCGGATGTGCATCCTGAGCTGGAAGCGCTGGTGCTGCGGATGCTGGCCAAGTCGGGCAGTG
>CALMML010000264.1 GCA_937868485.1 uncultured Myxococcales bacterium | reverse complement strand
TGCATCGCATGGGTGGTGGAGGGTCCAGACCCTGTTTTTGGAGGGGGGACCTTGACCACATGGGGGTGCGGGGCTAGATAAGTTGACTGCATATCCGACCAATTCGGATCAAGGAGCCCTTCATGGACAGCAGTGAGCTTGATTTTGATCCCGCTTCGTACACGCGGCTGCCACCGTACCTGGACAGCGCAACGACCTTGGCGCTGGCCAAGCAGCTCTTGGCAGCTTCGGCGACGCTGACCGCGCCGAACATCAAGCGGACGCACCTTCACTTGTCGCGGACAAGCCAGCGGCTCGGGGATGGGCTGGTGGACACGCTCGGGCAAGACGCTCCGGCGGACAAGCGGCCCATCGACCTTCTAGCGGACCACAGCTGGTCGGCGGTTCACCTGCGGCTGCTCGGCTGGCTGGAGCTGCCCGCGTCGGAATATCCCGAGGTCGCACAGGCGCAGGCGCTGTTCGCGAAGCTGTTTCCCGAAGGCCTGCGCTTCATTCAGCTGGAATACGGCGCGCAGTGGGTCGAAGCCGAGTCGCGGATCGCGTGGCTCAAGCAGGCCGGGCAGCAGCCGACGCTAGAGAAGCTGTGCGGCAAAGCCTTTGTGACCGAGCTACTGCGAGCGCACACCGCCTACGGACAGATGGTGGGAGCCGATCCGAAGCAGCGACCGAAGCCAAGCAAGCGGCCCGAGCTGGCGACGCTGCGTAAGCAAGTCCAGCAGGCGATCTTGGCGCATCAGCTCCAGCTGGTGGCGCTGCGGGTTTCGGGGGATGACGCCGAGCGACTGGCAGCCCAAGAGGCGCTGCGCCCGGTGGATGAGTACCGCGACAAGCTGGCACCGGGCCGTAGCAGCAGGCCCGACGAGCCCGCGCCCGATGGTCCGGGCCTCCTTGGTCGCTCGGAAGACCCGGCCCCGGTGGCCTAAGCCGATCCCTGCGCCGTAAGCGCGCCGCGTGTCACAAGGGTCAAGACCCTGTGGGCGGGGGACAAGGCCGGGCGGCGTGACCGCTTGCTCCTTCGCTACGGCAGGCGGGTAACGGTGGTGCGGTAGTTGCGGGTGAAGTTGTTGTCCCAGTAGGTGACACCCGCCACGGTGTAGGAGACGGCGTATTCGACCGTGGTGGCGCTGCCGAGGTCGAGCGTGAAGTACCACTGCTCCAGGCCGAAGCGGTTGGGGTTGGGGGTGGCGCTGTAATAGCCCCAGGTCGGCCCGGCGTAGGTGCCATCGGCGGTTTGGACGGTGCGCCAGCCATCGGTGGAATAGACGATCCGCACCTGCTTGGCATAGGCCAGGTTGCGCAGCACGACCGTGCCGGTGTAGGTGGTGCCGGGCCCGGTGGTGTAGGTGGGGGCAAAGCCGCTGTTGTGGACGCTTCCGCGCTGCAAAAAGCCGCCAGAGCTGGCCGCAAGGAAGTAGCCGCTGCCGCCGTTGTCGTCTTGGTGGACGGTGGCGCCGCTGCCGCAGCGAATCGAAAACGACAGGTCGTGTGGGGTGTAGCTGATCGAGTGGTAGGCGCGGTACAGGCTGGGGCTTTTGCCATCTCCATCGAGGCGCGTGGCAGGCAGATCAGTGACGCCGGAGCCGTCATCGAGGCGCACAACCACGCTGTCCGCGCAGGCGACTGGGTCGGCGACGATGTCAAACTGGGCGCCTTGGGTGTCCCAGTGATACGGATGGGTCACGACGCTGCTGGCATACAGCAGGGAGACGGCGGCGTCCGCGTGGGCAAGGGCGGGCGCCGTGGCCAGCGCAAGCAGGGCTGCTGCCGCACAGGGGATAGGTCGAAGCACGGGCATGGTGATGGCTCCTTGGGAAGGGGTCTGCCCATCGACTACACGAAGCGGGTATGGGGTGACAAGCGGGGCGGGGCAGGTGACAGGCGAGGGCGGGAACAGCCCGCAGGGTACAGACCGAAGCTAGGCTGCGCGCGACTTGCGGCGACGACGGATGAGCATCGGGACACCGGCCACCAAGCCAACGATCACGACGTCGGCGACCAGCAGCTCGGGGGCGTGCTCAGGCGCTGTGACGTTGTGGGGCGGCTTGCCGAGGTACTGCGCAAGGCGCGCATCGCCGTCGGCCTGCATCTTGAGCTGTCGCTCGACCAAGCGCTTGAGCACTTCCTTGCGCAGGGCTTCTTTTTGCTCTGGCGTGCTGGCGTCGGCGATGGCTTTTTGCTCCAGGCTGACCCAGCGGCGCAGCGCGGTCCCAACCCGGCGGAAGGCGCGGGCTTGCAGCGCAAAGAACTCGTCGTATGCGGCCTTGTTCTTGTCGGTCTTGGGGATGACAAACTGCTCGGGATCGTCCTTTTCTTCGTTGAAGGTCTTGTGGCGGGTACGCAGCCTGGGGTCGGCAATCGCTGCGGTGGCCCGATAGACATCGTCGCCTTCGTGCGAAGACACATCGATGAGGGTGCGGGTGATGACCAGCGCGAACTCACTGCGCTCGGGATGCGGTCCCAGCTTGGCCAGCGCGTCATCAAGCAGCTTGGCAAACTCGGGATCGTCTTCGGTCATCGCCGTGACCAGCTTTTGCGCTTGCTCGTCGCCCTTGCCATCGACCGCCGCTTGGAAGCGTCGGAAGGTGTATTCCTCGCTGAGCGTGTGGTGACTGGACAAGATGTCGATGCCAATCGACCCAAGCGAGCGCATCGGACCCAGGTAGCCACCGCCGCTGAGCAGTCCCATCTTGAGCCGCTCCATCGCGGCATCGAAGAAGAAGTCGAACAGGCCGACTTGCACGGTGTGGATCTGGTTGCCGATGTCTTCCAGGTAGTGAAAGCCCTGTCCGGCGTACTGCCAGGACAGCTCTTTGGACGACGGCATATCGGTCAGCGCAGCAACCAGCGATAGATCGAGGTGAATCTGCGCCATCTCGGCAGCGAGCGTGATGATCGGTCCGTCTTCCCAGCCCGGCTTGCGAGCGAAGCGACGGGGCTCTTTCTTGAGGACATCGGCATCGCCTGAGAACTCGACCTGCGCCAGACCGTAGTGCGCATGAGCTTGGCTAGAGAGCGCCCCGAGTCGTCCCATGTTGAGCAGCGCTGGATCAGCGGGCACCGGCTGGTTGTAGCCATCGGTGAGCGGCTGCCGCTTGTCGTTATAGGCCAGTCGCTCACGGTTGCGCCAGTCGTCGTCAGGCTCGGCAGCACCCAAGGCCAGGACATCCAGCAGCGTCGCACCCGCCGGGATCCGATCGTCTATGCGATCGATGCCGTAGACCTGGCTTGCAGCGGCCAGCTGAAGAAGCTGCTTTTCCGCAAAGGCATCGAAAGACTCTGCCGTCGGATAGCGCTTCAGCCAGGCGTCTTTGATCGTTGGCTCACTGCGGGCGAAGGCGTCGATGCTGGTGCGCACCGTTGCCATGGCTTGCGGGCTGACAGGCGTCGCCACTGCGTCCAGACCACTCTTGGTCAGGGAACGACGCGACAGCTCGGTGTGAATCGGGACCGCGTAGCCAAATGAGACGGTCGGAACAGCAGCTCCGAGGACAGTCCCGAGCGCAAGGCAGCGAAGGAAACAGCGCGAGCGGGCAGGGCGAGTCGTCTGCATGCGCCCATCGTATCGCTTTGCCGAGAGGAAGTGGACGGAAGATTGACGACGCAGTGCGTCGAGAACGTTACGGTGCGTTCTCGGTCGCGCGGCAGGTGGCGAGTAGCTGTCGCTCCGCCGGGGTGATGATGCCGGTGAGAATCGACTCAGCGAGCGCACAGAGTCGGAACTCGGGGCTCATGTAGCGGGCAGCGCGGGCATGACGGTCGGCGACCTGCTTGTGACGCTCTCGGAAGTTGCATTCTTCCTGCAGTACACCCAGGCGGTTGTCGACGAGATCCACGTCTTGCGGCAGCACACCTTGACCGAACAGGGCGGCGCGATAAAAGAACGCAGCTTCGTCGCAGTTGGCCATGCGGTCGTACAGCACACCGACGTTGTAGAGCCAGCGCGGGTTGCGGTCGATGCGATAGGCGTCGCGGAACAGCTTGAGCGCTTCCTCGTACTGATCTTTTTGCGCGAGCCCAATCGCTTTTTCCGCCAGCGCCGCCGTCTGAGGATTGATCGCAGTGGGCAGTTTGGCCGCCCCAGGCTGAGCCGGTTGCGGATTCGGCTTCGCCACCGCTGGTTGAGCCGCCGCCGCTGGGGCTGGCTGCTGTGCCCGTGCCGTGCCGACCGACCAAAGACCCGGCAGAAGACCGGCCAAAAGAACCATGCTAAGAGCTTGGCACTTCACTTACTTCACCTCGCTGTGATCAGAATGGGCGGCGTCGCTGTGCGCCATATCCGCTGCGGCTGCCGAGCTGGCTTGGCTAGACACCGCAGGCACGGGCTGGCTCGGACCCGGATCTTGATAGAGCCAATAACCAATACCAAAGCTGGCACCTCCGACGACGGACAGAAGGGCAGCCCACAAAAGGCCACTTCGTCCACGCGTCTTGGGCGCCTCTTCTCGACCGTCACTGGACCAGGCTGCGAGCGTCGGAATGCTCTGGGCATCACCGAGCAGGGCGGCCATCAGCTCAGCCATCGAAGAAAACGGTTCTTGCTTGTCCGGGCTGAGCTTGTCCGACAGCACCAGGCGCAGCACCGCATCGAGACGCGCCGGAATCTTGCGGTTGCGATAGCGCAGCGGGAGCAGGGCTTCGCTTCCTTGTGCCACCGTCGCGGGCGATCCGCCGAGCATCTCGGACAAAAGGGCCGCGAGTCCGCGAATGTCGTCTTGGCGTGCGCGCCTTCCTTGACTGCCGCTGCTGCCGCTGAGCCCGTCTTGGAACGATGAAGCGCCGAGATCGAGCAGATAGACATGGTCTTCGGCTTCGATGTCTTGCGCTCGCTCTTCATCGGTGGGCGGCGAGATGAACACGGCGCCAGCGTTGACCCCACGATGAACGGCTCCGGCACCATGAATGGCATGAAGCGCACCACCGACGGACCCGGCAATCTGAAGCGCAACATGAAGGGGCAGGGCGTGACCGGGCTGACTGGCCAAGCGACTGCGCAGCGACTCGCCATGAAGCCGCTGCATCACCACAAACAGGTGCTTTTTCCCCTTCCATTCCAGGCTGCCGACTTCGAGCACTGGAACCAAGTTCTTGTGCTGGAGCGAAGTCGCTCGCTGCACCTCGGTGATGATGGGGCTTGCCTTGTCCTTCGGCAGCTCCGTCAGAAATACTTTGATCGCAACGGGGCTGTCCGACTCGCCTTGGTGGGCCTCGTACACGGTGCTCTGCGCACCGCGAGCCAAGACCTCGCCAAATCGATATCCCCCGAGCGTCTTCCCAGTTAGGTCACGCGACATCGCCAACGTCCCAAACCATGCCCCCCGGCATTACGGGCAAGCTACTAATGGCTTTGTAATGAGCCTATCAAGGATCTCCGCGTTAGAGAAGGCTTTTTACGGCTAGGTTCGCTTGCTTGGCCGAGCCCAGGGTAGCGAAATGAGCACAGGTAGGCTATAGGCCCGCCCACGAACAAGCGACCAGAAGCAAGGTGCTATCGGCTACTTGCGAGCGGTCACTTTCCGACGGGCGATGGGACAGCAAGACCCGGCAGCGGAGGCAGCTCGCGCGTCCAAGGCAGCGTCGCCAGCGTTCCTGGCACACCGAAGTCGCTCGGCGCCAGCACAGAGCCTTGTTCGAGCACAATGACTCGAAACATGGAGTCGAAGCGCAGCAGCCGACCCACATAGTTATAGAAGCGACCGATCTGAAGCTGCTGGCGAAGCCGCGTGCGCTCTGGCTCGGGAACGATCAGCGACACTTCGTAGCTGCTCGACGTACCGAGGTGATGAAACAGCAGCGCGTCCGCCGTGACAAAGCGAAACTGGCCGGTCCAGCGAACCCAGCGACCTTGGTAGTACCTTGACCAGCGCACGTCCTTTTCTTGGCTGGTGAAGTCGCGCGGAATAAACAGCCGATAGGTGTCGAGGAACTGGGCCTCAATAAAGTCGGCGCTGCGTGAGGGCACCGGCGGCGGCGCGACATAGGCAGGACCAGCGCTGGCGGCATCCGCAGACTCGGCATCGGACACGCGAGAAACCGCAGCGGCAACAGGCGGAGCAGTCGGTGGATTCGGCGGACCGGATCGCTCGCAAGCTGGCACCGCAAGCAGCCACATAAAGGGCCCAAGCGGCTGCGCAAACAAGACCAGCGAGCGTCGAACGGGCAGCACAGCCAAAGTATCGAACGCTTGGCGCAGCACTGTCAAAAGCGACAAGCGAACCAAGCAGTCGCGCGACAAAAAAGGCATCGCGTACCGAAAGAAAAGCATCGCGTACCGAAAGAAAAGCATCGCGTGCCGAGATGATGTGTTTAGTTTACATAATATACATTATCGGCGCTTGACCTGTCTGTTGGCTCGAGGCTACCGTGAAGACATGAGTCGGCTCGGCGCCTACGTAAGCTTGTTCGCAGCGCTATCTGGCTGTGGCTATACGTCAAGCTATGTTGCGCCGATCGATGGTCGGGCGCGCGTGGTGTGGAATAGCAGCGACAGCGAAGCCTCGGTGTCGCTTGGCGGAGGCAGCCTGAGCCCAGCGTGTCAAAGCGCGATTCGCCAGCTGACCGGTCATGAGCGCATCCCACTGGAGCGCAGCTTCATACAGCTTCCTTCGCTGCCGTCTGCGACGCCGTATCAAGTGACCTCGATCGGTACTGAGTATTACGTTCCTCGCTATTACGGTCCCGACATCATTGTGGTGCATCCGGGCGTGCTGCCACATCTTCCGCATCCGCCGCTGTTTGTGCCGCGCATCATTCGACCTGGCTTTCCGATTGCGAGGCTTTCTTCGTCGGTCGGCGGCGTTCGCATCGGCTCCGTTGGCAGAATCGGCGGCGGCAGCGGATCGAGCGGCGATGCAGGCAAGGGGCTGGCGATTTTGGCGGTGGTCGCGATCGTCGTCATGCCGGTGATTTCCATCACGCTGGCGAGCGTACGACCCGAAAGCGAGCGTCAGGCTTCGCAAGCCATCGATGCCGTCAACGCTTATAACGATATGCTGCGCGGCGGCGGATCTCCGTGTGAACCCGACGCAATCGGAGGCTCGCCATGATCCGGTCAGCTCGCGGTCTGCGCGGCGGTTCGCTCTTGGTTGCGATGGCGCTTTGTACCGGCTGTGCCACCACGCAGTATCAGCCGCAGCTTGTGGCCCGAGGCGAGCTTGTCCTTCGCTACGACGGAGGCTTTGTGCTGCAATCGGCTGGTCAACCGGTGGCGCGCGGTCTGTCTTATCGAGGGCTCGAGCGCTTTGTCGGATGCGTGCCAGAAGCAGCGCGTCACGCAAAGTCGGCGCAGCATCACGGCGGCGCAGCCATCGCACTGTCGGTACTTGGAATCACGCTGTCGCTGGCATCGGTGGGTAGCCTGATCGGTCTGACGGACACGCAGCATCAGTGGGCGTGGCTGGGTGGCGGGCTCGCAACGGGAGCAGTTGGACTTACGCTGTCCGCGCTGTCGTGGCGAGAAAAGAACCAAGCGAACGGTCATGCGCTGGATGCGCTCAATCACTACAACGATGCCGTCGGAAGCCTCGGCGCAAGCTGTCAGGATCTACGCTATCCGCCCGCGGCTGGTCCGACGACGCCTGTGCAGCCTGAGTCAGCGCCAGATCCCGAAGCGGGTTCGATCGATCCAAGCTCGACGCTGCCGTCTTCACTGCCCAGTCCGCCAACCGTCAGTCCGTGACAAGTCGGGACGCGCTGCGCTAGATAGTTCGCATTCAGAACCAGCGAGTGCGATCGAGACGCACGCAAGACCCGGTTCGAGCGAGGTTTGACATGGCGGCGCCCTCCCCTACTTCTTCATCAGCGACGGAACAAACAGCGATTCATCAGCAGTCAGCGACGGAGCCTGCGCGTGGCGACCGCTTGGTGGATGTCTTGGATGTGATGAATCGACTGCTGGCTCCCGATGGATGTCCGTGGGATCGCGAGCAGACGCTCGACAGCCTGCGTCACTACTTGATCGAAGAGTCGTTTGAAGTGCTCGATGCGCTCGACGAACGCGATGTGACGGCGCACTGCGAAGAGCTGGGCGATGTGCTGTTCCAGATCGTGTTTCAGTCGGCACTGCGTGAGCGCGAAGGGTCGTTCAACCTGGACGATGTGTGCCGTCAGATTTCGGACAAGATGCGACGGCGACATCCGCACGTCTTTGGTGAAGCCAAGGTCAAAGACGCGGCGGAAGTCATCCAAAACTGGAGCGCCATCAAAGCCGAAGAGCGCAAAGCGACAGGAAAAGTGCGTCGCACGCTCGATGGGATTCCGAAGTCGATGCCAGCGCTTACGCGCGGTCAGATGATCGCGGACAAAGCAGCAGCGACGGGTTTTGACTGGCCAGACATCGCAGGTGTGCGCGCGAAGATCGACGAAGAGCTGGCCGAACTGGATGCCGAAGTGACGAACGAACTGCCAAGCGCCGATCGAGATCGCATCGAGTCAGAGTTTGGCGATGTGCTGTTTACGCTCACGCGGCTGGCGGGAAAGCTGGGCATCAATGCCGAGCAGTCGCTGCGTCGCGCCAACGAGCGCTTTACGAAGCGCTTTACCGCGATGGAAGATCGAATCTCCGACGCGGGACAGTCGATCAAGTCGCTGAGCTTGTCCGAGATGAACCAGCACTGGAACGCGGTGAAGCGGGCCGAGCAAGGCTCGTGATCGTTGACGCACTTGCGAAAAGTCTTGCCTGTATCGGACCAATCGAACCATGATAATTACGTGCGTATAAGTACAATATTTAGCGCACCTATCCATTCTCATGGCTGAGAAGACGTTCGTCACCGTCTCATTTGAGCGAATTCAACGGGTTGTCGACATCCTGTCGATGGTCTCGATTGGCGAGTACAACCCAGAGCTCATTCAGATCGAGCCCAGTTCGCAAGCCGACGAGTTTTCGGTGCTCGAGGCTGCGCTAAACATTTACAACCAAGAGCTGGCGTCCGCGAGGCTCCAGAACGAGCGCTACATCAGCGAGTTGGAACAGTCGAAGCGCGAGCTGCAAGAACAGATCGCGACGATTGCCAAGCAGCAGATGGCGATCCATGAGCTGTCGACGCCGATCGTCGAGGTCTGGGAAGACATCCTGCTGCTGCCGATCATCAGCTCGCTGGATGCGCAGCGTGCGACGGAGATGACGGAAAAGCTGCTCGATCGCGTCAAGGCGAACCGGGCGCGCTGCATCATCATCGACATCACGGGCGTTGAGCTGGTCGATACCAACACCGCCAACTCGATGCTGAAGATGACGCGGGCGGCGCGGCTGCTTGGCGCGATGTGTGTGCTGACCGGCGTTCGTCCCGAGATTGCGCGCACGATGGTTCAGCTTGGCGTCGAGCTAGACGGAATCAAGACGCTGCGGACGCTCAAGGACGGTCTGCGCGAGTGCTTCGGCTTTTTGCATCAGCTCAAGCTGCAAGAACAGGCGGCGGCGCGATCGGAAAAGACGGGAGCGCTCAGTTTGCTTCAGACACGCCGGCACAAAGACAAAGCGCAGCCGAAGCAAGAAGAGCCGATTCTCGACGAAGAGATCGATCCCGAAAGCGAAGACTAGCCCGCGAGAACCCACCGCTTGGGACGTGACCGCGCAGCCTGCCGTCACACCGAGCGCAGCGTTGTGCAAGCGCCCTGCCCTCTCTTTTTTCTACCGACGAAATGTGAAGTGAAAACGGACGCGCTTAGCGATGCGGGCCGGGACGCTGGCCGCTGCGACGATACGCGAAGAAGTCCGCCAAGATCTGACTGTGGTCAAAGGCCAGCTCGGGCAGGTTGTCTTCGGTAAACACCGCAACGCGACCGGCATCATCGGCAGCGGTCGGCTGTCCTTTGGCTGTGGCCAAAAAGACCGTCGACACCGTGTGCTTGCGTGGATCTCGGGATGGCGAGGAATAGGTAAAGAACTGCTCGGTCAGCTCGATGTGCAGCGAGGTCTCTTCGAGCGCTTCGCGAATCGCGGCTTGGCTCACGGGCTCACCGACATCGACAAAGCCTCCGGGCAGCGCCCAGCCGTGCGGAGGATACCGCCGCTCAATCAGCACCAGCACCGGACGATCGGCGCGATGAAGCGGATGGTCGACCAGATCGATGATGCAGTCGACCGTACAGAGCGGCGTAATCGGTACCGGCACGGCTATTCCTTGAGCTGCTTGTTGCCCTTGAACTTAAAGACTTCGCTGCCGTATTTCCACTCGGTTGCTTTGACCGCGCCCTTGGGTCCGGGCTCGCCTTCAAACGTCGGGAACGCGTCGGGGTGCGCTTCGAAGATCTTCTTGCGATCACCCTTCATCTTCTTTTCCCACTTGGCGCGCGGAACACCGCCGTCGTTGCCAGCCGGAGCCGCTGCGGGCTTGTCGGTCTTGGCATCTTTGGCATCGGTCGCCGCAGGCTTGGCCGCCGTATCGGTCGCAGCCGCTGGAGCCGCACTTCCCTTGGCCTGCTCACACTCGGTGACGTACTCGCGCAGCGGACGCATCTTGCTACCTGGAACCAGCTCGTACTGGAGCTGCAGGTTGCCGCCGCTCGTCTCTGCTTCTTTGAACGCCGCGACACAGGCATCACCCGCCGCTTGCACCGCTTTGGCGTCGGGCTTGGTCTGCGCATTCAGATCGATCAGCGCTTTGTACGTCTGACGCAGCTTGGGCAGCTTCGCCAGCATCGCCATCCGCGCTTGGAGAACCTCGACGGCAGACTTGTAATGCTGACGCGCCCAATCGACACGCGCATCACGCGGCGCTTTGTTCATCAGCTCAATCGCTTGGTTGAGCTTCGACTCGACGCCATCGGACTGTCCGCCATCGAGCACCTTTTCGGCCTCGCGCAGCAGCTTCTTGGCATCGTGCATCGCGACTTCGCCTTCGGGAGCCGATCGCAGCAGCTCTCCGTCACAACCAGGCAGATCGGCAATGCGGAACGTGCGCTTGAAGTCTTCGATTTTTCCGCAGCCTCGCTCGGGATCTCGCCACCACTGATCGGCGGCCTGAGCGGACTGAGAGGGACAAAGAAGAAGCCCTAGCAAGGGCAGGGATGCAAGGGACGCGAAAGAGAGCCTGACCATAGCCTATTAACTCAGCAGAGTTATTGGCGTGGGTCAAGTGGCGTCAATTCTCGTCGGCATCTTCACCGTGATCGCGCTTTGATCGACCTCTCGCTGATGCGGCGATGTAGTCCGTGCGGGACCATCCCAGTGCGGTCCAAAGTCCGGGCGCGAGGCTCCACGCAGCGGTCGCTCTGGCAAAAGTCCCGGCTGCGCCAGCAGATCGTGAAGCTGAGACCGAACCTCATAGGCACTGCTCGGTCTGTCACTTGGCGCGCGCGCGATGAGCTTCACCATCAGATCTTCCAGCGCATCAGGCAGCCGGTAGCGACTGTTGATGTCTCGCGGACGATAACGCGTCGCGTCAAGGTGCGACTTCATCATCTGCGCTTGGTTTTTGCTTGGGAACGGCAGCTCTCCGACGATCATCTGCCACAGCAGCATGCCCACTGCGTACAGATCGCTGCGTCCGTCGACCGGCTCATCGGCCAGCGTCTCCGGTGAAATATAAGCGGGAGTGCCCAAGATATCCGATGCCCGCGTCGAGCTACCACACCAACGAGCCACGCCAAAATCGACCACTTTGACAAAGTCGCGCTCTGCCAGCGTCGGCGACGGCGGAAGATTGGGCGAAAACGGCGGCGCGTGCGCCAGCAGCAGCACATTGTCGGGCTTGATGTCGCGGTGAACCATCCCGCAGGCATGCGCATCCCCGAGCGCACCACAGACCTGCGCCATGATGTGAACCGCTCGGCGCGCTGGCAGTACACCAATCATCATGTCGTGACTAAGCGGCTTTCCCGACAGAAGCTCCATCACCAGATACGGAACGCCACTATCGGTGACGGCGTAGTCATGCAAGACCACAATGTGCGGGCTGCGCAGCTCGGCAATCATGCGAGCTTCTTGCAAAAAGCGCTGACGCATCCGCGCATCTTGCAGCGCCGATCGGTTGAGCAGCTTGATCGCCACGCGCAGACCCAGCGACACTTCTTCGGCCTCGTAGACCGCCCCGAAGCCGCCGGACCCCAGACAGCTCAGCAGCCGATAGCGTCCACCGAGCAGCGTCTGACCGCTTGCCGCCCTGCCCTGTCCTGTTCCAAACCCTTGCGTGCGACGAGGATTCGATCCTTCCAGCGCCTGCGCAAGCAGCTGCGGCGAGCCAAGATCCCCACTGCCCGCGATAAGCTCTGTCACTTCGGGGCTGGGTGCAGCGGGAGGCTCCGTCGGTAAGCGCGACACGGGCACGCCAAGCGCCGCCGCGCAGCGAATACAGAAACGGGCCTCATCTTCATTCGGGTAGTAGCAAGTTGAGCAGTCCATGTGCGTCGGCTGAAGGCTCGACTTTAGCGAGCCTCGCGCGCGCGGCAATTTTTGTCGGTCTGTTTGCGCTCGCTTGGTGGTACAGGTTGCCCATGAAGGCCTACGTGTGGGTTCGTTCTGTGTGGACAAGCGGCTCGGCGGCCCTGCAGAAGCTGGCTTCGTTGGCAGCAGCCGCGTCGGTGATTGCTGGATCGGGAACGGCACAAGCCGACGCTGCGCACGGACCGCTGCGAGCGCATCCTGACGTCGCTCAGCCGAGGTGGGATCTTTCCGCGCAGTCCTCGACGGATGATGCCGCTTCGCTGATTGCGCTGGCGGCCCCGCAGCGACTGATTGGGTCCGATGTCGCAGCCGGCGACTATGAAGGCGCTTCGGTCTCGCTCGACGGAGACACGGCTGTCGTCGCGGCTCCGTTTGCAGCGCCCATGGGTCGCACCGACGCAGGCGCTGTCTATGTCTTTGTTCGCAGCGGAGGAACCTGGACCCAGCAGGCCAAGATCGTCGCTGCCGATGGACGCAGCGGTGACAACTTTGGCGCGCGCGTCTCACTTTCCGGCGACACACTGGTCATCGGCGCCCCTGGTTCCGATCCCTTCGGACGAAGCAACGCGGGCGCAGCGTATGTCTATCAGCGCTTCGGAACGACGTGGTATCCGTCGGGCAAGCTGGTTGCGAGCGATGCGGCAGCGGACGATCAGCTCGGCTTTTCGGTCGCCGTCGATGGAGACAATGTCGTCGCAGGCGCGCGCAGTGCCGACGTCGGAATGCGCAAAGATGCCGGGGCTGCATATGTCTTTTCTCGTCGGGGAATGATGTGGTTTCAGACCGCAAAGCTTGCGGCCAGCGACGGCGCAGCCAATGATTCCTTTGGAGTCGGTGTTGCGATATCCGGGGACTACGTCTTGGTTGGTTCCGACTTTGCCGAAATCGCAGGCAAGACCGACGCAGGCGCAGCGTATGTGTATCAGCGCGGCGCGATGGGCTATGTGCAGCAAGCCAAGCTCGTCGCCGCAGATGGCCAGAGCAACGACTGGTTTGGCCGTCAAGTCGCGCTCACCGGAACCACGGCGGTCATCAGCTCGCTCTACGGGGATGCGACGGGCAAGCCAAACAGCGGCAGTGCCTACGTCTTCACCCGTGGCGCAGCAGGCTGGAGCCAGCAAGCCAAGCTCACCGCCAGCGACGCCGTCAGCAACGACTGGTTTGGCTACGATGTGGCCGTAAGCAGCACGCAAGTCCTCGTCGGTGCGCCGTTTGCAGATCTCCCGATGAACGAAGACGCGGGCGCGGCCTATTCGTTTGCGCGCGCGGGCACCGGCTGGACGCAGACGAACAAGCTGACCGCATCAGATCCAGTGGTGAGCGGCTTTTTTGGAAACGGAGTCAGCGTCGATGGCGATACGTTCCTCGTCGGAGCGCCGCGTCGTCCCATCGGTGGTGCCGCCTACGCGTTCATCGATCGCAAAGGCAACGGCGAACCTTGTCTTGCAGCCACCGAGTGCGGCAGCGGCTTCTGCGTCGATGGCGTCTGCTGCAACAGCGCCTGTGGCAGTGGCACCGTGGACTGTCAGGCTTGCAGCATCGTCGCTGGCGCGGCAGCCGATGGCGTCTGTGCGCCCGTTCGCGGCGGCACCGTCTGTCGGGCAGCGCAAGGAAGCTGCGATCAAGCCGAGACGTGCAGCGGAACCTCCATTCAGTGTCCCGCCGATGTTCGCAAAGCGCGCGGCGCAGTCTGCCGATCCGCCGTCCATGGCTGCGATGCCGAAGAGCGCTGCGACGGCACAAGCGCCATCTGTCCGAGCGACGCCAGCCAAGAAAACGGCACCGTCTGCGAGCTGGGAAGCTGCCAGCTCGGTCAGTGTCGCGCCGAAGCAGAGCTGTCGATTGCGTGGACGCAGCCGACCCAGACGGTGAGCCAGATGAACCCGGCGACGCTGCCACTGCTGCTGAAGAATCAAGGAAAGAGCGCAGCCTATGACGTAACGCTGCGGATTGAAGCGCCAGAACACGCGCAGCTGTCGCTGTCGGCGGATGGCTTTTCTTGCACCCAGAGCGCGTCGGTGTTGGACTGCGTGGCGGCGAACCTTCCCGTCGGAGAACAGCAGCTTTCGGTGACGCTGGTGCCACCGCCAGTCCTGCGGGAGTTTTCGCTGGTTGCCACGGTCAGCGCACTGAGCGTGGATCCCGATGACAAGAACAACCAAGCGACGCTGTCTGTGCAAAACGACAACCCGGTCTTCGAGCAGATCGCGGGCGGCGGACGAGGCTGCGAAGTCGGTGGACTGGGTTCCTCCGCTGGCACTGGCGGAATGCTTGCTGTGTCATCGCTCCTGTCTGGACTGCTGCTGCGTCGTCGCCAGCGCAGTCGTCGCACCGCGCGATAAGAAGCACGCAACATGCTTCATATTCTCAATATGAGGCATTCCATCTGCTTCATATTCTCAATATGAGGCATTCCATCTGCTTCATATTCCCAATATGAGGCATTCCATCTGCTTCATATTCCCAGCTTACTGATGCTGAAAATAGTCCGCGAGCACCTGCACCAGCTTCTGTCGATAGGCTGGATCCGTGGCGAGATCCTGACGGACTTCTAGCTCTAGCGCGACACGACCGTGACGATGCGCATGCCGCTCGGCGGAATAAATGAGTCCCAGCTTTCCGCTCCAGGGCTCGTTGGCAGCGACGTGCGGATAGGTCTGACGCAGCGCAGCCATCAGCGCTTCAGCAGCGGCATCATCGCGATCGAACAGCACACCAAGCTCGACCTGACGAACCTGTCCTTCATAAATCGGCGTAAAGGTGTGAATCGACAGCAGCGTCGGTGCAGCAGACTCACTGAGCGCAGCATCGACCGCTTCATGATAGGGCCGATGGTAGTGCGTGATGCGATGCTGGCGTTCTGAAACAGAGAGCTGCTGATTGAGCCCAATCGGGAGTCCTTCGGCATGCTGGCGAAACAAGTCGGGGTGGTGTTCCTCACGATTCGGATCGATGAGCAGTCGTGAAAAGCGAGCCAGGACCGCAGACGCACAGAGCGCAGCCGCAAGCTCGATCACCAGATCGCGCGCCCCCAAGTCGTAGGCCCAGTGGGTTCCGCTCAGTCGCAGATCAGAACCAGACAGCGCATAGCCGGTTGGGAGTCGCTCGCTCGCATGCTCACAGGTCAGAAACAGCGGAGCAGCGCGATGACCAGACAGTCGCTCATAGGCATCGGTCACAGTCGTAGACACAGGCTCGAAACGAAATGTCACGACGGAAACAATAGGGGATCTGTCCGCGCCACGCTATACTGTCCACACTGTCTCGGGGGAGATTGCGTTGCTGAATCGTCAAACGGCTCTGTATGCGGCGCTGCTTGTGGGTCTGATTGGACGACCATCCGCAGCACAAGAGGAAGAGCCCGCGCGTCGTGCGATTCCGAAGAACAAGAGCGATCTCTGTGAAGTCGCAGACTCGAACATCGATCGCGCGATGCAAGCGATTCTGTCTGCGGTTCAGCCGTCGTCCACTCTGCCCGCTCAGACGCTGCGCTGGAATCACCAGCAAGCACCGCTGCGACTCGATCACTTTGAGCGTCGCTTTTCCCTTCGCCCGACAGAGCGTGAGAGGCTGTATTCCTTGGGCTTTGCGTCGCTCGCCCGGCTGACGTTTCCCAGCTATGCAATGGCGTTTCACGAAATCCACCAGTCACAGCTTCCGCTGTATGTCTCTGTGGATGCGATCTTTCATGCAGTCTATGCGAGCAGCGATCAGCTGATTGCAGACATCGAGCGAGCGCTGGTTCTGCCAACACTCCGATCGATTGTGAGCACGCTCCGCAAGCACTTGGGAACCGCAACACAGCGCATCCCAAGCGACACGGCCTACGATCTGGATCTGTATCTTACCGTCGCTGCGCGGCTGCTTGACATCAAGGATGCAGCGCTGTTTCCACAGACGGAAGCCCAGGTCAGCACGCTGATGGCGCTGGCAAAGTCAGGAACCGAGCTGCGGGAAGTGACGCTGTTTGGACGCGCGCGAATGATCGACTTTTCGCAGTACACAGTGCGCGGTCACTATCGCGAAGATCCGCAGCTGACCACGCTGTTTCTGGCGGCAATGTGGCTGTCTCGCTTGGAGCTAAATCTGGTCTCTCGCTCGTCGCGTAGCTCGGCTCCTTCTGCAAGTCCAGACCCGCGTGAGACTCCGCGTGAAGTGGTGTTGGCGCTGGCCTTGGCGGAACTGGTGGAGCGAAGCGGCGTACTGCCAGAGCTGACATCGGTAGAGCGCAGCTGGACGCTGCTTTCCGGTCGGCGGGAAGATGTCTCGATCTCGGATCTGCTCGCGCTGCGTACGCAAGCAGGCATCACGGATCTTCGCGATGCGAGCGTGACGGACAAGCTCCGACAGGCCATTGGGAAGCGCTTTGTGCGAACGGTCGCGGTACACTACATGCCGCAAGGCTCGACGGAACTTCCGGTGATTGCCACGCTGCTCGGTCCCCGCATTCCGATCGATGTGATGAGCCTGCGTCCGCTGGTTCATGATGCGGTTCCCGAACGTCATCGCCTAGAGATTGCATCGATTCTGTATGGACTCGGACATCGGCGCGCACTGTCCTATCTTCCATCCGAACTTCAGCGCTTTCCGACGCTCCGTACGCAGCTAGAGGTGTCCAAATCGCAATATGAGTCCTTTCAAAGGATTCATATTCAGCAGCAAGATCTCTACGCTGGCTGGCTGGCTGCGGTGCAAGGTCTGGCCACATCTGAAGCGGGTGTGCGTCCATCCTTTATGCAGCAAGAGGCCTATCAAGATCTGCGGATGAACTCGACGGTGGCAGCGTTCGGACAGCTCAAGCACAACTACGTGCTTTTGTCAGGACAGGGCTACGAGCTGGGTGGCTGTGAGATTCCCGATGGCTACGTAGAGCCGGTTCCTGCGGTGTTTGACGCACTCGCAGCCTATGCACAGCGTGGTGAGCGCGTCCTGCAAGAGATCGATCGCACCGATCAGACCACCGGACGCCGCTACTTTCAGCGGCTGTCACGCATCATGCAAGTGCTGGGTGTCATCGCGCGCGACGAGCTACAAGGGAAGCCGCTCAGCCTCGATCAGAAGCGCTTTCTGTCAATGGTTGTAGAGATGCATCCGGGCAGCTCTAGCGGGCCGCCGACCTACACTGGCTGGTACTTTGATCTGTTTCGCAAGCGCGATGCAGAAGGTCTGTCGCAGAGTCAGTTCATCGCCGATTACTACACCTCTGTAAATCTGTCCGAAGCATCGTATGTGGGAGTGTCTACGGTGCGCTTGGGACTCTTTGTGATCGATGTCGGTGGCGTGCCTCGCATTGTGACCGGACCGATCGCGCGTGCGTTTGAGTTACAGCGATCTTTTGGGCCAGCCATGCCCCGACTCAGCGACGAAACATCGGCAGCGCTTCCCGATGCAGACAGACACGATCCGTGGGCTCAGAGCTACACAGTTTCTGCGCCCACAGAGACGTTTTCGCTGACCGTTCACTACGATCCAGATGTGTCACCGAACATCGAACTGGATGCAGCATCCGCATTACAAGATGTAACGTTCGCACTGCTTGATCATCATCGACAGCCGCTTGCGACCTTGCGTCGATCGATTCCCAAAGGAAAGAGCGTGCTTCGCTTTCCAGCCAGCTCACCGCCGGGAAAATCACCAACAGGAAAGGCTGTCAGCGGTCTGAGTGTGCGCTACAAAGAGTTCTTTTCTGCGATGCCGCTGGATCGTCGTGGAGCAGAGTCAGGAATCTACTGTACGGTGGGACAGGCCAAGTAGACAGCGACTAGCGAACGCGCGGCGGAACGTACTCTTTTTGCGGATCAATCGGTGCGCAGTACGAAGCATTCCAGAGCTGCAGAAAGACTCTGTTTGCTTGCTTGGCTTGTTCACTGCGACGAAGAACCACATCTACGTTGCGGCTGGTCATGAACATTCCGCGTTCCCAGTTGGTGGTTCCCAGCCACAGGATCTGATCATCTGCGACCGCGTACTTGCTGTGAACCACCCGCGCGTACGGAATGAAGCGTCCGGGAACTTCGGGAATCGTCGCAATCCGTACTTCGATGTTGGGAAAGCGCGACAGCTCTTTCAGATCCTGGATCTCTGGGCTCTGCGTGCTCCAGTTTGAGACGAGAAGCTGAACCCGGACCCCGCGCGCAGCTGCTTGTCGTAGCTCTTCTTGCAGAGAGTCCCACTGCTCACTTCCTTGATGCGCAGAATAGCGAAGCAGCTGAATGGACAGTGCGTAGCGCGCCGATCGAATCACATCAAGCAGCACCGGCAGAGCGGGCCTGATTCCGTCGGGTGTAAGCTGTGGAGGAGAGACTCCCACTTCCATGTCTTTGGCGGGACCACGCGGCATCACCGGCGGATTGGATTCCAAGGTGTCGTTGCGATCACGCGCCAGCGCAAAGTCCATCTCGAACAAAAATGCGAGCTGTCCTGCGATGTGCGGATGAACGATGCGGACACCCAGCTCGTGGATCTGCGACAGCGACCGCCAGTCGAAGTTTTGGCTGCCCAGAAAGACT
>CALMML010000263.1 GCA_937868485.1 uncultured Myxococcales bacterium | reverse complement strand
GAACAAAGCCGGGCTCCACGCACGGGCCTCGACACGCTTCGTCCAAGCCGCCAACAAGTATCGCTGCGGCGTCACCGTCAAGAAAGACGGCCAAGAGGTCAACGGCAAGAGCATCATGGGCGTGCTGCTCTTGGTCGCTTCGCTCGGGAGCGAGATCATCGTGTCCTGTGATGGCGACGATGCGAAAGAATGCCTCGCGGCGCTGACCGATCTGGTCAATACCGGATTCGGAGAAAACTAAGGATTCCAATGGGGCTTGGTGACGACAGCGGTCCTTATCCAGCATTAAGGGAGCCCGTTCGTCCGCTTGCGCCCGAGGTTCGCACCGGAATCGCAGCCTCGGCCGGCATCGCGGTCGGTCAAGCCTTTGTCATCGATCGTCGACGGCAACCGACGCCGCGACGGCATCTTCTCGCCGAAGAAATCACCGCTGAGCTGGTTCGTCTCGACGAAGCAGTCGCGCTGGCGGACATGCAGCTGGAGCGGCTCAAGCGCAAGCTCAAGGAAAGCGACGAGAGTGACTCGAGCGTAATCCTGGAAGCGCATCAGCTGATCCTGCGCGACGAACACCTGCTCGGACCGACGCGACGACGGATTCGCGACGAAAAGCTCAACGTCGAGTGGGCACTGCGCAAGACCGTCGCGGAAATTCAGCAGCGCTTCGATGCGATCGACCTGCCCTACTTCCGAGAGCGAAAAAGTGACGTCGCGTTCGTCGGAGAGCAGGTTCTACGCAATCTGCTTGACGCAAGCGGTGGCAATGTCTGGCAGCCTCCGCTTGGGGCCGTTGTCGTCGCACACGATCTGTCACCGGCGGACACGGTTCATCTGCATCGCCATCAGATCGCGGCGATCATCACCGACGCAGGAGGCCGAACCTCGCACACGTCAATCCTGGCGCAAGCGTTCGGGATTCCGGCGGTGGTCGGTCTGGAAGACATCACCGAAGCTGTCGGCACCGGCGATCTGCTGATCATCGACGGCAATCGAGGCGAAGTCATGCTCTGCCCAAGCCAGAGCATGATCGATGACTACAAGCAGCAGGCGAAGACCGAGCACGCCAACATCGCCAAGCTGCTGGCCGAGCGCGACGTTCCGGCGGAAACCACCGACGGCGTCCGTGTTCGACTGCTGGCCAACATTGAGCTGCCCGACGAAGTGCCGCTCGCGCTGGAGTACGGAGCGGAAGGCATCGGACTGTACCGGACCGAGTTTCTGTTTCTCGACCGCGACGAGTTCCCGAAGGAAGAAGAGCACTTTATGCATGCGCGCGGCGTTCTGCGTCGCGTAGCGCCGTATGAAGCGACGTTCCGCACGTTTGATCTGGGCGTCGACAAGGTTGCTCCGTTTCTGCATCGCATTGCGGGCGCACATCCGAGCGGCAGCGAAGCAGAGCCCAACCCGGCGCTCGGACTGCGGTCGCTGCGTCTGTGCCTCAAAGAGCCGTCGTTTTTCAAAGCCCAGCTTCGCGGCCTGCTCCGCGCGTCGGTTCACGGCACGATGCGGCTGATGTTCCCGATGGTCAGCGGCGTCGAAGAGCTAAGCGAAGCCCTCGCGCTGCTCGATCAGTGTCGTCGCGAGCTGCGTCAAGAAGGCCTGGCGTTTGCGGACAACATTCCCATCGGTGTGATGATCGAGATGCCGTCGGCGGTGATGGTGGCGGATCACCTCGCGCAGAGGGTGGACTTCTTCTCGATTGGTACAAACGATCTGATTCAGTACTCGCTGGCACTCGATCGGCTCAACGAGCACGTCGGTTACTTGTATCAGCCGCTTCATCCGGCGGTGCTGCGAATGGTCAAGCACACCGTCGATGCGGCGCACGCAGCCGGGCGTCGTGTCGGCATGTGCGGAGAGCTGGCGGGAGAGCCGCTGCTGACGGTGGTGCTGCTTGGGCTCGGGCTTGACGATCTGTCGATGAACGCGGCGTCGCTGCCTCGAGTGCGACGTCTGGTCCGTCAGCTGTCCGCCGCACAGGCCCGTACGCTGGCCGAAGAAGTGCTCAAGCTTCCGAGCGCGGTGCAGATCGAATCGGTGGTGCGGGATCGTCTCGCCACGATGCTCGGTGAGGATCCGGCGTGGACCAACCTGCTACAGCAAGGTCGCCGTCCCGCCAAGCCTTCGCACGCGTAGCCAGTTTGCCGCCCGAGCCGCGCGAAGTCCCTTGCCATCCGCAGCATCGGGCGCAAAAATCGACCGGGAGCCCTGCTCGAGTCGAGGATGCGGAAATGCACATACGTGCGCTAGTTGGCTTGGTCGCCGCGCTGATTGGAATGTCCGGTTGTGAGCGCCGGAATCTGGACAAGTGTCGGATTCCTGACCTGCCGTGTGAAGACGGTAGCTACTGCAAGGTGGAACAAGGCGCCAGCGTCGGTCAGTGCCAGTCAAGCGAGTGCTCGATGTCGAGCGACTGCGGCAGCGACCGTCCAAACTGCAGCCCGCAAGGACGCTGCTTCGCCTGCGCAACCAGCAGCGACTGTTCCAAGCAGAGCGGCGCTCCCATCTGTGATGCGGGCCGCTGCGTCGCGTGCAAGACCTCGAAGGACTGCACCGACAAGCTCAGCCCGTACTGCGATGTCTCCACGCACAGCTGCCGCGCGTGTCAAAAACACCTGGAGTGCGACTCCTCGATCGGCACCCATGACGGCGTCTGCGTCAAGGACAGCACCCTGTCTGCACTGTCGTCGAACCTTTCGCTCCAAGCGGGCATGTGCGTCCCGACGGATCGCGTCGTCTCGGTCGACAAGACCAGCTGCCCGACTGTGACATGCGTGCTCCAAGACAAAATCAATGAGCTATCGGCGCAAAAGCCCTATCTGCGCATCGGTGAGTCTGCCTACACCCAGCCCGTGACCATCAAGCCGGTGCCGGGACTGCCCGAAGTTCACATCGTGAGCCCTGCGGGCGACTACTCGCTGACGGACTCGACCGCCAAGACCTTGGCACCCAGCGCCGTGCTCAGTAACTCCAATGGCGCCCCCGTCACAGTGGAAACCGGCGCGAGCGT
>CALMML010000262.1 GCA_937868485.1 uncultured Myxococcales bacterium | reverse complement strand
GGAATCGAGTAGGAATCGAGTAGGAATCGGCTGGGTTCGATTCCTACTCGCGGCGCTACGCTTTGAAGGCGCTGGCGTCGGGCAGACCGCTTCCCGCTAGATCGGCACCCATGGCGGTGAGTACGCCGGAAAAGATGTCGGGCTCATTGGGGGTGAGCTTGCCGACCTGCGGTGCGCCGGTGCGCGCGTCAAAGCCGTAAGTGAGGGTGGTCAGCGGATCGACACCGCCCAAGATGGTGTTGCCTTTGACCATCGGGGACAAAAGGACAAAGCCGTTGTTCAGATCATGTCCGCTGCCGAACGTGGTGGCGCTGTCGGGACGATTGCGGGTCCGGCCAAAGTCGGTGGCGACATAGATCATGGTGCGATCCCACAGGCTCTCTCCGGTTGCGGTGTCAAACGGTTCGGACTTGAGCAGCGTGATGAGTTTATCGACGGTGCCCATGATCCGATCCCACATAAACGCCTGACCGCTGCGGTGATCGTTGTGGCTGAAGTCAAACGCGAGCGGCGGGTTGAAAAGGCCCGTGCCACCACCGAGCTTGACGTTAAAGTCGGGACCGATCGTGACAGCGGAAGAGACACGATACTTGATGAGCAGGAATGCGAGCGCAGCCTGTCCCGCAAACGGATCATCAAAGAACGTAGGAAGCACTTGTCGGACGCGCGCACCGTCGGGAGACGTCGCAAGTCCATACTGCGTAAGCGGAATCTGCGGTGGCATATCCGGCAGTACGTTCAGCTTGGTGATCAGGTCTTGGGCTTCCAGCGTAGAGCTGGCCGCGCTCTGGGCGAGCCAGCGCTGCATCGACACCGCATCCGAAAACGTCTGACCAAAGACAGACTGCGTGTGCAGCTCATCGCGGGCCTTGCGCGCCAGATCCACCACGTCTTTACCGGGGGCTCCCAGAATGCCGCGCGTGCCATCCAAACCGAGCGGCCACAGCGACGGATTGGTGACGGTTTCAGCGTACATCGCCGCAGGAAGGGAGTCGTCTACGCCGCGCTCTGTGTAGCCACCAAACGCCATGTTGACGTTGGGAACTGGCATTCCCTGTCCGAACTGGAGCGCAACACACTCCTGAAGGGTGCGTCCCTTCCATGCGTTGTTTCCGGTGATGGAGCGCTTTTGGGCTATGACGTGATTGACCGACGTTCCCACCGAGGTCGCAACCAGCATGTCATCGGCGTACTTTTTGACAAACGCAAGCTGGTCGGTGTTCACCGGAATCGGAATGCTCCCGATCTTCGCAGTAGAGTGACGCACCGCGCGGAGCGGACTTCCGGGGACGCTCTGCACAGACGCATCTGGGAATGCGTTCAGACGAATCGCATTGGCACCCGCTTCGGATTCCCGAACCGCGAGCATTCCGTCGACAATGCTGGCTCCTCCTGCTGCTGCGATCACGACCAAGAACTTGGGCTTGGTGCTGAGCGGATCGATGCGGGTTCCGAGCTTTTCACGCGACTGTGGAGTCTCTAGCGACTGACGACAACCGATCAGAAAGGGGGACAGCGAGGTCGATCCGGCAGCCAGGAGTCCCAGTGCAGAGAGCGCCTCTCTTCGCGACAGTCTTCCGCTATTTCGTAGTGACATCTGCTTGGCTCCCTTTAGTAAAAGACCGACTCTGCGGACGATAGGATCGCGAAACAGACAGCCTGCATCCACGCGCGTGCGGGCTCTGCAGTTGCTGTCGCTTCGATGTCTTTGGCAAGACGTACGTAGCGCTCTAGCTCGTTGCGATAGGGATTGCGCAGATACACCCGCTGCGTCAGCAGTCCGATCACACCACGAACCTCGGGACCATCGACGTTCCCAAGCTTTTTTCCACTCAAGGGAACGCCGCGAAAGATCACTGCTGCGGATGGATTGTCCAGATCCGCACTGACGCGCTGCGTACACGCTGTCCACGCCACGCGCTCTGCAACAATCGGAGTCGTGGTGGCTGTAGCGTTTGGTGATTCATACAGTCCGGCTCCGTAGGGATCGACGCCTCCCAGCGCGACGTTGTGTACCGCAGCGGTACAAGGATACAGTCCCAGCTCCAGACAGACAGACTCTGGACGAAGCTCAAGTGCCGTCGCAAAGTCTGTGTTCAAGCGCTCTGGACCTTTGAAGCGGATGTTGCCGCGCGCAGACTTCGCAACCGGAGTGGCCGGCAGCTCTAGGACATCGGGATCAGGGGGCGCTTGGGCGGAGTCCGTACACGCTACGCACAGCGCAGCACACATGAGGAGTTTGTTAAGGCGCACCGTAGGCCTCCGTCTTGACGATGTCATGGAGCAGTTTCTGAACGCGGAACTGATGAGTGGACTTGAAGCGCTGCCAGGTCGCTACAAACTCGGCGTTTTCTTCCGGCGTCGGCGCGTGTCCAACCAGCAGCTTCCAGTAGTCCTTGGTCGCTGAGATCGCGAAGGCATCACTATCGACCGCGACCTGAGCCCACTCTCGCAGGTTGTTCACCGGCTTGCCAAAGATCACTCCCTTTTCAGGGGTCTGGGTGATGCGTGGCGCAGCGGTCGGGAAGAACATCTCGAGCCGATTGGGAATGTACTGGGTTTCGTACTTGGATGAAGCGATTCCGTTGTAGTTTCGGAATGGATACGTCAGTGGATCGAGCGTGGCATGACACGCTGCGCACTCTTTGGCGGTGACTCCCTTGGCGTCGTAGTCCTGTGGTTCGTTGGCGACGCTGTAGAGTCCTTCCTGCTTGGCGATGTCGAGTCCCAGATACGCGCGATACATCTGTGATGCTGCGTTGCGAGGAATCGCCGTAAACATGATGAAGTCGGTGAGCGACCAGGCTGTGGTCATGTTGCCTGCGCGGTGCGCTTGATCGACTTTTTGGGATGTCAGACTGGCGACCTTGCTGTAGCGCGTCGGGTTGACATCTCGACGGACAAAGAAGTCTGCGGTCAGCACTTCGCGCGCATCGTGATCATCGGTCTGGGTGTACGCAAACAGGTTGTAGTCGTCGTAGTAATCGGCCAGCGGAACGCCGCCTTTGTCTTCGCCATCTTTGAGCGATCCAACCGGACGAATCTTCGGATGCGCGACCTTCCAGAGCTGTCCGTTTTTGCCTCGCCAGAACTCTGTCTGCGCGCAGCGATCGATCTCTGTATCAATGAAAGCACGTCGTTCATCGTCGCTGGCTTTGGACACAAACGCATTTACGTCTGCAAAGGAAGGAGAGACTCCGCACAGGTCGCGCAGCACCTTTTTGTAGGCATGGCGCAGATCGTAGCGACACACCGAATACTGCGGATTGTCGCCTCCCTGACAGGCGTTGCTTCCCGGCTTGCTGCTGGGATCTGCGGGCTGGGTTCCGCGCTGAATTTCTTCCAGATTGCTGACGCCGTCACCGTCGGCATCTTGCGCTTCAACTGCTGTGAGAGCGCTCGGAAGTGCGGTCGAAAAGTCGGCATCCGAAAGGGGTCGCGGCATGCCGAGCGCGAGGCTCTTTTCGAGCATCGTTCCAAAGACATTTCGCTGCGGCGGAGCGATGTGACAGTAGGTGCAAGAAGGCTGCTTTCCGACACACTCTGGGGATGTGGGGTACTTTTGACAGAACACTCCGCCAGCGGGGGGCTTTGCTTGTGCCTGTCCGGCCAAGCCCAAGCCCAAGACCGTCGTCAAGAGCGTCCACTGTAACGTGTATGTTTTCACGAACTTACGCCTCCGACTGCGTAGTGGATGTCCATGCAGGGATCGCTGGACTGTTCACGGAACCACATCGATGTTGGACTTCCGATCTGGATGCGACACACAGACGTATGGCTAGCGTAGACGAAGCGCTGCCTTTGATGGTTCCAAACTGCGGTACGGATGCAATCGCAGCGACGGTTGTCTGTGGGATGAAAGGGGCTCTGTAGGCGCGTTGGGAATGCGCGCCAAGTGGACGCTGCTGCGCGATTCCGTTCGCCGCTTGGCTTGGCCGAGCCGCGACACGCGGAATCAGCAGGATCGGCGCGTACTACGGCGTCGCGATCAGCACTTTGTACGGAATCGGATACTTGTTGCCAAAGGCCAAGATTCGCAGACAGCGCGGGTCGGTCGTGGTTGCAATGTCATGGGCGGTAGAGACCAATACTCCGCTGCCAGATACCGTGGTCGCAAGGCAGTCTGCATCGGACGTGAGCATCATTGAAATGGCCGTTGCAGTCGGTGCTTGTACTTGAACCATGATGTCACTTCCTGCCACTGCTGCGCCAAATCGGATGTAATCAACGTCTCCTGCATAGTCGGTCGCACCATCGGTTGCATAGGCACCTTTTCCTGCGGCCAAATTGGTGACTGTCGCGAGCGGTGTGCTGCCGGTATCTGCGGTGCCAGGCTCTTTGGCAGAAAAAGAACTGCTCGGTAGTGCGCGAATCACCAGCTCATGCGTGTATCCAGTGGCATACCCGGTAAAGTTGGTAGGATATGTAGAAAGATAGTAGGTTTCAGCATTGGGCAGAAGCGCAAGGCTTCCCATGACCGTCTGGCCCATGTTGTTTAGGAATGTTCCTTGTGCATTGAGTGGCTGTCCACTGCCGAACATACCATTGCTGGGGGCCAGTGCTGCGTTGACAGATGGAAGCTGCTGACCAAAGTTGCTGTATTGCACATACAGGATCTGATTGGCCGCGGTGGTGGCAAATCGATACAGGTTGGTGCTGAGCGGAGTCAGGAAGTCTTGATTGCCAATCGGTGTTCCCAGCGTAAGCGCAGTCGGATTCCGCGCTGTGACGGTGGGCATATTGGCATCTTGCGGTGCTGCGTAGTAGCTGACGGGCTGACCGAAGACGTCTGAACCGGCGACTCGCACCGAAGAAAGCGGACCCGCTGCGGCCAGCGGATCGATGAGCGCCGTGGCCGTGAGTCGACCGGCAGTGATCGTCGCACCCGTGGTGATCGGCGAGGCTGCCGCGCCACCCAGTCGAGGCTGTCCAAACGTCGTGATGAACGGATTTTGCACGTAGTCTTGGTTGCGCAGCACAATCGGGACCAGTCCGCCCTGCATGCCAGAGGCTGGAGTCGTCTGCTGCTCTGCGGTCAGCGACGGAAGGACCGAAAACGCACCGGACAGCTTGATGGTGCGGTCGCCAGAGGTGATCGTGACATCGTGTGCGCCTACTTTTGCGGCATCAGAGATATCAACAGATAGCGTGATGTTTCCATCGCCATTTACAGCCATTTTCCCAACAGTAATGCCCGGATCGGCAAAATCAACGGTTGGCATTGCCGATTGAAACGCTGTTCCTGACGTTGCGATCTGAACCTGCGGTGAGCGACCCAAGAAACCGGAATTTGGAATCAGTCCTGCAATGACAGGCATTGCCGTGCTGGCGGATTCCGTCGGGCTGTCTGAGCTACAGCCAAAGACAAAGCTGAGAGACAAACAGGCAGTGACGCGAAGCAGCGTCTGCCCGAAAAACTGATTGTTCATCGTGATGTACTCCTCAAGACCGGATCGCTCCCCGCAGCTCGGTGTCTGGCTGCATGGGCCGTTTGAAATCAACGACACCGCCGCGCCGATCGTAAAGGATTCATGGGCTGTCAAGCAACGGATTTGGAAACGATTTGATTGTTAAATATCCGGTGATTGGTCCACTGCTCATAAGCAATTGAATGGAAAGAAGAGACGTTGCCTGAATTTGAGATCCGGTATTTGATGACAGCTCTGAAGTGTTGAAAATATGACGCTACGTGCGATTTGCTTATGCCTGTTCATTTGTCAATTGTGCTGAAATCTGTCGTATCGTCCTGTTTTCATTTGTTCGTGGGCTTTATGTGCGCAAATGAAGTTGCAATCGATCGTCAGTCGCTGAATCGATCGCAGAGGACAGGCGCGCTGGCAGGGAGGACGCATCCGCGCAAGTGTGGACCGTCTGGCGCTGCGGGGTCATCCGTCAGCTTTGCCGGATGCGTGGGCCAGGGCGAGGCAGTTGCTCTTGATGACGGAATTCGTCCGGCGTAAGTCCTGTGCGACGCTTGAAGTGTCGATGCAGATGGCTCTGATCGCAGAATCCGACGCTCAAGGCGACCTCGCAGGGACTCTTGCCGCTAGCGAGCAGAGACTGTGCCGCTTCAATCCGACGCTCGATGAGATACGCATGCGGCGGAAGTCCATACTCTTGGCGAAACAAGCGAACGAGCGACACCGGATGCAGGTTGGCGAGCTGAGCGAGCTCTTCCAAGCGAAAGCCATGGCACGAGTGCTGATCCAGAATCGTGCGCACTCTGGCTACATCGGTGCGGAGCCCTGCGCGACCTTCTGCGTGAGCTGACAAGCCCGCTGAGCGGGTCAGCTCAACCAGGAGATGGACCAGCGCCTCTTCGATGCTGTCGGCTGTACGTAGCGCCAGAAACCGGCGTAGCAGCACGGGACTTTCGAGCTGCGCTGCAGAGAAAGCCTGCTGGACAGAGGATGGACCCAAGCGACTCAATCGCGCGGAATCAATGCGCAGAACGGTCATCGCGGATGGCTGCTCAACGGATACGGTACGGAAGTGAGCGCCGGGGGGCTTGAGTCGAATCCCTCCTTCATACGTGATGCGATCGGTGGCACCGATTCGCCAGACGGATGCGCCAGTGTCAATGGAGGTGATGGTGAAGGTCTGTGTCTCACCGCTCCACAGCCTGCGTGACTGCGCCAGCTTGGCCCACTGCACGCCGGTGTAAATGGTTCGTAGCAGGACCAGAGGGTCACGGTCCTCTGGAAGCTTTGGGGTGCGATCCATGCTTAAAACATCCAAGACGCAGCTGGGGTCCGATCAGCATAGTTGCTTTTCGGAGGATGCAGAGCATGCAGCGTGGACCGAGTGATTTTTTTGTCTTTGGTGCGAGCAGCGAGCTGGCGCAACGGCTCTTTGAACAGGAGAGAGCCTGGCTCTTGGCAAATGTGCGAAGGCTTGTCTTGGTGCAGCGGAGCAGAGAGGTTGCATCGGCGTATCAGGGCTTCGATGTTCAGCTTGAGATCGCGGACGCTGCGGACCCTCGTGCGTTCGCAACGGCGCTTGAGCAGATCGTCCAACGTCATGCGCAGGCCAAGCAGCACATGCATGTCTTTCCAACCTATGGAAAGTTCAACTGGAGCACGGCTCGACGACCGCACTTTGTCCCCTCCCAGGATGGCTTTCAGATAAACCTCAACGCGAGGCTTCAGATCATTGAAGCGTTTCGGTCCTTCGCTGCGAACACTACGTTCCATCTGCTCGGATCTCTGCTGTCGAACTTTCCGTACCTTGGCGACTACGCGATGAGCATGTGGTACGTGAACCAGCTTCCGAGTCATCCCTCGTATAGCGATCTGGATCTGCGCGTCTACAACTTGGGAGGAATGAAGACTCGCTTTTGGGATCACTCCAAAGAGAACACTGCGTCGAATCCCTTCCTTCACAGAGAGATTCCTACGCGACAACTTCTACAAGCAATGGCCAGTGATCAGCGCGGAGTCACAAACATCTATCCGACGACACTTTCACGCGCGCTCAGCTGGATTGCTCGTCGCGGAGTACGACTGTTGTAGAAGCCGTGAGCTTGATGCTCAAGGTCTGCGGCTTGAGACTTCCGCAACTTTCTCACTCGGGCTGCGGAAGTTTGACCGTCCTTTCTCGATGG